>CAZTOE010000279.1:0-5913 GCA_964615045.1 uncultured Spirochaetales bacterium
CTACTCGAGCTTCAGGGTGCTGAGGGTGAGACTCTGCAAACGGTCCAGCCTGGCTTCGAGCATGTGCCGCTGGCGCTGGATCAACATCACCATGAACAGGCCGGGAAGCGCGATCGTGAGACCGGTCTGGGTGGTGACGAGCGCTTCGGAGATTCCCGAGGCGACCACCCCCGCGGTCTCCTCCCCGGCACTGGTGGAGATCCCGAAGAAGGTCTGCAACATGCCGAACACGGTGCCGAGCAATCCGAGCAGCGGTGCGGCCGCCACGAGCGTGCCCACAAATTGGGTACGGCGATCGATCAGGTCGACCAGCGCCATGCGGACCTCATCGAAGCGATTGCGGACCTCCTGGGCGGACGACACACCGGACTGGGTGTAGCGGATCACCCGGGCTACGTGGCCCTCTGCCTGGTCCGGTTGCCGCACCCATTCCCACCAGCGCATCTCGTTCTTCCCCTCGAGATTGGCGCGGCGCACGTACATCACGAGCTGGAAGGCGTGAGCGTAGAGCAGCACCGCCAGCGCAAAGAGCGGAATCATCACCCAACCGCCGCTCAACCAGATGTGCCAGATTCGATCCATCGCGAAATATCTGCTGGATGCCGCACTACGGCGCTCGAGGCGGCGTGGCGGAGGGAGGCGGCGGTGGCCAGCGCCCGGCTTCTTCGCTCCCGCCGCTCAGGCCGCGCCGCAGCGCAGAGACTCCGGCCGCCTCCGGCTCGCGGTTGCCGTTCAGCCGCAAGGCGGCCACTCCGTTGACGAAAGCGACCGAGAGCTGCTCGAGGAGCCCGAGCTTGCGCTTGGCCATGCGGGAGAGCGCGCCGTGCAGGATCAAGGTCGGGATCGCCACGACGAGCCCCAGCGCGGTCGTGACCAGCGCTTCGGAGATCCCCGATGAGAGGCTCTTGGCGTCACCCGTTCCGAAGATCGTGATGAGCTGGAAGGTCTTGATCATCCCGATCACGGTGCCGAGGAGACCGAGCAGCGGCGCCGCGGCGGCAGTAATGGCCAGAAAGGGCAGAAAGCGCTCCAACGCGGGGCGCACCTTGAGGATCTTTTCGAAGAGCAGCTCTTCCAGGAAGGCGCGCGATTCTTTGGCGTACTCGACCCCGGTCGCGAGCAGCTCACCCGCGATGCCCTTGACCTGGCGGGCCAGCCGCTCGGCAGCTTCGGGGTTTCCCTTGCCGAGCTCGCCGAGGATGTGGTCGACCTGCGTGGGAGCCGCCACGGGAAAGCCCAGAATCTCGAAGGCCTTGAAGAGCGTCAGGAGCAGCGCCGCCGTTCCCAGGACGAGAATCACGTAGCCGACGACCCCGCCCGCCTCGATGTACTGACCGAGCGTCTTGCGCGCCTTGGTGGTCTTCAGAGCCTTGCCCAGGGTGGCGTCGAAGGGCACTTCGCCTTTGCCGGTCTGGGCGAGCGTGACGAGGCCCGCGTCGAGCCGTCCGGGCAGCTCCACCACGACGGGATCGGCCGCGTTGAGCTGGTTCTCGACGAGTCCGGACACAGTCCCGTCCTCGCTCGCGAAGAACACGGTCGGGCCGAGCGAGATGAAGTGGCCCGCGGTGAGGACGCCTTCGGGGCTCAGCGCCTCGCCGGGGAAGATCCGACCACCGAGCTGCTCCCGAACTCGCTCGAGCGCGGCCCGGACGACGGCGATCTGCGTGTCGCGCTTGCCCACAGCGTCGAGATTGACGTCCTTTTCGGCGAGTTTGGCGGCGGCGGTCAGGTCTTCGAATTGGCGAAGCTCACTGATGTCGAGCCGGCCCTCGAAATCGCGCACGAATTCGTTGAGGCGGCTGTTCACGAAGTCCTCTTGTTCGCCGAGCGCTCGCACCTGTTCGCGCAGCGAGCTGAGGTCGATGGTGCGGCTGTCGCGGATCTTCAGGAGCTGCGCCTGTTCCTGGCGAAGCGTCAGAACCTGATCCTCGAGCGTGGCCACCTCCTTCGAGATCGGAATCTTCTCCTTGGCAATCCGATCGCGGGCCTGGCTGAGCTCGCTCAGTGAGCCCTCGAGGCGCTGGTCGATGCTGACCTGCGCGGACTGGAAAGACTGCGCGCTCACTGTAGGCGCGGAGGCCAAAAACCCTGAACTCACCACGAGAAGAGCGATGGCGAGGGACCGCATCGGAACCGGAACCTTCGTGCGAGAGGGCTTTCGCATGACCGCTACCGGATCTCCACCGGCAGGCGCACGAAGCGGATCACGTCCACGTTGCCCTCGTAGATGTCGAGCAGGAGCCTCGCCTGCTCGGCCAGATCCGGCTCGTTGGAGAACTCCCAGCCTTCCGCTCCCGGACGGCCGATCCCAGCGATCTCGCCCTGCGAATCCACGTAGATCGCCTGCCCGAGGCCCCAGTAGAGGGTGCGAATCTGGATCTTCTGGTCGCCCCCCACGGCGCGGGTCTCCCCCACGAAGGTGGCGGTGCCGTTGAACTTCTCGGCCTGGGCGAGCACGCCGAGGACGTTCATGAGACGCTGGCCGAGCGGCACGCGCGTCGTTTCGGGATCGTCGGGAATTTGGACCAGCAAGAGTTCGAGGCGCTCCCGCAGCGGCTCGGGCAGCTGCGGGGCGAGCGCCAGCACTTCTTCCTCGAGGGCGCGGATCTGATCTTCGAGAGATCGGTTGGCGCGCTGGTACTCGCCGCGGTTCAGTAGAAGCTCGAGGCGTTCATCGTCGGCCACGGTGCTCGTCTCTTTGAGCTCGGCGATCTCCGCCTCGAGCGCATTTTTCTGCTGCCCGAGCAGATCCCGGGTGGCCTCGAGCGTCTCCCGGTCGACCTCCCACTCCGACGTCTCCTGGGAGAGGATCTGGCGCGTCTCGACCCACTTTTCCATTTTGGCGCGGAAATCGGAGACCGTGTCCTGTCCCGCGGCGACCGCCGGGGACGACAAGCTGCCTGCCATCGCGGCGAGCGCTACCAGCAGGTTGAGGGAAATGACTTTTTGCATCGCGGTCCAGAGTTCCCGTGAGGAAGACGTGCTCGGGCGAGAAGCGTTCAGCTAGCTGCCGATTGATTTTAGAGAACGGTCGGCTTGAGAAGTGTCGAGCGAGAGCTCTCTACGCTTCTCCACGCTTTTGTCACAGAAAGAATGTTGATTCGTAACGCGACCGTACGGGTTCACGCTCGCGCGGCGACCAAATTTGCTCAGCTCCGATTTGCGGGGAAGGATACGCGCGCTGTTCCGAGAAGCCTCCTACCGACCCGGGATTCACCACGCTCCGATGAAACGAACCGTCTTCGCGATCCTCGGCGGAATCATCCTCGCGGCGTGCGCGGCGGGAGGCCCCTCCCGGGTCGCCGAGGAAGCCGAAGCCGTCGAGAAAGGTCCGTCGCTTCGCATCATGCCGGATCCCGTGCGCTTCGAAGACACTGTGATCGGCTGCGCCCGAAGCGTCACCCTGCAGATCGAGAACCCGAACCTCGAGGCCCCCATCACGGTGGTGAGCGCGACGCTGCCAAACAGCGCGCTCGCTCTGTCCGACGAGTTGCCGGTGACCTTGCCGCCAGGTGGGAGTCAGTCCCTGGAGCTGCGGTTCGCGCCCGTCACCTCGGGCGACTGGTCCGGAGCGATTCGATTCTCTGTTGAGGGCGACGGCACCCGGTCCTTTCCGAGCTCCGCCATGGCCACTGCGACCAAGCCGGCGTTCGACGCGTTGGATCTCGCCCGGTTGGCACCGCTCGATCTGGTGTTCGTACTCGACGTTTCGACGACGATGTACGAGATCGCCAGGCTGCGAGCCGCGCTCCAGGATCTGTTCGCGCTCGTGGAGGCCCACGCACTCGACGTCCGCTTCGGCCTCGTCACCTTCGTGAACGATGTCAACGTCCACCGCGGCGGCTCGTTTCTGGACCGCGCCGCCTTCCTGGAGGCGCTTGACTCCCAGCTCGTTGCGGAAAGCTGGATCCCCAATCCGGCGCTCCCGAGGCAGCTCTTGAACTTCGATCTTCCCGAGAACAGCCTGGACGCACTGCACCGCGCAGCCACGGCGTTCGACTTCCGCCCCGGGGCGCGTCGCTATCTCTTCTTGATGACCGACGACACCTTCCTCGAGCCACCCGAAGTCTTCAGCGACCGGACCCCCGCCCTCTACTCCTACACCGAAGTCGCGAGTGAGCTCAACGAGGGCGACCTCCGACTCTTCGTCGTCCAGGACGGGGCCCACGGCGCCGGCTTTTCGACGGGCTACGAAGGCGCGCCCTCGCTGGTCGCGCTGACCGGCGGCGCGTGGTTCGAAATCTCCGAGGTCAGCAACGGATCGCTTTCGCTCGGCGAACTCCTGACGGATCTCGTTGCCGGGCCGGTATGCGAGTAGCGCCCGCAGGCGGCGCGCCCTCGCGGCGTGGAAGGGAGTGCGGCGTGAACAGATCGAGCCCTTGCGGAAGCTTTGTGGACGTCGTTGCCTCGATCCGCTCGAAATGGTTTCTCGCGATGCTGGTCCTCGCGGCGCTCGCCATCGAGGCCCGGGGCGAGCTGCCGGTGCTCGCGGCTGTCGGCGCACCCCCGCCGGCGCTGTGGAGGGAGATGCCTCCCGGCATTCGCCCGCCGGTATCGCTCGATGCGGTGGACACTGGGGACTCCTTCCAGGTCGAGTTCACCGTCGACGCCGGACTCGACACGCAGGTGCGCGAGGTGCTCGAGGAAGCCGGCGTCGCGCTCGGTCACGTGATCCTGATGGATCCCGCGACCGGGGAGCTCTTCTCCTACGTCTCGACAAATCCCGAGGTCTTCCCGGCCACGCGGACCTATCCGACGGCGTCGCTCATGAAACTCGTGACGGCGGCGGCGGTATTGCGCCACGCGCCGCAGGTGGCCGCACGCGATTGTCGCTACGTCGGTAGCCCCTACGAATTGCTCGTCGCCCACCTCGTGCCGCCGGCGCGCGGCGATCGGGTGGACTCGTTCCGGCACGCGATGGCGATCTCGAACAATCAGTGCTTTGCGCGCTTTGCGGTGCGCGATGTGGGACGCGAGGCACTGCTCGGCGAGATGCAGCTTTTGGGGATCCTCGAGGAACCTGCGATCGAGCACCCGGCGGGGTACGTCGAGCCGGTCGAGAACGAACTCGATCTGGGATCGCTGGGCTCCGGCCTCTCGGGCTCGTTCATCACGCCGCTCGGCGCGGCGCGCCTCGCCGCCGCCCTGGCCCACGGCAAGCTCGTGCACCCCTACTGGATCGCCGACGTGCGCGACGCCCAGGGCCCGCTCGCCATTCCGGAACGTGCAGTGCCACAACCGGTGTGGTCACCGCGCCTCGCCGCCGAGCTCCGAGAACTCACATTGGGCGTCACCGAAGATGGCACGGCCCGGCGCGCGTTTCACGATCCCCCGGATCGACCGCTGCTCGGCGGGATCGGGGTGGCCGGGAAGACCGGCACGCTGCGGGGCAACAACCCCGACGGTCGCTATCAGTGGTTCATCGGGGTGGCGCCGGCGGACGATCCGCGGCTGGCCATTGCAGCAGTGGTCGTTCAGGAAGAATCCGCGGGCGCGAGCGCCACCGACGTCGCTGCGGCGACGCTGCATCTCCTCTTCTGCGAAGGTGATGAGTGCGACCCGACGCGGGTGGATCACCTGCACGCCCGCGCCCTCGCGCGCGAGACCGCGCTGGCTCGGGCCTTGCGCGAGCGTCGACGCAAGGAGGCCTTTGCGCGCGCGGTGGAGCTGGCCGCTGCACACGAGGTCGTCGACCTCGACGAGCCGCCGCGCCCGATCGGCGCGGTGGGATTCGATTTCCCGCGCCACCTGCGCAGGCATCCGGTCGCGGGGGAGATCATCTTGCGGGTCGAGCTCAGCCGGGAAGGCGATGTTCTCGATGCGACGATTGAAACCTCCGATCTGCCGGACTTCAACGACTTCGTATTGAACGCGGTCCGGGAGTGGAAGTTCTCGCCGCCCACGAAGAACGGC
>CAZTOE010000280.1:0-554 GCA_964615045.1 uncultured Spirochaetales bacterium
ATGATCTTTTGCGCCCGGGCTGCGCCTTCGGCCCGCGCCACTTCGATCTCCGCATCGGTGCGCGCCTGCACGAGTTCGAAGCGCTTCTGCTCGGCCTTCTGCTCCGCTGCGAGCTTGGCCTCGATGCTTTGCCGGAAGCGCTCGGGAAGCTGGACGTCGCGCAGCAGGACGTCGGAGACCATCACGCCCCGCGGTTCCAGGTTCTCGCGGAGATAGTCCTCCATGCGCTGGGCGATTTCCTTGCGGCCGGTCTCGCTGTAGATGTTCTTGACCTCGTAGGCCGAGACGACATCGCGTACCGCGTTGCGCAGGTAGGGGATGACCAGGATCTCTTCGAAGTTGCGGCCCACGTTGGTGCGGATCTCCGGGGCCTGCGAGGGCGTCACCTGGAACAGCAGCGAGGTGTCCAGGCCCACGATCAATCCCTCCGAGGAGGGGACCGCGGCGCGCTCCTTGATCTCGCGCAGCTTGACATTCCAGCTCTCGATCTCCCGCGCGATCGGGAGGACGACATAGACGCCCTGGCTGAGCGGCTCGGGCCTGATGCGTCCGAA
>CAZTOE010000280.1:564-5911 GCA_964615045.1 uncultured Spirochaetales bacterium
GTGCACCCCCAGGCGGTCAGGGCGACCGCCGCCACGCCGAGAATCGTCGCTCGTCTCACGAACCCCTCCTTTCGCGTTCCTGTGTCGCCAACGCGGGCGGAACATAGGCGCCGGCTCCAGCAGGGGGTAGGCTTATCCAAACGCTGGAGGACCCATGACAGCGATGCAACCCGCGAAGCTCGCGTCGGAGCCGGGCCGCGAGGCCTGGCGCTCCTTCAACCTCTACGAGCCGACTCCCGAACACGCGCTCCTGGCCGGGACGCTGCGCGCGTTCGTCGAGCGAGAGGTCGAGCCCCAGGCGGCCGATGCCGACCGCAAGGAGCATTTCAACCGCGAACTCTTCCGGCGGGCCGGCGAGCTCGGCTTGCTCGGCTTGACGCTTCCCGAGGCCTACGGCGGCTCGGGTCTCGACGCCGTCGCCGCGGTGCAGTTGAGCGAGATCCTGTCGACTTCGGATCCCGGTTTTTGCCTCGCGGTGCTCGCGCACTCCATCCTATTTGCCCACAACGTGGCGCTAAACGGCGACGAGGCACAGCGCGCGCGCTTTGTCCCCAAGTCGGCCTCGGGCGAATGGGTCGGCGGACTCTGTATGACCGAGCCTGAGGTGGGGACCGATGTGCTCGCGATGCGCACCAGCGCCCGACGCGCTGGCGACGGTTATCGGATCACGGGGCGCAAGACGTTCATCACCAACGGTGGCGTGGGAGACGGCGAACTTGGCGACGCCTTCATCGTCTACGCGGCGACCGCGCCGCGCGAAATCAGCTCGTTTCTGGTGGAGAAGGGGATGCCCGGCTTCAGCCTGGGCCAGAAGTGGCACGACAAGCTCGGCATGCGCGCCTCGTTCTCGGCGGAGCTGGTCTTCGACGATGTGCCCGTGCCGGCCGCCAACCTCATGGGAAAGCGGGGCGACGGGACGCTCCACATGATGCGCAACCTCGAGATCGAGCGGCTGACGCTGGCCGCGATGTCGCTCGGCATCGCCCAACGTTGCATCGAGGTGATGCTCGCGTACGCGGGCGATCGCAAGGCTTTCGGGCGGCCGATTCGCGACTTCGGGCAGATTCAACGCCATATCGCCGAGGCCTTTGCGGAGTACCGCGCGGCCCGCGCCCTGGTCTACGACGTGGCGCGCCGCCTCGATCTGGCGGGCTCGGGCCAGCGGATCGACGCCGACGCCACCAAGCTCTTTGCCTCCCAGGCGGCCAAACGCGCCGCCGACTCCGCCATCCAGGTTCTCGGGGGCTACGGCTATATGGGCGAGTACGTGGTCTCGCGCCTCTGGCGGGATGCCAAGCTGATTGAGATCGGAGGCGGCACCCTCGAGGCGCATCACAAAAACCTGGTAAAGGAACTCGCGCGCAACCCGCACGCGATCCGGGATTGACCGCGCCAAGGCTCGCCCGCGAGGAGGACCAGTCAGCGTGGCCCGCCTAGTCTTGATCCGCCACGGGGAGAGCGTGGCGAACGCCGAGCGGCGCTTTACCCACGGGCCGGAAGAGGCCCTCTCGCCGCGGGGGCGCGCCGAGGCGCGCGCCCGGGCCGATGCGTTGCGCGACGGCTTTCAGCCGGCGGCGCTTTACGCGAGCCCCTTTGTGCGAGCCGTGGACACCGCCCGCATCATTGGCGAGAACTTTGACCTCGAGCCGATCGTGGTGGAGGAACTTCGCGAGCAGTTCTTCGGGGCGCTGCACGGCCAGCCCTACAGTGCTCTCGATCAGGCGGCCGACCGCCACGGCTTGGCGCGCTGGGACTACCGCCCCCCGGGCGGTGAAAGCCTGCGCGATGTCGCCGCGCGGGTCGGGCCGGCGCTGGATCGGATCGCCACCGAGCACTTGGGTTGCGACGTGTTGATCGTGAGCCACGGCGGGGTGATGGCGGCGCTACGCGCCTGGGTCGAACGGGCCTTCGAGCGACCGCCCTGGCTCTCCCCGAACGCCGGGGGCTTCGTGGTGCGGTTTCGGAGCGAGGGGTACCACCCGCCCGACGATCTCGAGCCGCTCGCGCCGGGGTCCGACTAGACCCGGTTCTTGAGCGCCTGGAGCGCCTCGCCCAGGTTGCCGTCCGCCGCTTCGAGCGCCGCCGCGGCGTCCTCGGGTGTGGCGCCCGAGAGCGCCGTCAGGATGCGGAGCGCACGCCGTTCAAGTTTGCGCGAGGCCGGTTTCAGATGCGTCATGAGATTTCCCCGCACCCGCCCCAGGCGGATCATCACGGCCGTGGAGAGCTGGTGCAGCACCATCTTCTGCGAGAGGCCGCCCTTCATCCGCGTCGATCCCGCGATCACCTCGGGGCCCACCACGGGAACCATCGCGAGCTCGGCTTCGTGGGCGAGGGGAGAGGCGGGGTCGCAGGTCAGGGCAAGCGTGCGCGCACCCAACGCCTTGGCGCAGCGCAGGGCCGCCAGCGTGTAGGGCGTGCGGCCACTCGCCGAGATCGCCAGTACAGCATCGCGCCGCCCCAGCCCCCGCATGACGAGGTCCGCAGCCGCGGCTTGTTCGTTGTCTTCCGCACCCTCGATGGCTCGCACCAAAGCGTCCGGGCCGCCGGCGATCACGCCCACGACGCGGCTCGGATCGAAGCCAAAGGTCGGCGGGATCTCTGCAGCGTCGAGGCACCCCATCCGACCGCTGGTCCCGGCGCCGACGTTGAACCAGCGACCGCCGCCTGCCAGGACTTCGATCAGGCACTCGCCCGCCCGTTCGATCTCACGGCGGATGCTCCCTACCGCGCAACTCGCGCGCAGATCTTCCAGGTGGATCGCCTCGAGGATCTCGCGGAGCGGGCGCTGATCGAGATCCCAGGTGTCCTGGTGGACCGCTTCGGTCGCCGCGAGAGCGCTCCGGTCGCTCGCGCTCGGGCCCTTTTGGCTGGGGGGCAGGCTGGGTGTCGGGCTCTGGCTGGACATGGTGCGGACCTCTCAGCGGGTGAGTGGCCCACGGCTCGACCGCGTGACGCAGCCACGGTCCCCGCCAGGGGAGGGGGAGCTATTTCTCCAGGCGTTCCATCACGGCCCGCACGATCAGGGGCCAGGCGATGGTGGCGTCCGCCAACACCTCGGCAAAGCGGCCACCCTCCGCTTCGGGGATGAACTTGCCCCACGAGACGCCCTCGGAGTAGCTGCAACCCGACAGCCCGCCCCAGTGCACGGGCTCGGGGCAGATGCGCACGGCGTATCGGTAGCGGTGGATCGGCAACTCCAAGTGGAGCCGGGTGCCCAGGATCTCCAGGTACGGAGCCACCTGCTGCGCCCAGTTGCGCGGGACCCCCCCGCCGATCGTGAAGATCCCGAGGCGTTCGTGCTGGATGACGCGCTCGGTGAAATCTTCGAGATCGAGGAAGGGGTCGAAGCCGACGCGCGGCTTGCCGTCCCGTTCGCGGGCCCGATTCCAGAGTGCGACGTCGAGCCCCAACTCGCTGTCGGTAAACGCCGGGATGTAGACCGGTACGCCGCGGCGGTGGGCGCTCTTCAGGATCCCCCGCCCCTCGACGCTGCGGTCGAGCTCGGCACCGAGGAGTGCACACAGCCGGGCGCTCGAGAGCGTCTCGGAGGGCTCCAAGGCTTCGAGGGCGCGGTGAATCACTTCCTCGGCATCGTAGAGGCTCTTCTCGAGCTCGATGGTGTCGTAGATCCGGTTGTACCCCTTGCGGTAGAGCTCGCTGTCGTTCATGTCGGAGCGGTGTTTGAAGTGGGTGAGGCCCACTCCCTCGACGAGCCCGTGGGTCATGAGCGCTCCGGTCGAGACGACCGCGTGAACCCAGCCGCGATCGATCATCTCGCAGAGCACCAGCCCCTGCTTGGCGATCGTCATCGCGCCCGAGAGCGTGACCACCCGGAAACACGCCTCGTCGCGGACCATGGCCTCGAGCACATCGGCCGCCTCACCCACGCGGCGACCGCCGAAGGCCGTGCGCCCCATGGCACGGACCAGGGCGTCGACGCTGCTCGTGACGGACGGGTCGAGTGGGCTCAGGGGCTCGAGCTGGTCCTCATGGCCGGTGGACAGATCCTGGATCGGGCGGGGCTTCTTACTCATGGCTCTCGTCTGCGGGGAGGGACGCTAGCAGAGCCGCATCGAGACGAGCCGCGTCGGTCACCGGCAGCGAGCAGCTGCGGCCGCGGCACAGGTAGGCCGTGGCTTTGCCGCCCTGGGCGGTGCGGCCAGCCGTCCAACCCGGATCGAGCAGCGCGGCCGGCGGTGCCTCCGGCGCGACGACGAGAACGGCGTCCTCGGGCGCGAGGATCGCGCGCGCCCGCGCGGCCAGGGCGCGCGTGGCCGCAGCGTCGGGCTCCCCCACGATCACCGCCACCGCAGGGCCCCGCGCGGCCAGCGCGGCCAGGCGGGCAAAGGTCGGTAGGTGTTCGGGGGCGCGCTCGAGGACCAGCGCGTGTCCGCGGAGCAGCCGCTCGACCACGCGCAACCAATCCTCGCGGCCGGTGAGCGCCGCGGTCCGCACCAGGCCGAGCCCGGCGAGGGCGCCCGCGTGGGGCATCGCCCCGTCGCCCTCGGGTCGCGGGCGCTGGACCAGCTGCTCCCCGTCGGCGGCGGTCAGAAAGAAGTCGCCCTCGTCGGGATCCCAGAAGCGCTCCACCAAATCCGACGCCAGTGCCACGGCGACCTCGAGGAAGCTCTCGCCCGCGCCCGCCCGGTGGAGATCGAGGCACGCTTCCAGGAGCGCCGCCGCATCTTCGGAAAACGCCAGCACCCGCGCCTTTCCGGCATCGTAGACGCGCAGCAGGCGCCCCTGGTCGTCGCGCATCGAAGCGAGGACGAAATCGGCGGCCCGGGCGGCGGCGCCGAGCATCGCTTCGTCCTCAAGGGCGCTGCCGGCCCGCGCCAGTCCCGAGATCGCGAGGCCGTTCCAGGAGAGTACGCGCTTGGGATCGGTGCCAGGCGGGACGCGCTCGGCCCGCGCGGCGAGCAGTTTCTCGCGCTCGGCGGCGAACTCGCCCCGGGGCCTGCGCGCGCGGTCGTTCAGGTGGCTCGCGCCGGCCTCGAAATTGCCGACCTCGGTCACCTCGTAGGCCGCGCAGAAGGCTTCTGCGGGCTCGTCGCCCAACACCTCCCGCACCGCGGCCGGAGTCCATGCGTAGTACCGGCCCTCGACGCCTTCGCTGTCGGCGTCCTGGCTGGCCATGAACCCGCCGTCCGGGCCGGCCAGCTCGCTCATCAAGAAGGCCGCGGTTTCGCGGATCGGCCATGCGAGCTCTTTGCGATCGGCGTCGCGGGGAGCACGTCGATAGGCCTCGGCGTAGCTGCGGAGCAGTTGACCCTGGTCGTAGAGCATCTTCTCAAAGTGGGGGATGGTCCAGGTCGCATCGACGCAGTAGCGGTGAAAGCCCCCTCCC
>CAZTOE010000281.1:0-5904 GCA_964615045.1 uncultured Spirochaetales bacterium
TTCGAGGCTTTGGTCGTAGGCGCTTTCCAAGGCGTCCACAATGTGGGCTTCGTAGTTGTACAGCGTGATGCACACGGCCGCCCGGGCCGTCCGCCACTCTCCCCGCTCGAAGAGCAGCTCGCGATCGCCCAGAGCGATCGGACCCCCCCGACGTGCGCCCTGCGGCCAATCGCTCATGGGCGCTGCTTTCCCGCGGTCTCTGCCAGAAACGCCGCCGCCATCGCAGGCAGCGAATACTGCGCGACGAGCGCCTCGAAGGCGCGCTTTCGCATCGCTTCGGCCTCGGCCCGGCCTTCGCGGCTTCGGAGCAGCCAGTGAAGCATGCGCGGCATCTCTTCGAGTTCGCACGCGACGAAGTGTTCGCCCGGCTCGAGTCCGGGGACCGGGAGGCTCGGTTCGGTCACGACCAGGGCTCGCTGCCAGATGCCCCGAACTACGAGTCGGTGCCACTCGAAGTAGGGCATCTCGTCGCGGTGGATGTTCAGGAGAATCCGGGCGCGTTGGGCGAGAGCAGTGGCGTCGCGCGCCTCGAGGGCCGAAGCCACCCGGGCAGAAATCGGGATGTGGGGCGTCGGCAGGAAGAGCGCGCAGCGGAGATCCGCAAACCAGGCGGCGTGCTTTGCGAAGAACCGGTCGCGGCGTTCGGTCAGGACTGCGTTGGCGTGCAGATCGAGGGGGCGCTGGTCCCACGGGTCCTCCGGGCGGCCGGCGTAGTCGCGGACCTCGGGCGGTTGCGATGGGGCCAGCCGAGGGCTGAGCGAGAGCCCTTCCGCGTAGTCCGGGAACCCCTCCACAAAGCCCAACGGAAGGGCGCGCGCGTGAAAGCCGAGCGTTCCCCAGAGCATCGCGGTCAACGGATTGATATCGAGCACGCCCCGGGCCAGCCGGGCAAACCAGAGGCACATCGCGAAGAATTCGCTGCCGGGCTGCTCCGCAACCCACAGAAACGAGCGGCCGAGAAACTCCCGGGAGACCCGCTCGGGGCCTTGGCCGAGTACGAAGAATTCGTGCGGGGCCACGACGATCGAATCGCTCGCATCCCGATCGAACTCCGCGCGTTCGTCCCGCACCTCGACGCACGCGCCCGCGCGCTCAAAGCCGTGGGCCAGGAGTGCGGCGATCTCCCTGAAGAAGGCATTGCCGAGGCTGCTGACGTAGACGGCGACCCGACGGTCCGCAGCTTCGGGGAACGGTGGATGGCGTCCCAGGTAGGAGAGTTCCGGTCGCGCCAGGGCGAGGGAGAGCTCGCGGAGTCGCTCTTCCATGGTGTCGTCGGGGCAGAAGCGCACCCCTTCACTGGCGCCGATCTCCAAGAAATGACGGAGGGGATCCCCGCGATCCCCGAAATAGCTTCCCGCCTGAGCGGAATAGAAGTCCGGATCAAAGAAACACGAATCGCGGATGCGGCGCGCGAGGTTGCGGTCGCGCTCCCGCGCTTCGGGGGGCGCGCTTCCGTCCTCCCGTCGCCGACGGTCGTCCGCCTCGAGACCTTGCCGGCACAGTTGACGCCGGTTCATGGGGAGGCCGCGCGCGCGGCCGACGCGCAGATAGTGGGCCAGGGGGCTCTCGTCCGCGTCGCGCTCCTCGCCGCAATATTGCTCGTAGAACGCGCCATCGAAGCGCGCATTGGGGCGCCGGCCCTCCCCCTCGCCGTGGCGCAGGTAGTGGACCAGCGGATTCACGCCCGCCGCTGCCACGTCGGGGTTGCCGGACAGGTAGTAGCGGGAATCGAATTCGGAACTGGGGTCGCGACCTTCGGTCCCGCCCAGCATCAGAAAGTGCACCAGCGGGTTCACGCCGCGCGCGGCGACGTCGGGGTTGTGGTCCAGATAGAAGCCGGTGTCGAAGAGCGGGTGGGGATCGATGCGGTGGAGCGCTCCGCGCCGGAAGTAGTGAATCACGGGATCGCGAATGGGCCCCAGCGCGTCGGGGCAATGGGAGCGGTAGTAGCGCCCGCTGAAGAGGCCCGACCGCTGCACCAGCTGGTAGTGGTGGAGCGCCCAACCCAGCCGCTGGAGCGCAGCCGTATGAGACGCAAGCCAGTTCCCAACCGAGTGCGCGAGGCGCGCTCCCACGCGACGCCACCAACGAGTTCGAGGCGGGAGGGGCGCCAACTCGCGATCCACGGGTGCGCGCCAGGCGAGGCGTGGCGAGTGGCCGCGTCGCCCGGCGTGCCTGTCCAGAACCTCGGCGAGGGCGGCGATCCCCGATCCTTCCTCCCGGGCTAGGGGGTGCGAGCGGGTGAGGAGCACATCCTGGGCGAGGGCGGCCACTGCGCGGGTGCCCGGATCGACCCTCGGGTCGACCAGGTAGCGGCTGTCGTCGACCCGCTCGAAATCCACCACCTCGGACCAGCTGCGCCAGGCGGAGGCATGGTCCTTGCTCACGCGGGGCAATGCGCCGTCTTCGAGCCATTCGCGGATTGGTCCCTGGCCGAACCAGCTGTGGTAGCGCGAGACGAAATGGTCGAAGTAGAGCGGCCAGTTGCGCTCGCAGGGGGCCAGCGGGTTTTCGGTCGCGTCCTCCGCGCACTGTTCCAGGAACCGATTCAGGATCGCGCGGCCCTCCGCGGGACCGAGCGCCGCCTCGCGAAAGCGCGTGTTCTCGCCGTGGGTCCGGTAGTCGAGCAAAACCTCCGGCACGAAGATGGGCTCGACGTAGCGCAGCGCGCGCAGAAGAAAATCCCAGTCGTGAGCGACTCGGAAAGCGGCGAACCCGCCCAACCGGTCATAGAGCCGCCGCGTAAAGAGAAGGTTTCCGCTGGTGACCGCGATGTTGTTGCGCAGCAGCGCGAAGCCCACCGTGGGGCAGCGGCTGGCCTCGTAGAGGGCGTGGTGGTAGCTCCGCACCGGCCCGGTGAAGTCGGGCCACGGGTAGCCGGCCGCGTCGATCATCCGCACGCGTGAGAAGGCGAGAAAGTCTCCGCTCTCGGGAGCGGCGCGGAGCATGACGCGGAAGCGTTCCGGCCGGAAGCGATCGTCCGAGTTCAGGATCGCGAGTAGCTCGCCGTTCGCGTCCTCCACGCCGCGCGCGATCGCGCGGGCCGCCCCCTGGTTGTCCTGCTGGATGAAATGCCCGGGTACGCCCGTCCGATCCAGGGCGGAGCTGATCGCCGCGGGGCTTCCATCGGTCGATCCGTCGTCTACGACGATCAGCTCGAGGTCGGCTACCGCCTGCGCGGCGACGGAACTGATCGCTTCGGCGACGAAACGGGCGTGGTTGTAAGACGGAATGACGACGCTCAGGCGGGGCACGATCGAGGATCACCGGGTGGGTTTTCGAGCGTGGAGCTCAAAGCCCGCAGCCGCGCGGTGCTGCACCGGCTCTGGGAGCTGGAAGAAGGCCTCGAGCGCTTCGGGATTCCAGCCGGTCGGGTCGCTCCAAAAACGCGCGAGCTCCGCGAGGCGGAGCTCGCCCAGGGTGCCGGCCGCACGGTGGCCGAGTTCGGTCTCGGCGGCATGAAGGATCTCCTGCGCCAGCCACGAAACGGCGTAGATCGGGTTGAAGTTTCCCGAAACCGTGCAGTCCACCGCGTCGAAATCTCGAAACCACTCGCGCACGCCGAATTCGGTGGCATTGTAGAAGTGTCGGGGCGCTTCGTGTAGGGGCTGGAGAAAGGCGGTGTGGATCAAAACCTCGCCGCCCGGCTTGAGGACGCGCAACGCCTCCTGCGCCGCCCGCGCCGGTTCGCGCAGGTGCTCGAACACGTTCATCGCAAAGAACAGCTCGAAGGTATCGGAGTGGAAGGGCAGGGCGTGGGCATCGGCGATCAGGTCCGTGGTGGGGTAGAGGTCGAATTCGACGTCGACCACGCTGGGGTGTTGGAAGGGACTGGCCCCGCCCCCGAGCATCAAAGTCAGGCCGGAAAGCCCACACATGTAATCGATCCGTTCCTGGGCGATGGGTTGGCTCACGTGGTCAGGCCGTATCTCGCGGGGAGCCGGCTCGAGGGCACGGAGGACGGGGACCCCGCGCAGCGCCTCGAATTGGTGGCCTTCCTCGCTGCGGGCCCGGCCGTCGAGTGCGACCGACAGAGCAATGTCGGTGCCGGGCACCGTGCAGATCTCGCTCAAGAATTCAGGCGGTTTCGTCACAAAGACTCCCGGCGTCCGATGCGAGCCGAACCACTTAGGACGCCTCGAGTTCCTTCCGCACCGCCCCGAAAAACGTCTCGACCTCGTCGATCATCATACGGCGGCCGATCTTGTGTCGCGCGCCGCCTCCGAAACCCGTGACCTGGTCGGTGAAGGTGCGATTGGTATAGATCACGACGCTTCGTCTCGGGTCCAGAGCGAAGATTCCGACCACGATCTGCAACGAATTGTAGGACCGGGCGACGTAGAAATGGCGCGCCGCGATCAGCGCGTAGTCGTTGCCGAGCTCGAAGAGCCGGTGGGTGAGCACCGGTGTCGGCTTGTTCTCCACGTCGAGCAGTTGCCACCAGAACTGATGCTCGACGCCGCCATCCGAAGCGACAGGGAACTCGGTGAAGGCCCGATGGAACTCGGGGGCCTTCTTCGGCAGGATCGTCAGCTGTGCGACGGCCCCTTCGAGCTCGCGGCCGGGGTCGCCCGTCCCGTCCCGGCGTGCGTAGGGCGCAATCGCGGCCATGCCGCCATCGCGGTAGGCAGTGGCGCGCTGCACGAGGAGCGTCCGGTAGACCGGCAGTACCTCGGATCGCGCGGCCTTTCGAAGTTGTTCAATCTCGGCCTGGGACAGATTGAGAGCGGAGCCCGCTGATGCGTTGCGGAGTTCTTCCTGTTGCTCTTCCGGGAGCTCCAGGGCGCCGAGGGAGGCCGCGGGGCTTTTGGGGTCAATGGGATGAGATTCCAACGTCGAACGATCGACGCGAAAGAGTTCGCCGCGCTCGATCGCCCGGTAAATCGCGGCGACCGGGCTCTGGATGATCATGGCAAGGGCGGCGGCCAGCTCGTTGTCCGACTCGGGTCGCTCGCGTGATACGATGCCGCCGGCTCGCACTCGATCCCGGTCGGCGTCGGTGAATCCCAGGCTTTGCACGGCATCCTGGAGGAGGTCGCGACCGTCCTCCGATTGCGGGTGGGCGGGGGACACGGCCATCGCTGCCCCGAAGGCGATGAGCGACAGAGCGACGGGCCTGTTGAGCACGGAGCCTCCTCCGCGTGAAACGTATCACAAGGAGCCGATTTCACTGAGGAACTCCGATCGCCGGTCGACCTGATGGCCAACTCGCGATTGCGGTATTGTCGAAAGTTGGAGAGCGTGAAACGGAAACTCAGATGACCCAATCGAGATCCATTGCGAAGGCGGCGCTGTTGGCGCTCCTGGTAACGCTGCCCGGTGCCCAGGCTAAAGCCCAGGCCGGGGGGGAACTGGATCAGCGCCTCGACTTTCTGGTGGAACGCCTCGACGCGAGCAGGCTCCATGGGATGCTGTGGCAATGGGGCTGGATGGCGGTCTCGGCGGGCGGCCTCGCGGCCACAGTCACGTTGGCCCTCGACAACGACAATCACCACAAAGAGCGGACCGGCAATATCGTCGAGGCGTCGAAGTCCGCCATCGGCGTCGCGTATTTGACGCTGGCGCCGATGCAGGCGCGGCACGGCGCCAAGGCGATCCGCGCGATGCCCGGCGGTACGGTGAGCGAGCGGGAGGCGCAGGTCGGAGAAGCGGAGAAGCTCTTGGAAGCGAACGCCAACCGCGCCCGCGAGCGCACGGATTGGAAGATGTACGCAGGAAACGTTGCCCTCCAGGGAATCGGTCTGGGCGTCACACTGGGCTGGGGTCGCTCGCGCGACGCGTGGATCAATTTCGCCGCCGGGATGACGGCGGGAGCCCTCCAAATCTGGAGCGAACCCAAGCGGCCGCTGTCGGATTGGAAGGAATACCAGCAGCGTTTCGGGGGCGCCACCGTCAGCCGCTCCG
>CAZTOE010000282.1:0-5857 GCA_964615045.1 uncultured Spirochaetales bacterium
CGCATTTTCCGGCGACCCACCGGATGGCTCCATCGGGCGTTTCGATTCCGTTGCGGCCGGTCGCCCCGGCCCCGCCGCCCGCGAGGCCCCAAGGCGCCACCCGGCGGCGTTCGGTAAGAAGTGACACCGAGACCGGCGTGAGGAACTCGTAGCGGCGGATCAGCCCGTCTCCACCCCGCATGCGCCCGGCTCCACCGCTTCCGCGCCGCAGCGAGAACTCCAGCAGTCGAACCGGATAGCGGCTCTCGAGCACCTCGGGGTCGGTGATCCGGGTGTTCGTCATGTGGACATGGACGCCCGACGCGCCGGCGAAGCCGGGGCCCGCCCCGGCACCCCCTCCGATCGTCTCGTAGTAGCCGAAGCGTTCATTGCCAAAGGTGACGTTGTTCATGGTGCCCTGGCTGGCGGCAGCCGCACCGAGGGCCCCGAGCAGCACGTCGACCACGCGCTGCGAAGTTTCGACGTTGCCTCCCACCACGGCCGACCCCGGCGGCGGGTCGAGCAGGCAGCCGGGCGGGATGAGGATCTCCACGGGCTCGAGGCAGCCCCCGTTGAGTGGGATGCGCTCGGCCACGAGCGAACGCAGGACGTAGATCACCGCCGCCCGGACCACAGCGGGAGGGGCGTTCAGGTTGCCGTCCACCGCCGGCCCGGTGCCCGCAAAGTCGATCGTCATCCGGCCACCGCGGACGTCGAGCGTCACGGCAATCGGGGTGCCGTCGTCGAGTCGATCGCGGAAGCGGTGCTGACCGGGCGCCAGGCGCGCAATTTCCCGCGAGACCTTGTTCGCTGCGGCTCCCTGAAGCTGATGCATGGTCGCCTGGAGCGCTGGCAGTCCGACGCCTTCACACCATTCGCCCAACAGCCGCGCGCCCTGGCGGTTGGCTGCGACCATCGCCTCCAGGTCGGACACGTTGTCGTCGGGATTGCGGGCGGGGTAGCGGGCGTTCGCGAGGCACGCGCGCAGCGCTTCCTCATCGAAGCGACCGTCCTGAACCAAGCGGCTCGGTTCGATCACGACCCCCTCTTCCTCGAGGCGGCGCGAGTCGGCCGGCATCGAGCCCGGGGTCTTGCCACCGAGGTCAGCGTGGTGTCCCCGACTTCCCACGAAGAAGGCGGGCGCGGCGTACCCGGGAACGAAGACCGGCGTCACCACGGTGACGTCCGGAAGGTGGGATCCTCCCTGATAGGGATCGTTGGTCATCAGGACGTCACCCGGCCTGGGTTCCGGAAACCTCGCCCGCAGAGCCCGGATGGTTTCCTCCATGGCGCCCAGATGAACGGGGATATGGGGTGCGTTGGCCACCAGCCCCCCGCGCTCATCAAAGACCGCGCACGAGTAGTCGAGGCGCTCCTTGATGTTGGTGGAGACGGCGGTGTTGCGAAGAACCGCCCCCATTTGTTCGGCGATCGACATAAAGCGATTGCCAAAAACTTCGAGGCGGATCGGATCGGCACGCGCGAACTCCCCCGGCGCGGCCCGCAGCGAACCGGCGGGCCGTGCCGGACCGCAATCCTCGAGCTCAAGAATCGCCTGCTCCCGGACCACGGCGTGGAAGCCCGGATCGATCACCACGGTCCCGGTGTCCTCGAGCAAGATGGCGGGCCCTTCGAGCGACTGCCCTTCGCACAGCGTTTCGCGGTCCCATACTGGCGCCGAAACTCGGCCGGCGCCGGGGAACCAGGCCTCGACGCGTCGCCCGCCCGCCGCCGCGGGGGACGTCTCGGAACCCGCCGAACCCAGCGCGGCAACGACCGCCGGCAGTCGCACGCGAACCCGGGCCGTGGTGATCTCGAGAGGTCGGCCGGGGCGCAGGTAACCAAAGCGCACCTGGTGTTCACGCTCGAAAGCGGCGATCCAGTCGCCGTCCGCGGGTGCCGCAATCGTGAGCGGGGTATCGGTGCCCGCATAGCGCAAGTCCAGAAACCGTTCGCAGCGGAACGCTCGCGCGCCCGTCTCCTCGGCCGCCAGCGTGAGGCGACCCTCCGCCTCGAGCTCGGCGAGGGCGGCCGCCACCGATGCGTCGAGTTCTCGACCCGCCACCAAGGGGGCTCGACCCGCATCGCGCTCTCCATCCCAGCTGGGGGGCGAAACCCCGATCCCGTAGGCGGAGAGAAGTCCGGCCAGCGGGTGGAGCAGGACGCGGCGAACGCCCAGGCGGCGGGCGACTTCGCACACGTGCTGCCCCCCTGCCCCGCCAAAGCCGACCAACACGCATTCTCGTGGATCGACGCCGCGTGCGACGGAGACTTGTTGAATGGCCTGCGCCATCGCCGCATTGGCAATCTCGACGAAGCCAGCGGCGATGGCGTCGGTGTCGAGCGCATGACCGGCAGCCTCGAGCTGAGACCGCAGCGCTTCGAAAGCACGTGTGACGGGGTCGCGACGCAGCGGGAAGGGAAATCGATCGGGCAGCAGGCGCCCCAGCTCGAGGTTGATGTCGGTGAGGGCGAGCTCGCTCGCGCCGGCCCGCCCGTAACACAGCGGGCCGGGGTCGGCACCCGCGCTTTCCGGTCCCACCGTGAGGCGGAACCCGTCAAAGCGGCAGAGCGATCCACCCCCGGCAGCCACGGTGTGGATGTGCAGCATCGGCGCCCGGACGCGGATCCCGGCGACGAGCGTCTCGAAGGTGCGATCGACCTCGCCGTCGAGGATCAGCGACACATCGGTGGACGTCCCCCCCATATCGAAACCCAGGGCGCGGCGATAGCCGAGGGTCGAGGCGACGGCCGCGGCGCCCACCACACCACCGGCCGGTCCCGAGAGCAGCGCGCGGGGTCCCCGGAAGCGCGCAGCGTCGGTGAGACCTCCCGATGACTGCATAAAGCGGAGTTCCGCTTCTGGAAGCGCCCGCGAGAGCGCTTCGGTGTGACCCCGCAGCAAGGGCGTCAGGTAGGCATCGGCAATCGCCGTCTCGCCGCGAGCCAGGAAGCCCTGCTCGCTGACGACTTCGTACGACCGTGCGATGTAGGAGAAGCCGAGTCCGCGAGCCACTTCGGCCCAGCGCTCTTCCAGTTCGGGAAACGAGGCGGCGTGGAGTGAGACCAACGCGAGCGACTCCACGCCCTGCTCGCGCAGGCCGCGCAAGGCGGCCTCGAGCTCGCCGGGGTTGGGCTCCTCGATGCATTCACCGCGCGCACCTACGCGACCCGCGGCTTCCACGCTGTGCGCGTGCAGGGGATCGGGCTTTTGAATCGCCAGCGAGAAAAGCTCGGGGCGTTCCTGGGTGCCGATGACAAAGACGTCGCACAGGCCCCGCTGGGTCACCAACGCAGTCGGGACCCCGCCGCGCTCGAGCAGCGCGTTGGTGGCGACAGTGGTGCCGAGTTTGACCCGACACGGCGGCAAGCGTCCGTCTGCATCGAGACCCAGAGCGTACTGGGCAATCGCCCGGATGCCTTCCTCCGGTGCCCGGGTCGAGGAGAGGAGCTTCGCGGTATGCAGGGACCCGTCCGGCCCGAGTCCGATGACGTCGGTGAAGGTGCCCCCCCGATCCACCCAGAATTCCCAACGCCCCTCGGATTGCGCCATGGCCTCACGACCCCCGTTTCACGAGGCGCCCAACGGTCGCGCGCAACTCGGGATCCCCGATCCAATAGCTACCGAGCGCCGCCACGGCGGTGAACGCGAGCCCAGCGAGAGCCAGATCGAACAGGGCGATCCCCGAAGCCGCACGACGCAACGCCGCACTCGCCGCAGCGCCGGCGGCTGCCGCGATGAGCGCGGCGCGCAACGAAGTGGCGGCTAGCGGACCCGGGCGCGGCGCGCCGTGCAGGAGCCGAGCGAGCCCGATCGTCGCAAGCGCGTTGGCACTCATCGCCAGCGCTCCTGCGGTCGCCAAGCCACCCGCTCCATGCCCTTGACCGAGCTTCCAGTAGAGGGGGATGGCCGCCGCCGTGAAAGCCGTCGAGAGGACCATCGGCCGCCAGGTATCTCCCCGCGCGTAGAAGGCGCGCGAGGCGACCTGCTGGGTCACCCAGGCGGGCACCGCGAACGCGAAGATCCCCAGCAGGTGGGCGACGCGCTCGGTGTCGTCAGCACCAAAGGCGCCACGCTGGTAGATCAACCGCACCAGGGGCTGGGCGACGGCGAGGGTTCCGGCGGCCGCGAGGATTCCCAACGCGAGGCTCGCGCGCAGCGTGCGCTCCACGGTTCGGTTGAGATCCTCGGCGCGGCCCTCCGCGAACAAGCGGGAGAGCGCCGGAAGCGCGGCCGCGCCGATGGCCTGGCCGACGAAGGCGACCGGGGCCTGCATGAGACGGCGCGCAAAGGCCAGCTGGGCCACCAGGCCGATGCCGAGCGCTGCGCCAAACCATCGATCAAACCATTCGTCCACCGTGAGCAGGCTCTGGCCGAGCATCAGCGGCGCGGCGATCCAGAGATAGTGCAAAAACTCGCGGTGCGTCGGGGCGAGGCGGACCTGCACCGGCACGCGTCCCCGGGCGTCGATCAGGGGGACTGCCAGAGGCCCACACACCGCGCCCGCCAGAGCCCCCCAGGCGAAGCCCTCCACCCCGAGCCCAGGAGCGAGAAAGACGCCCCCAGCGACGATGCCCAGGTTGTAGATCAGCGGCGCCAAGGCCGCGGCGCGGAAGCGACCCCGCGCCAGCAGCGTCGTCTGGACCACCCCTCCCACCACGAAGCAGATCTGTGCCGGCAACACGATCCGGGTGAGCCGTGTACAGAGCATCTGGGTTTCCGCGTCGAAGCGCCGAAACTGAAAGGCGACCAGCTCCGGAGCGAAGATCATCAACGCCGCCGTCGCCAGCGCGACTAGCAGCGTGAGGTTGCCGAGCACGATGGCGAAAAGACGCTCGGCGGCATCGGGATCTTCGCGGCGCTTGCGGGTGTAGATCGGAAGGAACGCAATCGACAGCGCCGCCCCGGCGAGCAGGTAGTTCAGTAGGTCGGGAATCTGGAAAGCCGCGAAATAGGCATCGCTAATGCGATCCGCCCCGATCCGGTAGGCGAGTACCGACTCGCGCACGACGCCGATCAGGCGCGAGATCAAGACGCTCGCGGCCAGCAGCGCCGCGGCGGCCGGGATCCCCGTCGTCCGCGCCACCTCTTGGGGCGCCTCCCCGGCTTGGCCTCGCGGCGGGCGATCCGTCACCGCCCCCCCGCGCGCTCGGGATGCTCACCAACGTAAGCAGCGGGAGCTTCGGGGGGGTTGGGTTCGCGCCAAAGACGGCCGTCGTAGGCCTCGACCACGATCGCATCCCCCTCTCGTCCTCGCAAATAGGGATACGTGAGGGGAACTTTTCCGTACGGGGTGTCTAGGACGTAGAGCGGAATCGCGAAGCCGCTCGTGCGCCCGCGCAGGGAGCGAAACAGCTCGATCCCCTTCTCGACGGGAACACGAAAGTGGTCGGTGCCCTCCAGCAGCTGCGCCTGATAGACGTAGTAGGGGCGTACCCGCATCCGCACCAACCCCTCGCAGAGTGCCTTCATGGTGTCGCGATCGTCGTTCACACCGCGCAGCAGGACGCTCTGATTGCCCACCGGGATGCCGGCCTTCGTGAGGCGGTCGCAGGCCGCGGCGGCTTCCGCGGTGAGTTCTCTCGGGTGATTGAAGTGGGTGTTGATCCAGAGCGGGTGGAAGGTCTCCAAGAGATCGCAGAGCGTTTGGGTCACGCGAAACGGGAGCGTGACCGGAAGCCGGGTCCCCAAGCGCAATATTTCGATGTGGGGGATGCTGCGGAGCTCTTCGAGAAGCCAACCGAGGTGCTCATCGGAAAAGACGAGCGGGTCGCCTCCGGTCAACAGCACGTCGCGGATTTCGGCATGGTCGCGAAGCCACGCGATGGCCTCGCTGAGCTCGCGTTTGCGCATCGCCCATTCGGGCTCGCCCACCAT
>CAZTOE010000283.1:0-5851 GCA_964615045.1 uncultured Spirochaetales bacterium
CGTTTCAGCATCGCAAAAACCCTGGCGCGGGCCTCGCGGCGCGGGGTGCCGACCACACGCAGGGCCAGCGCCACATTCTCTTCCACGTTGCGGTTGCCGATCAGTTTGAAGTCCTGAAACACCACTCCGACCTGGCGCCGCAAGGTGTGGACGGAGCGGTCGCCGATCCGATTGACGTTGCGACCGAGCACCAGGATCTGCCCTTCGCTGGGTCGCTCGGCCGCAAAGAGCAGCTTCATCAACGTGGTCTTGCCGGCGCCACTGGGCCCGGTGAGAAAGACCATCTCCCCCTTGCCGACCTCGAGGGTGACATCGCGCAGCGCGAAGCTCCCCGCGCCGTACGACTTCGAAACGTGGAACAGGCGGATCAGGGGCTCGCGCTCACCCCGCTCCAGGGCAGCGCCTCTCAGTGCCACTTCGCAGCCACTTCGTCGCCGCTTAGAGGTTGGGGCGTTGCGCGCGGCTCACGAGGTAGTCGAGGACCAACTCGTCGAGAGGGGTCTCGAGGGCCGGGCGATAACCCGCGTCGCCGCCGGGGTCGCGCCCCCGGTCCGGACGCAGGGCAGGTTGAGTCTGGCCTCCCGTCACCCCCGGCGCCTCGCCGGCTCCGAAGATCCCTTCCATGCGAGCTTCGATCTCCGGGTCCAGACTCCCCCTGCGCAGGCGTTCGACCATCGCGAGGTGCTGGACTTCCATGAGCTCCTTGAGCTTTTCGTTCAGATCGGGGGCCTCGAGCAGCTCGGCATAGCTCCGCTTCTCGGAGGCCAAGATCGTGCCGCCGTAATAGAGATGGGTGATCAGATGAGGATGGGCGCGTCCACTGTCCTCGGTCTGGACGTGGAACTGGACGTCACGGTGCGAGATATTGGTGTTGTAGCCGGACAGCATCCGGGCCTTCCCCCCAAAAGGCCAACGGCCCGAAAGGCCAACAGCCCGAAAGGCCAACCGCCGGCGGGTAGCCGGCCGCTCAGCAGTCTGCGCAAGTGCGCGCAAGCGCGCAACAAGGGGCCTATCGGCGCGCGCCTCGGGCCGCCTGAGCCGAGAGGGTTGACGGCCCATGAGACTACTTCGACCCGCGCCAACCTGCCCCCGGGGCTTGGGGGTCCCGGCGGTCGCCCGGCGGCCGCCGGGACCCCGGGCGGCCACGCGCCATGCGCAGCGGGCGCGCGGTGCCGCCTGAGGCGCTCAGCTGCGGGCCGGTCTAGACGGGGCGATCCCCGCAGCCGCGGATCCGATTGCCGAGGAGCGCCAGGCCGAGAATCCCCAGCGTCGCGAGCGCGCCAGCGCTCGGCTCGGGCACCGCGGAAACCGGAGCCGAACCCGGCGTCGGCGACTCCAAGACGCCAAAATCCGCGGCGTTGTCGTCCGTGTCGAGATCGGCGAAGTGGCGGGCCAAGCTCGCCCCGGCTGGGGCATCGTCGGCCGGGTTGCCCTCGCCAGCGAACACTTCGCCCCCGCTAAACGCGCCGAAACCCAGCGCGTCGAGAACGCCCATGGCGTCGCGCAAGATCAGCGAATCGGGCCCGTTCTGGATGTCGAAGTTGAGCAGGAGATCTGCGTCGCCGACCTGGCTCGCCCCCTCCGCGTCCCGGTCGCCCACCACAAAAATCCCGTCTCCGGGAATTGTTCCGCTGAGGGTCAGTGTGAGGACCACCGCCCCGTCCGATCCGTTAACGACCTCCAGTTGGAGCTCGTCGAGGGGTGTTCCGGGGTCACCGTAGAGCTCGACGAAGGTCTGCCCGTCGTCGGAACCCACGGCGTCGTAGAAGACTTCGGAGATCAACGGAAAGGCGAGCGCTTCGGGGGCCACCACAAACGCGGCCAAAAACCCGATCGCGACACGCGCGTTCCCAGCGCGCGCCCGCGCCAACTGAAGCACCGACATTGGAATCCTCCCAGAGCCACGGGGCGTGGCGTTGGGGAAACGCAAACCATGTGCCCGCGCGCGGCACGAGCAGCCGGCGCCGGAAGTGGAAAGCGTGAACGCCGCGGACGCTTACCGGGGAGGACGGGGGGCCTCGCGGCTCACCGTTTCAACCCGACGACGCGGGGTCAACGCGATCGCGCGATCTCCCGAAAGCGGTCATCGTCAATGATCCGCAGGGCGATGTTGTCGCTCTCGGCCGTAATGACCAGCGACTCGTCCACGCGCACGCCGCTGCCCGCGTAGACGCCCGCGACCGAGAACGTGCTCGGCTGGGCGTAGAGATCCCTGGCACGGGGGAGCGGGAAGAGCTCCTGGTAGATCTGGTCGCGATCGCCGAAGCGGCCCGCGGTCTCTTCGATCAGGACCTCGGATCGATCGAAGACGCTGATATTGCCCCCGCAACGCCCGACGATCGGCTTCGCCACATATCCCTTCGCGCGCAGTGTGTCGGTCAGTTCGTAGGCGGTCTCGAGCAAATACGGATGGTGCGGGAAGAGCGTCCAGAGGACCGGCAGGATCGCCTTGTTGCTCGGAATCAGTGTCCACAACGGCTCGAACACCATGACCTCACCACGCAGCAAAACGTCGACGAGCCGGACGGCACCGTCGTGAGGCTCGCCGGGCCGGTAGCGCTCCAGTTTCTTTTCGTCGTCGTCGCACTCACGACGGATCTGATCGAGCGCCGTCTCCCATGCCCAGCTCTTCCAGACCCAGCGAATCGGCTCTCCCTGATCGTCGAGGATTCCGCCATCGTCCGCCCAGGAAAGACCGGAGGTCCCGCGGATCACCCGGCTGACGATGCCGGCCCGCTCCATCGCCTCCTGCATGAAGAGAGCGTGATAGGTCTCCTCTGGATCCTCGTCGTGCAGGATGTGGAGCAGACCGTCGACGGCGCTCTTGCGCCAGGCGTCCCTCAGGTGGTCGTGCAGCGCCTCGCCGGCATCGCGTCCGAGGTTGCATCGGTGGTGACGTGACCACTTGCCCTGGACCTTGCCGCACTCCATGTAACAGGCGGCAGAGTCAGAGTTGTACTCGTAGACCTTCAGACCACCCTCGGTCATCGCGAAATCAAAACGTCCGGTGATCATCTGGTTGCGGCGGTTGTCCCAGGACTGATGGATCTTGGGCCAGAGCGCCCGTGGGATGCGGAATCGCTCGAGCAGCGAGTCGTCGCGCAGGACGTAGTCCGTTGCGTGCATGAAGAGCGCGTGGAGCTGATTCGTCGCCCGCTCGAGCTCTTCCTGTGCGCTCTCGGAGATGAGCACGTAGAGATATCGGCTCTTCGGTCGATCCGATAGGAAGTGACCCTCCATGAATTCGACGAAGGCGGCCTCATCCGGGTTGGCGAGATTCAGCCACGCGCGCTCCGAGCGATCCCCCGGCTCGACCTCCCGACCGATCAGCGCGAAGAGCTCCGGCTCCGGCGCCTCGATCGGCACCGCATCTTCGTCGTCGGCGGTTTGAAGGACCCAGCCCAGGATCGTCGCATCGGCGAACGAGCTCTCCAGCCAGAACTCGCCGGTCTGACTCCGCGTCGCCTTGATCTCCCGCGAGTAGCGTTGCCCCTCCGCCCACACGCGGTGATCGAGGTTCTGCTCTGCGAAACGCACGCAGTGGGGCAGCACCTCCACGACGATGCCGACGTGGCCCGTTCGCTCGAATTCGCCGCCCTCGTCCCAGACCAGGAGACAGCCCGGCTCGGGCGGGCGTCGCGAGCCATTCCGAAAGGACCGCATTGGAAGCCGTGTGTTGTTTCGGACGTCCCGGACCGACGTCAGTTCAAAAATCTCGTACGCCATCCCCACGTCGTCGAAGATCAGCCCCTGGTTGAGGTACATCCAGCGCCGGGCAAATTCCACGCACTGCCACTTCTGGCCCATGTAGATGCCGTCGACGTAGCTGCGAAAGGAGTGCCGGTCGGGGAGTACCGCGTCGTCGGCGGTCGCGTAGTCGCTCGAGTAGACCGGGACGTCGCCCGGTGCCATGCCCAGAACCGTTCCAAACGCCGCCGCCGTGGTTCGCTCGCTACCCATGATCGATCAGCCTCCTTTCGCGCCCGATCAGCGGTGGTCAGGCTCAACCGTTGCCCGACGACCAACGGAATACATCGTTGCCGAGCCCCGGCATTTCGCAAATCACTCGCAGCGGTTCGCCTGCGCCCAGTCACCCGGGCGGGCAAGCGGCGAGTTGGGCGCCGAACCAACCGCCGGTCCAGGCATCGAGGCCCGCAGCGAGCTCGCGCGCCCGCAAGGCGGCATCGTGTCGCGCCGCCTCTCCACCGGAGTCGCCGCCTGCTTCGGCCTGGCGCAGCGCCCGGAGGCGATCGAAGTAGAGCTGATTCACCTCGTCGAGCACGTCGTCGCGGAGCTCGACCAGGCGGCGGGCCTCCGCCGAGATGTCGATCTCTTCGGGGTCGTAGAGCACGTCCCCGAAGTCCCAGTTCAGCACCACGGCGATCTTGCGCTCGCGATCGCTCCGGTGGTCCCAATCGAACAGCTCACGGGTGGCCCCGGAGACAAAACTTTGGTCGAACTCGGAGTTTCGGTCGTCGCCGCTGGCGTAGGCACCCTCCAAGCGCAACTCCGGGAGATAGCCGCGGCGCCGCGCGTTGCGGCGCTGGCGCGCGAGCGGGTCGCCTTGCAGCTTGAGATAAGCGAGCGCCGCGCGGTGCACCGCTCCGATGGGAGGTTCGCAGGCCGTGGGCGCCCCCCCGAAGCGAATGGGCGCTTTCCGCTCGGCTGGCGCCGCGGCCACCCTACCGGCCTTGACCTCACCGACCACCAGGCCGCGCCGCGTGGCGACCGCAACCCAGTCCGCCCCGGCCTCGACATCCGTCGCGGCGAGCGTTCCCGCTGGCGCCGGCGCGCGGAGCCAGGGGCCGCGGGGTGTTGCGGCGATCAGTAGACCGCGGTCCGTAGCCAGGAAGGCACCGAGGCGAGATGCCGCGAGGCGGACCGGGGTCGCGCCGGGCGGAAGCGGCAGCCGGCGACTCAGCCACCGCGTCGAGGCTCCGTCCCCCGCCCCAGCGGAAAGTGCGGGGAGCGACGCTTCCAGCAACCGCTTCTCGGCGAGGACCCAGAGAGATGACTCCTCGACAAAAACATCGAGGAGCGGCCGCGGGTGAGCCGGCAGGGGTACCGCGCGTGCCACGACGCGCCGCTCGGGGCCTCCGAGCTCCGCCCGGAACAGACCCCGCTCCCCGCTGATCCAGAGGTCGGCGTTGGGCGGCCCCTCGCTACGCTCTCTCCGGCCGGCCGGGACCGTCGTCGAAAGCGCCAATCCGGTGGCGGGCGCCGCGCCGAGGGCCCCGTCGACCCGGCGCCAGTTCCCTTCCCCTGCCCGCCAAAAGACGCCATTCCCCGTGGCGATGGCGGTGAAATTGCCCGCCGCCACCACGCGCGCAACGGCGCGGGTGAGCTCGTTGCCCACAGGCCCCGAAAACGTGACCGATGGACGGACGGGGTCGGTGCGGAGCAGACCCGCATCGGTGGCAACCCAAAGCGTTCCCCCGGCGTCAAAGCTCAGGTCGCGAACAGGCGCGCGACTCGAAAAGCGCTGGATCCGGGCTCCGGCTGGGGCGATCACAAAGCCTCTTTCGTTTCCCCACGCCAGCTTTTCCACGCCCAGGGGTCGGCCAGATTGCGAGGTCAGGGCCGTGACCCCTCCGGCGTCGCCGGCGGTCGCGCGAAGCCGCCACGCAAGATGCGGCACCCCGTCCACGGCCGAGACAGACGAAGCGGCGAAAAGCGCGAGCCAGCCGGCCACCCACCACCTCGCGGTTCGTGCCCCCACGCCGGAGCGGCCCGACGCAAGCGACATGCCAAGCGGGGCGTCGCGCAGATACTCCGGCTCCCACAACCGTGAAGCGCCGACCTCGAAAGGGGCGCCAAGCCGGGGACACCGCCCGGTCGGATCGCGAGCACC
>CAZTOE010000284.1:0-5812 GCA_964615045.1 uncultured Spirochaetales bacterium
CCCCGACCCGAACTTCGCTCGGGACGACTGAGTCAGTCCGATTCGTCCAATCGCCAGGCCCCCGCGTCGGCCACCCTGGTCGCGCGAGGGCCCGGTTCCCGCGGCACGGCCTCCCGTGACTTTCGCACCCGTCAGCGGTGCTCCGAAAATAGAACTCCGATCAGGAGAAGAAGAATGCGTATTCTGCTCAGCGGTCTGCTGTCCGTCGTTGCGATGTTCACTGCCGGAGGACTGTGGAACGCGGTGCTGATGACCGGCTTCTACGCCTCGCGGGCGCCTGGAATCGCTCGGCCCCCCGAGGCACAATCGTTCCTGTTCTTGATTCTCGGGTACGTCGTTCTCGGCGCCTTCATGACGTTCCTCTTCTCGCAGAGCTTCCGTAGCCGCCCATCCGTGGTCGAGGGGTTCCAGTTCGGAGCCCTGTTCGGATTGATTGCGACACTGCCGCTGTATCTCATTCTTCACGCGATCTGGGATTTTCAGCTATCGTGGGCGCTCGTCGACAGTGCCTGGCACCTGTTCGAAGAAGGACTCGGCGGTATCACCTTGGCCCTGACGATGTTCCCGAAGGCCGCGGCAGCTCCCGCGGCGGAGTCGAAGGGACGTGCAGGAAAATGATCCCCGGACGCGTCCCGTACATCGCCTGAGTCCGCCCAGCACGCCTGGGTCCACTGATCTGCGTCCGGGCGGAGACTGGCACGTATACTTCGATCCGGGCGCGCCGCCGGGCGCGCGCGGTGGAGATGCGAGTCTTGTGACCAGCTAAGACCGACCTGAGCGTGCGACTGGATCCGGTCGGTCTCGGTCAAGTAACAGTGCACGTCATGCAGACCGACTGGAAGCAGGGTCCGGAGTGGGACCGGGCCTTCGCGACGATGGCGCATGCGAACGCTGAGTGGATGAGTTGGCTGCACCAGCGGTTCACCGTAGGCCGGATGGACGGGAATCGGCTGACTCTCCAGTTTGCGACGGGGTTCTGCAGCGAGCCCCCTGGAGGAGGCTCCCGATGACAACGATTCGCTGGCGAGCAGTGTCCTTCTGGTTTCGGCCTTCGTGGGAACGTGTGAGGCACTCGTCGCCCAAGGCGCCGCGGCGACCGAGACTCTTCCCATGGTCCTTCCGGTGGACGAAGCCGCCTCGAACCCCGGCTTCTTCGCGTTTCGCGCCCGACTGCAACGCACCATCGTCGAGCGCGACACCGCGGCGCTTCTGGCGGTGATCGATCCCGAGATCAAGCTGAGCTTTGGCGGCGACGCGGGCCGCGAGAACTTCGATCGCCTGTGGTTTCAATCCCCCGAGAACGATGAATGGTCGGAGCTGGGAACCGTCCTCGCCCTGGGCGGGCGGTTCCGCGGGGATTCGAGCTTCGTCGCTCCCTACACGTTCACGGCCGTTTTCCCCGGCGAGGTTCCGGCCGACTTTGATGCCTTCGAGTCCCTGTTCGTCATCGGTGACGCCGTGCGCGTCTACGCGGCCCCCACCATCGAATCGGTAGTCCTGGCCTCGCTGTCGTTCCGTCTCGTGCGCCATGAATTGACGGCGACTGATGTCCTCTCCAGGATGAGATAATAACGCTGCGAAGCGTTGACGCACTCCTTCCTGTCTGCCAAGTGCCACGGGTGGCTGCCATCCTGGCGCGTCGTGCCGCGCGAGCATGCCGGCCGCCACGACACGTCAACTCCGGCCGTCTGAGCCCTCGCTGCGCTGATCGATCAAGGACCCGGCACGCCCCGCGGATCGAAAGGACCGCCCCCCAATCACTTGACGAGCCAAGTCTCCCACAGGAGCAGCGAAGGCTCTTGGACTGGTGGCCGTCCGGTCCATAGGACCCGAAGGTCCGGCCTCCGTCGGATACGGCAGACACTTCCACCTTCTCATCCTGAGCCTGTCACGGTGACACGACCCCCTCCCAGGTTGAGCTCACGCGGGTCTCGAATCCACGGGGGTTCCGCGTCCCTTCCGCAAGCCTCTCCGTGCCCTCCTTCAAGTCAGCTCGCGCGACGCCATGCTTCGATATCGGCCACGGGTACCTGCCAGAACACCGCACCGCCGCGCAATTCCGACCGAAGTCTCAGGAAACGCCGGTCGCGTGCCGAAATCCACAAGGTCGTCGGCGCACCACCCGCATCGTAGCTCACCATCCAAGCCTCGATCTCACCGTTCCTTGTTTCAATCATTTCGCTGCCCACCACGCACACGGCCGCAGGCCCGCGCGGTGGAGGCCAGGGCGGGTTGTAAATCGCAATCTTTGTCTCGAAACCCGGCCGCATCGGAAGCGACCTTACGACGTCGATGTCCATGACGGAGTTGAATGGAACCGCCGGTAACTCGTAGCTGACCGTACGGGCCACGCTGTCGAAGGGCTCGACGGTGCCGGAGATTCGGGCACCGGTGAATTGGAATCGTTGGACCTGCTCAGGGCTGACGTACGAATACCGCAAAGGCGCCAGATCGCGGCGACTGACGACCGAAACTGTCGACTCGCGTCCCGCGATCGGACGCGTACGCCTGAATGATCGTCCACGTAGGGGTCCATCCGACGGTCGACGGAACAATCGACCGCGTCATGCGCGCGACCGGCCGCTCTATTCCGTCCTCTACGACGAGGAGGCTCAGCGTATCGACCCCTGGATGGACAACCCGTGCATCGACGAGGGGGCTGCCGGGCGAGATCGCCTCTTGATCCTGAAACTCCGCAGCAGACACCCGGCCGGGTGAAATCCCGATGGCCAGGACAAGCAGGGTGCCGCGACAGACCAACCTTGCGGTTAACGATGCCAGCCCGCTCAGACTCATGCTTTCTTCCATCATAAGAGGCGTAGTTGAAACGACTTGCCACATATTTTAGTCCGATAGCGTGCGACCATGATACCCCGTCAAGTCAGAGGATGTATTGGAAAAAGCGGCCGGGACCCACTCATCGTCGACGTTGTGACGAGGTTGGGTCGGCTGAACCTATGCCCATCAGCTTATTCAGGTTGGCGTTCGCCCGACGCGAATTTCGCCTCAAACCCACCGTGGCTCGCTTCGCTCCCCGAGTAGCTGCCAAAGGGTAGCCGATCCCGAGGTCAACCCAGGCGCCCTCGGGCGAGCATTCCGCTTTTTCCAATCCGAAGAGGTGAGCCAGGGCCACTCTCTATTGAAAGTCAGGCACGCTGTTGGCGGCCGGGACTCGAATGGGAACGGGCTTTCGGACCCTAGCTCATGGTGACGCGGAGTGGCTTGGCTGGCGCCATTGGCCTGTCACGAGAGGCCCAGCGCGATTGGACGGCCTGGTTGCAGGATTTCACCCCGGTGCACGACTCCGACTTCGACGCCTGGAGGATCAATGGGCGAGACTGAACCGCGCGCAACGCCGATCCCGCCGGCGCCCAAAATGACGGCAAGGAACTGGATGACGAAGGGCTCGGCTGGCTGCGGACCGCGTACCGGCTGTCTTACCTCGAAAACTGCGTACTGTCTGGTCTCAAAGACGCTACAACCTTGGCTATCAACTTGACCCCAGCGCCTCGCGAAGCTCGGATCTCTCTACACGGCAGCGCGCGGAACCGCACCCCGGTGTCTGTCGCCCGCAGGACCGTCGATTCGCCCGGGCGGCGAGATCGGGGTGGCCTGCTTGTCGCGGCCTGTCTCTTTCTGAGCTTGTTCGGTCTCCTCAACTGCGCCGGGAGGGGCGGAGGGAAGGCAGCCGCTCCGGCACTAGGCGCCGGCGACGGCACCGGCCCGCCCGACATCGTCATTACGGGAGCGCGGGTCTGGACCGGCGATGTCGATCGCCCTTTGGCGGAAGCGGTGGCAGTTCGGGGCGAACGGATTTCGGCTGTCGGGTCGCGGACCGAGATCACGGCGCTCGTAGGTGAGGGCACGTTGGTTATTGATGCACCTGGAGGGCTGGTAACGCCGGGATTCATCGATTCGCACGTCCACTTCATTGAGGCGGGACGTCGCCTGTCTTTCGTCCAGCTCCGGGAAGCGACGTCGGAGAGGGAGTTCGTACGGCAAATCGCTCGCTTCGCCGCAGCGGAGCAACCGGGGAACTGGATCACGGGTGGACAGTGGGACCAAACTCGCTGGGGTGGCGACCTCCCACACCGCGTATGGATTGACAGCGTAACTCCGGACAATCCGGTATTCATCGGTCGGGTCGATGGTCACATGGGTCTGGCCAATAGTCGCGCTCTCGCGGCGGCAGGGATAGACGAGTCTACCCCGGATGTCTCCGGCGGAGAGATACAGCGCGATCCTGACGGGCGGCCGACCGGCATTCTCAAAGATAATGCCATGGGCCTTGTCTTCGGGGTGCTCCCACCGCCGACTTCAGAGCAGGATGACCGGGCCCTCGAGGCCGCCATGGAGCACGTCGCAGCCCATGGTGTCACCTCGGTGAACCACATGGCTTGGTCGTGGGACGACCTGAATACGTTCAAGCGCGCCAAGGCCGCGGGGCGACTGACAACTCGAGTGTACGCTTGTGTCCCAGTTTCCCAATGGGAGAGACTCCGCGACTTGATCCGCCAAGACGGGTGGGGGGATGAGTGGCTTCACGTTGGCTGTTTGAAGGGATTCCTGGACGGGTCTCTGGGGTCGCGTACAGCTGCCTTCCTGGAGCCATATGACGGGGCAGTGGATGGCACCGGGATCCTCGTATCCCGGCCGGCCGATCTGTGGCGATGGATCGAGGAGGCCGATCGTGCGGGCCTACAGGTGCTCTTGCACGCGATCGGCGATCGAGCCAATCGGCTCGCCCTGAATCTCTTCGAGCATGTGCTCCGGCTTCATGGCGATCGGGACCGCCGATTCCGGGTTGAACACGCCCAGCACCTGCAGCACTCCGACATCAACCGTTTCTCCGAACTCGGCGTTATACCTAGCGTGCAACCATACCACATTATCGACGACGGCCGCTGGGCCGAAGACGTGATCGGGGAAACGAGAGCTCAGACGAGTTACCCTTTGCGTTCGCTATTGGATTCGCGGGCTCGCCTCGCGTTTGGTTCAGATTGGTTCGTCGCGCCGCCGAGCCCCCTGCTTGGCATCTATGCCTCTGCGACACGGCGGACGCTGGATGGACGTCATCCTTCAGGCTGGATCCCGGAGCAGCGGATTACGGTCGACGAAGCGCTTGCAGCCTATACTCGCGACGCTGCGTTCGCCTCGTTCGAGGAGGACCTCAAGGGCTTCATTGGAGCAGGAAGGCTAGCCGACATGGTCCTGATAGACCGGGACATCCTGGCGATTCCACCTTCGCAGATTGCCGGTGCCCGGATTCTGATGACGATGGTGGGGGGAAGGATCGTATGGTCGGACAAGTGAACGGACTCAACGCCGACCGGAACACTAATTATGGCTGCGTTTGCGTAGGATGTGCAAAGTGCTAGCGATCGCTGCGGCCGGTTTTGTCCCGGCCGCAGCTATACCAAACCGCCTGATCGCTAGACATACCTTTCGCCCGAAACTCCAACGTTCAGGCGCGGAGGCCCACTACCCTTCCTGGGCCCGCGCGTCGGCCGCCGCCGGAATGAGAGCGAGAAACTCATCGGCCGCCTGAGCCAGCCCCGCCGGGAATCGAGGCCGATCTCCGCTCGCCTCGTAGCTCCCCGACTCGTCTCGATAACGGATCTCGAGTCGAAGTTGGTCAGCACACTCGGCACATTCGCCGAACGCCTGCACAGTGGCCTTGCGAATGCCGGCGGATACGAACGCATCCCTCACTTGGGCAACTTCCTCTTCAGTCAGCACCCGCAACACCTGATCTTGCACCCATCCGCAGCCCCATCCGCACGTGGCGACTACTATTCCCCTCCCCTCGTCA
>CAZTOE010000285.1:0-5751 GCA_964615045.1 uncultured Spirochaetales bacterium
GTCGGCCCCGCCACGCTGGGTCGCGTGCTCGATCCGCTCGGCAACCCGCTCGACGGCAAAGGCCCCCTGCCCGAGCTGCCGCGGCTCGAGCTCTTCCGTCCCGCGCCCGAGCTCATCGAGCGCAAGGCCGTGGACGAGCCGCTGCGCACCGGCGTGCTCGTGATCGACGCCGCCGTCCCGATCGGCCGCGGACAGCGCGAGCTGATCATCGGCGACCGCAACGTGGGCAAGACGGCGCTCGCCGAGGACGTCCTCGTCGCCCAGACCCCGGGTGACGTGGCGTGCGTCTACGTCGTGATCGGGCAGGCCATGTCGCGCGTGCTGGCGCTTCGCGAGACCCTTCTCCGTGCCGGTGCTCTCCAGAATACGGCGATCGTGGCTGCCGAGGCCTCGATGCCGCCCGGGATGCGTTACCTGGCACCCTATGCCGGAGCGTCGGTGGCCGAGTGGTTCCGCGAACAGGGTGGCCACGCGCTCGTGGTCTACGACGATCTCACCAAGCATGCCGATGCCTACCGGGAGCTGAGCTTGCTCATGGATCGCCCCCCGGGCCGTGAGGCCTTCCCGGGTGACGTCTTCTTCATCCACGCCGAGCTCCTGGAGCGCGCGGCGGTGCGTAACAACGCTGCGGGCGGTGGCTCGGTCACAGCGCTTCCGCTCATCGAGACCACCGAGAGCGACATCGCTGCCTATATTCCGACCAACATCATCTCGATTACGGACGGGCAGATCTATCTCGACGCCGCCCGCTTCGCACGCAACGAGCGTCCGGCCGTCGACATTGGGAAAAGCGTGTCGCGGATCGGCGGCGCCGCGCAACCAGAGCCGGTGCGGCTCGCGGCGCGCAACCTCCGCATCCTGCATTCTCGCTTCGAGGAGCTCGAAGCGCTTTCCCGCGTGGGGCTCGAGCTCGAGGCCGGCGTGGAACAGGAGATCGCGCGCGGTCGCCTGCTGCGGGCGCTGCTGCGACAGCCGCGCCTGTCGCCGCGCGGGATCGGCGACCAGGTCGTGGCCGTGCTCGCCGTAAGCGAGGGTTGGCTCGATGGGCTTTCGCCCGAGAAAGCGCCCCGCCTGGTCGAAAACCTCATGGCGCGGGTTCGCTCCGAAGAGCCGCTCGTTGCGTCGAGCCTGGAGCGCGGCGAGCTTCCCGAGGACGACTGGCTCGAGCGGATTCACGCATTGGCCCTGAATCTCCGCCCGGCCTCCGAGAAGGATCGACCGTGAGCCGCGAGCGTGTGTTGCAGCGTCGTCTTCGCACGCTCGCAACGCTCGAGGAGGCCGTCGGTGCGCTGCGCTCGCTCTCGGCGCAGCACTTCCGCGCGGCGCGGGCACCGCTTGCGGCGGTGCGTGCCTATCGCGACGAGGTGCATGGCTTCCTCGGCGTTCTGGAGGGTTCGGGCGCAACCTCCCCGCGCGAAGGTCCGGCGGGAATCGTCCTCGTGGCTGCCGATCTGGGTCTGGTCGGGGATTATACGGCGCGGCTCGTCCACGAAGCCCTGGCGCTTCGCGAGGAGTCGGGCCAGGGTCCGCTGCTATGCCTGGGTCAGCGCGCCGTCGCGCCGCTCGCGAAGGCGGGCGTGCGGCCGGCCGCCGTGCAGCCCGCGCCCACGAGTGTGGCTGGCCTCACGAGCCTGCTCCTGCCGCTCGTGGATACGCTGCTCTCGCTGCGGCGGGATGGCGAGCTCGAGTCCCTGTGGCTCGTAGCCGCCCGTTTCGAAGGTGCGGGTGAGTACACCCCGGTGCGCGTCCCCGTGCTGCCCGTCGCGCCAGCCGCCGGTCTGCCGCGGCTCGCAAGCTCGCCGTACTGCGGCGCCGAGTACCTGCGCACGGTGGTGGTCCGCGAATACCTCTACGTCTCGCTCTACGAGACGCTCCTCGAGGCTCTGGCTTCGGAGCACGGGAAGCGTCTGGTCACCGCCGAGGCGGCCCGTTCCTGGCTGGAGGAGCGCATCGAAGCGACCCGCCGTCTTGCGGCGGCGATCCGACGCGAGACCTCCACGCAGGAAGTGCTCGAGGTCGTCGTAGCCGCCCGCGCAGCGAGCCGGAAATGAAGCTGCGGGGCGAGGTCACCAGTGTTCGCGGAACCGTCGTCGAGATGCGCTTCGAGGGCGTGCTCCCGGCCATCGGCTCCGGCGTCGTGTGCCGTCCAGAAGGAAGGGCACCGGTCACGGGAGAGATCTACGGTCACAACGATGTGGTGACGGCGCGCGCGATCGCGGTCGAATCGACGCGCGGCTTGCACCGCGGTGACCCGGTCGAATCGGATGGTGAGCCGCTGCGGGTGCCGGTGGGCCCCGAGTTGCTGGGGCGCGTGATCGATCTCCACGGTCGCGCCCTGGACGGAGGCCCGCCCCTCGACGGGGAGATGCGGGCTCCGCTGCGGCGCCCGCCGCCTCCCGCTGGCTCCCGCCGCGCGTCGGGCCACGCCTACGAGACCGGGATCAAGGTCATCGACCTCTTCTGCCCGATGGTTCACGGCGGCAAGGCCGCCGTCTTCGGGGGGGCGGGTGTCGGCAAGACGATCGTCTTGACCGAGTTCATCCACAACGCCGTCGAATCGCTCAAGGGCGTCGCCGTCTTCGCCGGGATTGGCGAGCGTTCGCGCGAGGGGCTCGAGCTCTGGGAAGAGCTGCAGCGCCGCGGGGTGATGGACCGCACGGTCCTCGTCTTCGGCCAGATGAAGGAACCGCCCGGCGCGCGTTTCCTGATCGGCTTTGCCGCCCTCGCGGTCGCCGAGCACTTCCGGGACCAGGAGGGTCGGGACGTGCTCTTCGTGGTGGATAATGTCTATCGCTATGTGCAGGCCGGAATGGAGGTCTCGGGTCTGCTCGGCCGCATGCCGTCGCGCGTTGGGTACCAGCCGACCCTCGCCGCCGACCTGGCCGATCTCGAAGAGCGCATCACGGCCACGCAGCAAGGCAATATGATCTCGCTCCAGGCGATCTACGTGCCGGCGGATGACTATTCCGACCCGGCCATCACGCACGCTTTCGGGTACCTCGACAGCGCGCTCGTCCTCTCGCGCGACATCGCCACCGAAGGCCTGTATCCGGCGATTGATCCGCTCGCCTCATGGTCCAAGGCGCTCGACGTGGAGATCATCGGGCGTCGTCACGACGAGGTTCTGCAGGAAGCGCGACGCGTGCTCGGGCGCTACCAGGAGCTGCGCGACATTATCTCCATGCTGGGCATGGAGGAGCTATCGGCGGAAGACCGCCAAACCGTGGGCCGCGCCCGGCGACTGCGGAACTACTTCACGCAGCCCTTCTACGTGACCGAGTCCTTCACGGGGCAACCCGGGCAGCGCGTGCCCATTGAGACGACGGTCGGCGATGTCGCGGCGATCCTCGACGGGCGCTGCGACCGGCGCGGGGAACGTGAGCTCTTCATGATCGGGAGCCTGGCCGAGCTCGCAAAGGAGCCGGTCCGTGGTTGAGGAGAGGCTTCGGCTCGCGGTGCGCACGCCTCAGGGGGGAGTCTTCGACGGGGACGTGACCTCGTTGCGGGTGCCGACCGAAACCGGGCAAGTCGGCCTTCGCCCCCGCGCAGAGGCGGCGGCGCTCGTCGTGGAGCCCGGTCTCGTGCTCGCGGAGGGCCGCGACGGACTCCGTTTCGTGGCCACGGCGGGGGGGCTCCTGCGTTGCGATGGCAAGAAGGCGGTACTGTTGACACCGCTGGCCGTGGTCGGTGAGAGCGCGCAGGCAGTTCGCGCCGAGCTCGAGGAGGCGCTGGGCACTCCCCGGGCGGATCTCGAACTGCGGGCCGTTCTGCAGCGGCTCCAGACCGGGATTCTCCAGGAGCTGCGCCGCGCGACGTCGGCCGCGGGCGGGAGAGAGCCGCTTGGCTGATCGCAGCGAACCCACTTCGCGAGACGGACGCCCCGACGCTCGGCGTTCCCTCGAGCGTGATGTCGACCGCTTGGGGCGGCGTGAGCCCTCTGCAGCGTCCTTCTGGCGCTCGCTCTCGGTGCTGGGCACCGTGGGCTGGTCGATCGCGCTGCCCGCGGCTGCGGGCGCGTTGCTCGGGCACCGGCTGGATCTGCGCCTCGAGAGCGGCGTCCGCTTCACCCTCATGTTGCTCGTCGCGGGCGTGATGCTGGGGAGCATCATCGCGTGGCGCGTCGTGCGCGAACACCGGAAGTAGCTCACATGGAGTCCCAGATCTTCGGCGAAATCGTGGTCTTCTCGATCGTCACGATTCCCGTAACCGCAACGATGGTCGCCTCGCTCGCGATTTCCCTCGTGCTCGTGGTTGTCGCATCTGTGCTCCGCATGGGTCTCTCGCGGTCTCCCGCGGGTGCGCCGGCGGCCCTCGCGCTCCTCACCGTCGAGTGGCTCGACCGCCTGGTGCGCGAGGTGGCGGGACGCCCGGAGCCGGCGCTCGTCACGTTGTCGGGGAGCCTCTTTCTCTTCATCGCGGCCTGCAATCTATCGGGGCAGCTGCCGGGCGTCCGGCCACCCACGGCGAGCCTGGCGACGACTTCGGCGCTTGCCGCGATCGTTTTTTTTGCGGTGCCCGTGGCCGGCATCCGAGCGCGGGGCCTGCGCGGCTACCTGCTCGGCTACTTCCGCCCGAACCCGCTGCTCGCCCCGCTCCACGTCATCTCCGAGCTGTCGCGAACCCTCGCGCTTTCGATGCGGCTGTTCGGGAACATGATGTCGGGGCATCTGATCGTGGTGCTGCTCGTCGCACTTACAGGCTTTCTGGTGCCGATGCCGCTGATGGCGCTCGATCTTCTGATCGGACTGCTCCAGGCCTACATCTTCGCGATCCTCGCCACGGTATATGTCGGTGCAGCGATCCGAGCGGGTGAGACCTAGCGCGCATGAGTACCTACGTCCTGATGCGCATCCTCGAGTCTACGCCTCGCCGATACGATCTCGGCATCCGGCTCATGACCTTCGGTGCCGTCGATCGCGCCTACGATCGGTTGGCGGGCCACGTCACCCAGGACCAACGGGTGCTCGACATCGGATGCGGCACCGGGGCCCTGGCGATTCGGGCCGCGCTTCGGGGCGCCCGTGTGACCGCGATCGACGTCGATCCGCGGATGCTGGAAGTCGCCGCAAAACGGGCGCAGGAGGCGCACGTTCCGAGCCGCGTCGAGCTGCGCGAGGCAGGAGTGGCGGAGCTCGATCGCGAGCCCGGGGAGAGTTATGACGCCGTGACGTGCGGCCTCTGTCTATCGGAGCTCAGCGAGGACGAAGTCGCGTATGCGCTGGGCCAATCGCTGCGTCTTCTGAAGCGCGGTGGGCTCTTTCTCGTGGCGGACGAGACCCGGCCGGAGTCGTGGTGGCTCCGGCTACTCGTGGCGATCACTCGCGCTCTGCTGGTCGTGCTCACCTACCTGATCACGCAGCAGACCACGCACGCGTTTCGAGACCTGCCCGGCCGGCTGCAGGAGGCCGGGCTCAGACTGGTCTCCGTTCGCCGCAGCGGTCTGGGGACTTTCGTGGAAGTAGTGGCGCGAAGACCGTGAGGGAAGCGATACGCAGCGGCGCAATCTGGCTCTGGGTGACCGTGGTCCAGACGGTGCTGCGCATGCTTCCCTTCCCGTGCCGAACCGGCCTAGTCCGCATCGGCAAGCCCGGCCCGTCTTCGCCAGTCCTCCTCACCGGAAATTTCCAGCTGAGTGTCGAGCGCGTGAAACGTGCGCTGCGCGGCGTCGACGCTCATCTCCTGGTGGCCAACAGCCGCGGGGTCAACGTGTGGTGTGCTGCCACGGGGGGTCTGCTCACCAACCACGACGTG
>CAZTOE010000286.1:0-5719 GCA_964615045.1 uncultured Spirochaetales bacterium
TTAGAGCGGTGATGCGATCAGCCTCGCGGAGGATGAGCTCCGCGGTCCGCTTCGCGCGCTCGTCGGGCGCGCGCCCCGCCAGCAGTTCCGCCGCCCCGCGGATGCCGCCGAGCGGGTTCTTGACTTCGTGGGCGATCCCCGCCGCGATCCTCCCGAACAGCGCATCCTGCTCGCGCTCCTCTTCAGCTTCGCGTAGCGAGATGCCGACCGTCTGGTCGCGGAGCAACAAGACGACACCATTTACGCTTCCCAGGTCGTCGTGAAGGGGGGCGCTCGCGACGTCGATGACCTGACGATGGCGGTCGCTTCCGAGCCGCAGTTCGTGGGCCACGACCGGTACCCCGCGGTCCAGTGTTTCGCGCACGCTTTTTGCGAAATGGTCCCCCCCGCGGAGCGCCTCCACCGGGTGGCCCGCGCTGGCCGCCGTCGAGCTGTCCAGGATCCGGCACGCCTCAGCGTTGAGGTGCTCCACGCAGCCCGCTTGGTCGAGGACCACGACCCCGTCTAGCACGGCATCGAGTATTTGGAGGACGTCGCGTCTCATTGGTTGCCTAAGCATTGGGCAAAGTAGCAATCGCTGGGGGAGGAGGCCCGGTAGGGCGGGGCAGGCTACCGTGGCGGCATGCGCACCGGGCTGTCGGCGTCCGAAGCACAGCAGATGATTCTCGGCCTGACGCCCGTTCTTCGGGACGAGCGCTGCGCCACGGCGAACGTTCGGGGTCGCGTCCTCGCCGAGGACATCGTTGCCTCTCGAACGTTGCCGCCATGGGACGTGTCCGCGATGGACGGCTACGCGGCGCGTGCTGAGGACTTGGCTGCCGCGTCACGGGAGCGCCCGTTGGACCTCCCGGTCGCCTTCGAGATTCCTGCCGGCGCGGCTCGCGAACGCGCGCTGGAGCCTGGCCAAAGCGCGCGGATCCTCACTGGGGCGCCGCTACCTCCGGGCGCCGATCTCATCGCCCGCCAGGAAGACATCGATCGGGTGGGCGATCGCATTCGTTTCTACCGGCCCCACCCCACGGGGGAGCACGTCCGACACGCAGGTGAAGATCTCCGGGTCGGGGAGACGGTTCTCTCCTCAGGAACCGTTCTCGGCCCGGCCGAGTTGGGCGTGCTGGCTTCGATCGGACGCAGCGTCGTCGCGGTCTACCAGCGTCCTCGCGTGGCGGTGCTGTCGAGTGGCGACGAACTGATCGAGCCCGATGGGGCCGTGGAGCCGGGACGCATCGTCTCGTCAAATTCCTATTCGCTCATCGCCCAGGCGCACGAGGTTGGCGCCGATCCGCTCTACCTGGGCATTGCCCGCGACCGACCCGAGTCCCTGGAAGCGGCGCTCCGTGCCGGCCTCAACGGTCACGTGTTGGTGAGCTCGGCCGGCGTCTCCGTTGGGGATCGGGATTACATCCGCCCGGTCCTCGAGAAGCTCGGTTGCGAGCTGTTCTTCTGGGGGGTTCGCATCAAACCCGGCTTCCCGTTGGTCTTCGGGCGCTTCGGGGAGGACGGGCCGCTGGTTTTCGGGCTTCCCGGCAATCCGGTTTCTGCCATGGTGACCTTCGAACAGTTCGTCCGGCCCGCGCTGCGCAAGATGGCCGGCCACCGCGCCCTCTACCGACCCCGCGTGCAGGCGATCTTGACCGAAGCGTTGCACAAGGGTGCGGGGCGACTCCATCTCGTCCGCGTCACGCTCGAAGCGCGCGAAGGGCGCTACTACGCGCGGAGCACCGGGAACCAGAGTTCGGGCGTGCTTCGATCCATGGCCCGCGCCAACGGGCTGCTTATCTTTCCCGCCGACTCGGAACACCTGCCGAAAGGCTCCACCGTCCAGGTGCAGGTGCTCGACAGCGATGTTCTCGCCGCGCCCGACTCCGGTCTCTAGGTGCGCGCGGACCGGGATTGAATCGAGCGCACGAGCTTCGAGGTCCGGATCCCCGGGATCTCCGGAAGCCGAACCACCCGCCCACCCCATCCCTCCACAGCATCCCGTCCGACGATGCGATGGCGTGGCCAGTCGCCACCCTTCGCGAGAACGTCTGGCCGCAGGGCGCGGATCGTGGCCAGCGGTGTATCGGATCGGAAGATCACCACCCAATCGACGCACTCTAGAGCGGCCACAACCAGGGCGCGTTGGCGGGCGGGCACCAGGGGCCGACCCGTGCCCTTGAGTTTTCTTACGCTCGCATCAGAGTTGAGCGCGACCACCAGCCGGTCGCCGAGACGCCGGGCCTGCTGAAGACATTGCACGTGGCCGGCGTGGAGGAGATCAAAGCAGCCATTGGTGAAGACAACGCGCTCTCCTTGCCGTCGGGCCGCGCGACACGCGCGCGCCGCCGCGGCGCGACCCAGAATTTTGGTGTCTGCGCGCCGCGGGGTGTGGCGAGCGTTCAAGGCGTGGCCTCGGGGATTGTCGCCGGCTCCAGATTGCGGCCGTCTTCCCCTCCGCGTCGCAGGGAGAAGAGGCGCGCCAGGTTCGTAATGCCGGACTTTACGTAGCCGGGCACACCTTCCACCATGAAGCTTGCCGGTCCTCCCGCAAGCGTCTTGATCGGGATCAACTTCGCCTCAGGTTTGTCGTAGGGACCGCTCAAGGAAAAGTAGGCGGGAACCAGGCTCTCATCCGAGCCGAGGAGCAAGTTGCCGAGAATTGGCACCTTTCTCAGGGCGGCGTCCATCCCACGGAACAGGAACACACCCATGACCGCTTTCAGAGGGGTTCCGGGTTCCCGGGTGTCGAAGCTTCCCGTTCCCACCAAACGCAGCGTCGGTCCTTTCAGCGCAAAAGATCGGACGTCGATTCGGCCGCCTCGGAGCACCAGCTCCACGTCCATCCCATCGTACGGAAGAGTGTCGCGCGATCGAAACGGGTTGAAGGTCTCACTCGCGGCGGCAATCGCGAGTGCAAACGGAACCCGTTGCCGAAACTCGCCGTGGCGAGCGTGGCCCGTGATCGGACCCTTGAGGCTTCGTTCAAGCGGCTCTCCGGGCACCAGTTGCGCTGACAATTGGCCGGCGGCGACCAGCGTGCCCTCCCAGTACTCGCCGTGACCGAAGAGGTTATCCACCAGGGTGGGCAGATCACCGTCCTCTACCTGAAAGCCCAGGGTTGTGGGAACGGCCTCGGGCTGGGACAGGTCCAGGGTGACAAACCCCAGCGCGCGACCGCGCGGGACTAGGTCCACCTCGACGCCACTGCCGAGGAACGAGGCGCCCGCGGCGACAAGTGCCCCCGAAACCCGGCGGGCACTGAAGACGCCCAACCGCTCGATGGCTGCTTCATAGCGGCCCGAAACCCAGTGCACGCCATCGCGCGCCCGGAACGCGGGCTCCTTGCCGGTCTCGGACAAGGCGTCTAGCTGCTCGCCTCCGGCACGGAGCTCCAGGGTGATGCGCTGCGAAGTTTCTTCGCCCACCAGCCGCCCCTCACCCTGGACGGGGACGCCTCCCCAAAGGGCCCGATGGAGGACGACCTCAATCCCGGGTGATCGTGGGCGAAGGGTTGCTTGGACGCCCTCGAGACTTCGAAACAGGGCGGGATGGTCGAGCCAATCGAGCTCCAGGTCCAATGTCTGCCAGGACGTTGGCCTCTCGGGATGATCCTGTTCGCGTATCCAGTCGGTGAGGGGCAGGCGGCCGGCCAGCGCGGGAACCGGCTCAGGCAGCCGTCGGCTGGCGAAAGCTCCCGCCAGGTGTTCCCAGCCCACGATCAGTATGTTGAGGGCTGGAAGGGGCCGATCTCCAAGCTCTGCGGACGCCTCCACGGCCAGCTCGCGGCGATCGATTCGCGCTCGGCCCGCGAGGCCGCGAATCGGATCGGCGCTGCCGAGCGCGACTTCGAGATCTGCGGCTTCGATCTCGATGCGCAGTCCTGGGGGCCAGTCGGTGGCCGGTTTGCGGACCCAGGCACTCAGCAGCTCGAGACGGGTCGCAGACAGCGTTAACTTGACGCGTCTCAATTCGCCGCTTCGGATTCGCTCGAGACTGGCCATCAGACTGCCGAGACCGAGGCGGGTGCCCAAGTCCCGCAAGGTCTTGAAAGAGCAGGGCGCCGTGCGCAGGACGCCCTCCAGGCTCGCTCGCGATGGTGGACGAGCTCCCAGGCGTGCCTCCAAGTGACCCGACATAGCCACGCCCCCGAAGCCGAGATCGAAGTCGGCGACGCGGATGGAATCAGGAGCGATCAGGACGACGGCACGTAGGTCGGTCTTTCCGAGGCGGATCGGAGCGCCGCCGGGGGGCCCGAGCGCCGCTTCCACAAATCTGAGCTCCGCCGTGATCCTGGCAGCGTCGTCTTCGGGCGACCAGCGGATCGTCCCGTCGAGATGGCCCACGGCGCGTGGGAAGCGCTCTCCCAGGAGCCCCAGCCAACCGGATACCTCGTCGAGTTCGATCGCTTCAAGGTCGACCTCCGCCTGCGGCGCAATCCCGGCCAGCGTGGCGCGAAAGCCGATCCGCCCCGCCGGATGTGCGTTGCCCACGAGAGCCGCACGGCCTTCCACCTGCAGTACGGAGCCGTTATCCCCGGGGGTGGTCGCCACTTCGACGTCGTCCAGCGCAATCGTGTTGGCTTCCGAATCCGCCTCCAGATGAAAGCGCAGCGCACTCTCAAGGATCTCCACTCGGTCGAGCCCCGCGGCGCTTGCCCAACCGGCGACTCTCGAGCCCCAGGTCTGCAATGGGTCAAGCTCCTGTCCTTGGGACTCTGCCGCTGAGTCCGGAACGGACAGCCACTGGTTCAAAACGGCGGGCTGCCAGGTGCCGTCGGCGCGCCGCGTGGCTTCGAGCTGGATGCGATGGAAAACGATTCGATCGATGATGAGGCGTCGTTCCCAGAGGCTCCGGAGCGCAATCCCAAGCTCGACGCGGCGTAACGAGAATGGGACTGATTCCGCCTCCCTCAGCTCGATTCCCAGCGCCTCAAGGCGGATTCCCCGCCGCCAGCGGAACCCCACAGAGGACACGTGGACTTCCCCGAGCACGGAGCCCAGAGCCTTCTCCACCTCCGCGCGGACCCGTTCGGGGGCGAAGTGCCCCGCGGTCCAATAGCCGCCTGCCAACGACCCTCCGAAGAGGGCGAGGAGGATCGCGAAACCGATGAGGCGGCCTGTCCGACTGCGCATCGCGCTCGACCTCTTCTCCGCGGCGTCGGGCATGGCACGACCCCCGAAGGGGAAGTTTGTCTCGGAGGCTTCCGAGGGCTGTTCCGCAGCCTAGCAATCGGCCGCGGGTTGGATCGCACGGCGGGTTTATGGCGATCGCTCGTCGCGGGGGTTGCATCCCCGTGATGCGTACTTATGCATAACAAGGATGCGGGCGGCGCGCGGCTTGCCTTGTATCCCCTGGGTAGCGCGGGCATCTTCGGGGTGCGGTGAAAGCCTCCACCCTACAATCGCTCTGCGCGTCCAACACCCGATTATCGCTAAAGAAATTCCTCCCTGGGCCGAAACCTTTGCGGAGACGCACCCGGTGCGCCACGCCGGCCTAGCAGGGAGTGGATGGCATGGAGAGCAAAGCAAACCCCCCCATGTGCAAGAATCGCGTCCGCGAGCTTAGAGAGAACCGCTTGATGACCCAGGCCCAGCTCGCCCGCAAGGCGAAGGTGGCTCTCCGCACGATCCACAGTGTGGAGAAAGGCATGAACTGTCGGATGGACACCAAGCGGAAGATTCTCCTGGCCCTCGGCATGCGGTTCGAGGACAAGGACTACGTTTTTCCGCCCGTCAGC
>CAZTOE010000287.1:0-5718 GCA_964615045.1 uncultured Spirochaetales bacterium
TGCCACAGGAAGGTGACGAAGCGCTGGACGCCGGCCTGTTTGCAGAGGTCGGCAAACGCTGCGCTTCCGCGGTGATTGATCGCGTAGGTGATTTTCGGGTTGATCTCGCCCAGCGGATCGTTGGAGAGCTCCGCCAGATGGGCGACCGCGTCGATCCCCTCCAGATCCGAGACTTCGATGCGCCGCAAATCCTTGTTTAGGATCTTGGGGAGGAGCGGTAGCTGTGGGTTGTAGAGCCAATTCAGCCGGAAGAAACCCGAGTCAACACCGATCACCTCGTGACCCCGTTCGATGAGAATCGGAGCCAGAAGCGAGCCGATGTAGCCCTCCGCGCCCGACACGAGAATCCGCATATGATCTGTTCAACCTCCGATTTGACGCCCCGTGGGTGACTGTTTGCTGACTGGTAGTGTCATATTTCCCTGGGGTATGGGACCTGGATTTGACTGTTTTTAAGCTGCAGAATCCCTCAAACGCTCGCCTGCAGAAGGGAAATACCCCCGCTTCCGGGTTGAGCTCAGTGTCGCGGCGTATTCGCCGCGCGCAATGGCCGGAGGCATTGCTGCTAGCGCGGGCGACGGAGGTTATCGCTGGGTTCGCGATCTTGGCAGGTCTCGCCGTGGGCTGCGACCGGGCTTCGAGGCGGCCCGAGCCGTGGCCGCCGGCGGGCCTTGCGCATGTCCTGCCTGTGCGCGGTGTTCTGCGCGTCGCCAGTTTTGGCGAGAACGGCAAATGTGTGGACAAGCTGACCCATGAGAGCACCTACGTGAACGGCGGCGGCTACCGGGGGATGGAGGACAACGATATCCGGGGCTTCCCAGATGGGACGTACGTCAACCGATGGAACCAGGTGAGTCAGATCCACGTTCGAGTCGGCCGCAAGGGATCGAATCCACAACTGGGTGAGTATGAGCTCTTCCGGATTTTGCAGCGCTGGGAACGCATTCTGTTGCCTCCTCATGCACGGATCACCGATGCCCGCTTGGCCCTTTCCGTCGAGAAGGGGCCTGACGCGCCAGCGCTGCTCCTTCTCTACGCGGCTCGGCAGGACTGGAACCCGGGAAGCGGCGGGGTCGCAGGCAACAACAACAGCCCGCCCCGTGCCGGCGGGGTGTGGTGGGAGGAGCGGGCCGCGGGTGAGCAAAGCTGGGGTCTCCCGGGCGCAGGCTTTGCCTCGGATCGCCACCCCGATGCCGATACCGAGTCAATGCCGCTGGCAGCTTTTCTCTACGAGCCCAAAGACGCGACGATCGAGTTTCACGACCCGCGGCTGACCCGCTATCTGGCCCGACAGATCCGAGCACAAGAGCCCGCGTTGTTTGTGCTCAAGCTCTCGGACCGCGACGAGGTCAGAAGGGGGTCCCGTATCACGCTCTATTCCTCGGAGTTTGGTGACGATTTCGAGGTCACGCGCAGACCTCAACTGCGTCTCGCATGGGAAGCCTGTGTCGCCTCGATTCCGGTCGAGAAGCGGATTCTGCTCGAGCCGGGTCGCTCCCTCACACTCGGTCCGTTCCCGACGCGGGCCCGCCAGATGATCGCCGTCGCATTCGGGCCCGAGGCCGGCTCGGAGGACCCCCACATCGAGCTGCGTGGGCGAAGACGAGAGGAAACCATGGCCTGGTTGCCCGGCACCCTCGCTTCGCTGGACCCGGCTTGGGACGCCTTCGAGCTGCGCATCACTGCCGCAACACATCCGATCGAGCTCGGCGACGCTTTCGTTGCAGAGCTGCGCGATACATGGGTCCGCAACGCCCCCCCCGAAGACCAATCTGTTGCGTGGCAGTTTGTCGCTCCAACCGGCGAAACCTTCGCCTCTGAGGGCGCCTACCGGGGTGACTTCACCTGGCGGATGGAGTTTCGACCCCAAGTGCCGGGCCGGTGGCACTATCGTTGGAGCTATCGATTCGCGGAAGAGGCTTACGAGAGTCGGATTGGCACGTTCGACGTCATTACGCGTCGGGAGGAGCAGGTGATTCGCGAACTGGAACGATTGCTGGTCGCGGTGCGAAGTTCTGAAGCCGCTGAGGGGCACGGCTCCCGCCGATTCCTTTCGGAACGCTTCGCGGCACTGGAAGCCGAGGCCATGCTTCGCCAGACACCGGAGACCTTTCGATCGCAACAGGGAAAACTATTGATGGAACTCCTGGCGGAGATTCGGGGCGAACTCACCGGATCGCACGCGCCGTGAAGCCCGCGCAAAACGACATGCGTCCGAAGGTCAGCTTCGGATTGCCGGTCCGAAATGCGGAGCACAGCATCGAGCGCGTCGTCTCCTCCGTCCTGGCCCAGACCTTCGATGACTTCGAACTGGTCGTGTCGGACAATGCTTCGACGGACCGCACCTCCGAAATCTGTCGGCGCTTCGCGAGCGAAGACGTCCGTGTCCGATTCGATCCGAACCCGGAAGACATCGGCCTTCTCGCCAATTTCAATCGTCTGGTGGGAATCGCTCGGGGCGAGTATTTTCGATGGATCGGTGCGGATGACTGGCTGGAGCCCGAATACGCGGAACACTGCGTGCGCGCGCTCGATGCAAATCCGCAGGCGATCGGCGTTACGACGTACCAGGCGCATTGGGATGGCACCGGCCAACGCTTGTACCGGGAATACACGGGCCCCCGGGTCGACTCCGACCAACCGGAAGAGCGCTTCGCGCGGATGCTGCGACTTCTGCACTCGGACTACGGACTCTTCGACCCGATCTACACGATGTATCGCCGTGAAGCGCTGGCCAGTACGCAGCTGCATCGAATGATGGCCTGTGCGGACCGCGCCCTGGCGGCCGAACTCAGCCTGCTGGGCCCCTACTGCCACGTACCCAAGTGCTTGTCCAACCGCCGCAGAGCCGACAGCACCCTCGACGAACTGGCTCGAAAGTGTCGACCTCCCGGATACCCGGAGCTCGACATATCGGCGCGCTACCGGCTCCGGGTCTTTCGCGCGATCATCCGCGACGCTTCGCTCCCGCGAAGCCAGACGCTCTCATGTCTGGGTTCTGCCTATCGCTACTACGCACGGGAGCTTCTGCGGCGCGCGCGCAAGGGTTGGAACCAAACGGCGCGCCCCGCGCTGCGCCGATTCGGTGTGGTACGCCGGTCGAGCGCGTGAGAAGATCAGCGGACCGTTCGGGCTCTCAGCAGCGCGACGGGGCGCTGGCCCTGGAGCCGGAGCGTCGCGTACGCCCCCAGAGCCCAGAGGACCAGCGCGGTGCCGAGTGCCATCACAAGACGTAGCGCCTCCGAGGATTCCCCTTCGGCGACCCCGGCGGACACTTGCGCGGTCAACCCTCCCGCAACGGCGACGAAGGCCGTCCATTGGATGTCCTCTCCGATCGCGCGCAAGCCGCACCTCGCAGCGGCTCCACTCACCACTCCGTAGAGAGCCAGCTGCGTGCCAGCGATGGCCACCAACGCGCCGGGAAAGCCGTGAAGCGAGAATCCGATCGGAACGAACACACAGATGCCGGCGACTTTGGCGGCATGACCGGCTGCTACGGGTCGCGCGTGACCCAGGGCGAGCAGCGCCGAACCCGCCGGCACCTCGAGAGCCCGAAACCACGCTCCGACCGCAAGAATCTGCACGATCCACCCTGCCGCGTGATAGCGGTCGTCGTAGAGCAACTCGATCAGCGGCGGGCCGCATCCGATCAAGACGACCGCCACGAAGCTCGCCAGGGCGAGCAGCGGTGTGCGTGAGTCCCGAAAGGCACTCGAGAGGCCACCACCTGCGTCGAGTTTCCTGCTGAGGGCCGGAAAGACCACCAGGTTTCCAAGCCGGGCGATCAGGTCGCTCGGGAGCAAGGCCAGCGTGAGCCCCACGCTGTAGACACCGAGCATTCCGATTGGGATGGTCTTTCCGAAAATGAAGCGATCCAGATTTCCCGAAAGGAAGGAGAGCGTCGAGCTGAGAAAGATCCACTTCCCGAAATGCAGCAGCTCGGCCGCCGCCTCCCGGTCCCAGCGAAACCCGTAGCGTCCCTCCCTGCCGCCGAGCCAATAGCTCAGCAAGGTCTTGAATCCGGCGCTCGCGATCGAGCCCGCGACCAGTGCCCAGACCGATTTCTGGAACCAAGCCCACGACACCATCACGGCGATCGAGAGCACCTGGGCGCCGATCTCAAGGCCGGTGAGCTTGCCAAGGGTGAGATGGCGGCGATAGAGCGAGAGCTCCATGGATTGCAGTCCCGCCAACAGAAGCCCGATCGATGCCACCGGAACCAGGAGGGCCAGCTCGGGCTGCTCGTAGAAACGAGCGAGGGGCGCCGCGAATCCAACGCACAGCGCCCAGAGCACAGCGCCGCGGCCGACCTGTACCGTCCAGGCGGTCTGCAGAAAGACGGGGTCGTCGCCCCTTGCGCTCCGGACGACGCTCGGAACGACCCCGGTGTCGGAGAGGCGTTGCATGCCTGCCTGAAACACATTGACCAGTGCCATCAACCCGAAGGCCTCGGGGAAGAGCATCCGGGTGAGGATCAGGTTGCTCGCCAGGCGAAGGGCCCGCGAGAGAAGCATCTGCGCGGTCGTCCAGCCCGCCCCGCGCAGCGCACGCGATCGGAGCGAACCCGCCGCTCGAGTTCCTGCTGCGGCTCCGTCCACTTCTAGGGTCCCTTCCGTTGCGCGCTCGGCCGCGGGAGCCTTGGCTCGCATCGTTCGAAAGGCCATCTTGCCGCGGTTCGCCCACCGGTCACAAACGCCAGCTGGGGAGGATTCTTGCACTCGGGTTGCCGGGTGCGAGTCTGCGCGCACGTCAGGAGTAGGGTTCACCGGAGATCGGGCAAAGTGTCGCGGAGCAACCAGCTGCCAGGTTGAAGACCCGAGGGGATGGTCCGACGCCACCGAGGCCTCGACGTGCGAAGGACACGCGATGGGCGCAGTTGGCACGGACCCAAGGAATTGCAGTCCAAAAAGGGAGCCCGATGACCCGTCATGCCCAGACGCGCTCCGGCGCGTCCGACGCCTCCGTTCCGAGCGAACCGTCGAGCCGGCGTGGATCTCCCCTGCGGCCACTCCGCGTCTTGATCGGTGCCCTGGTCCTGGTGGGTGCGGTGAGTCGCGTAGCTCCTTTTCTCAACGCCGGCGGCCGACTTTTGAATCAGTTTCCTACGGAAGATGGCTACTTGATGCTCACCATCGCGCGGAACATCGCGCTCGGACGGGGCATGAGTATCGCCGAGGGCACGATCCCCACCAACGGAACGCAACCCCTCGCAACCTACCTCTTCGCGGGCGTGTTTTGGGCAGTCGGGGGCGAGAGGGCGGCGGGGGTGGCGTGGGTCCTCGCCTTGGAGCTGCTCATCTCCATCGCGTCGGCGTTCGCCTTGTATCGGCTTGGGAGGCGGGTCTTCGCTGCTTCCGAGCACCCCAAAGGAGCAGCGGCCACCGCCGCGGCGCTTTGGTTTGCCGCTCCCCTGCTCGTAGGCCACACCATGAACGGGCTCGAAACGGGCCTGTACGCCCTGATGGTCCTGGGGGTCACGCTCGCGCTGGTGTCCGTGCCGCCCGCCCCAGCGCGGCCGGGCGATCGCTCGCGTTGGCTGGGAATCGGCCTGCTGCTGGGTCTCGCCTTCTGGACCCGAAATGACGCGATCCTGCTCTGCGCGGCGGTCGGTGCGGTCCACCTCGGAGGTCTTCTCGCGTTGGGAGAAGCGCGTCCGCCGCTATTCCAGCGCCTGCTCGATCTGTCCGTCGCGGCGGTGACGGCCCTGCTCGTCGCCGC
>CAZTOE010000288.1:0-5412 GCA_964615045.1 uncultured Spirochaetales bacterium
CGCGATCGAGCGGGCCTACAACCAACCCCGGCCCCTCCAGCAACCCCACCCTCCGATCATGCTCGGAGGTTCCGGGACCCGGCTTCTCCAGATCGCCGCGGCCCACGCGGACCTCGTGAACCTGATCCCACCCACCGGCAACGGCAAAGACTTTCCCAATGACCCGGTCGCGACCCGCCGCTTTGACACCGCCCGACTCAAGGAGCGAATCCGGCGCTTGCGGGGCTTTGCGGAGGTAGCCGGCCGCGATCCCGAAGAGATCGAGCTGAGCGGTTTGGCGCTGCTCGGCCTGTCCCGAGACCCCAAGGACCCCGCCCTCGGCCAACTCGCGAAGTCGCTCGGCTTCCCCGATCTCCCCACGGCCCAAAAATCGCCGGTCGCCCTGCTCGGATCGCCCGAGCAGGTGTGCGCAGAGTTGCGGGAGCGGGTCGAAGACACCGGGATCGCGTATTTCATCCTGGCGCCGACGACGCCCGAAACCCTCGACCTCTTTGTCGAGGAAATAATGCCTGAATTCGCCCCATAGGGAGCCTGATCATGGCACGACTCAGCGCGATTCCCTTCGAAGATCTGGACGATGAGCTTCGAGGGGTCATGCACGCCTACGACACCGAGCTCGGAGGCTCGGGCTTTGTGCGCGTGCTGGCGCACTCGCCCGAGATCTTCAAGGCCTTCATGCGCTACTACTTTCCGCTCGTGTCCGAGACGCGCGGTCGGGTCGATATGCGTCTCACCGAGCTCGCCCGCCTGAAGGTTGCCGAACACAACGACTGTCACTTGTGAATGAACGCTCGGTTTGCCTTGGCAAGGCAACAGGGACTGACTGAAGAAATGATCGCCGAGATCCCGCGCTACCAGACCAGCAAGACGTTCAGCGACGCGGAGAGGGCCGCGATTCGGCTCGCCGACGTTCTGGCCGGCGACCACACAACCGCCACGGACGATCTCTTCGATGAGCTGCGCAAGCACTACAGCGAGGCGGAGATCATGGACCTGTCGTGGCGAATCACCTCGTTTATCGGCTACGGGCGGATGATTCGCGTGCTGGGCCTCGAGATCGGCGAGACGTGCCCACTCGGCCACTCCTGACCTCGAAGGAGGTGGCGGGCAGGCGGTCGCCAAACAAGGGTATGAACTGGGAAGCAGCCGGAGCTATCGACGCGTTTGTGACGGCGATTGATCGGGTGTTGGAGTCGAGCGCCCCTGCTCGAGTGGGAAACGAGCGCGTCGTCTAACCACGCCGTCGCGCGTTCTCGTCCTAGGGGACGCGCTTTCGATCCGTCGTGTAGTGCACGACGCCGTGCTCGTCGATCCACTTGTAGACGATCGGGCGTGAATGGGGTTCGGGGGCGGCACTGTTCTCGACAGGCCCGGGAGGGGGCGGCGCCGACGCGGGTTTCGTCGCGGTCTCTGCGGAGAGCTGCGGCGAGGGCGATGCTTCCGGTTGGGCGATCGGTACTGCGTACTCGACGTCACCCAGCAGGACCGCGACGCCACGGCCCGTGGCGACGGCGCGGGCGGCAGCGAGCACAGAGGGTTCCACATCGAGGACCACGCGCACTTTTTCCGCATGGCGCCCCACCCGGATTCGGCGCAGCTCGCCACTTGCCACTTCGAAGCGGTGTGACGCGAGCGCACTCGCGACCCCCGGGAGATCGACGACCACGCGCGGGGGATGATCGATCGTGAAATACTCGAAACTCGAAAGGGTGCCCTCGACCCGAATCTCGACCACCGTGCCTCCGGTCTCGTCGACCACCTCCACCGCGATCACCGCAGGAGCAGACGGCGGATCTCCGACACCATGGGCAGCCGGTGCCCAGAGCAGAGCGACCGCGAACAGGAACGACCACGCGTTGAGCGGGAGGAACACGGCTGCTCGCCTCCGACCGCACGGGAGGATACACGGGCTTTCGAGCGTCAGCGATCATGAGCGACTCGACGATCCGGGTGCCGCGCGACGAGGTAATCGGTTATCCCTCGCCAGATGGACATCGACACGCCCGCCATCCGTCGCTTGCGCGACCGAATCTTCGCCGTTGAGTCGCAACGGACGCCGTCCCAGGGAGGAGTCGATGTGGCGCCCGCTCAAGAAGCCGCCCTCGAGCGTGTGTCGCCCCTCGTCGAAGTGATGGTCTTGATGATGGCAGCCGACGGCGAGACCGATTCCCGCGAGCGCAGGACGGTGCGTGACGCCGTCGGCGTTCTCACGAGTGGAGTGATCTCACCCGCGGCCCTCGACGCCCTTCTGGTTCAGCTGGACCGCGCTCGTTCAACGCAAGGAATCGAGGCGCGTCTCGAGGCGATCGGGACGCAGCTCGCGCTGAGAAAAGCGGACGCCGAGGCGGCGTTCAGCCTCGCTGCTGCCGTCGGTGTCAGCGACGACGAGGTAGCAGCGGCGGAGCAGTCGATGCTCGTCCAGCTGCGTCGCTATCTGGGCATTTCCGAGGCGCGCGCGCGGGCACTGCTCGACGGAGCACCCCCCACTCCGGCGCGCTGAACTCACACCGTCGACTCTTTCAGATACACCTCTTCCGCACGCATGCCGGACGCATCGAAAGCGAGCGCTACGTGGTGGTGGGTCGCTCCGCCGCGGCGGCGCTCGATGCGCGGCACGCGCGCCGCATTCACGTAGAGCGTGTCTCCCACGCGGCGCATCCACTCTCGCTCCTGCTCGCGACCTCGGACGCGAAGATGCATGTGGCCCGCGACGACGCCGAGGACGCATCGACCGCTCGCACGTGCGTGCGCAATGGCGACCTCGAGATCGGGATCGCCCCAGTCACCCTCCTCCGGACGAAAATCGCAGCCCCACAGGTCGGTAGCCCGTTGGCCGAGCCCGCTGGGACCGTTGTGCGAGAGGAAGAGCAGGGCTTCCGTTTCGGCGCCGTCGACGAGGTCGACCAGTCGCTTGGTCGAATCCGCGAGCGACGCCACCCCGAAACTCCTGTGCAGCTGCGGCTCGAAGGTGAGCCCCGGGCCTCCCATGCTGTAGGGACGTCCGGCCACGATGGTAAAGTCCAACCCGGCTAGCCGTAAGCGGTGCAGGGAATAGCCGCATAGGGCTACACCCGAGCCAAGGCTCTCGGCGCCGACGGCGTCCTCGGCCCCCCCGAAGAGTTGCCCGAGGCCCCGTCGCAGGGCGAACTCCGCCCCCAATTCGAGTGCGTAGGGCGCGTCGGCGTTTCCCGGCATCACCAGGGCCGGGCGTTCCAGCTGGGCGATGGAGCGCGCGATGCGCTGGCTCGTCGCCTCGCCGCGACCGAGGTCTCCGACAAAGAGAATCAATCGATAGTCGGATTGGTTCAGAGACTCGAGATCAAACTCCGACCAGTGATCGTGCAGGTCCCCGACGACAGCCAAGCGGCTTTGCATCCCGTGACTGTATTGCTAGACCGGATGCGCGCAAGGGCGCTCTATTCGGCTCCCTGGACCGCCTTGCGGGCCTGCTGGCGCACGTAGTGGTAGAGGCCCTGCAACTCCCGCTCGCTGTAGTCGTTGAAGCGCGGCATGCCGAGAGGCTGACGGCCCTCAACCACGACGCCGCGAAATCCCTCGTACGTCACCGAGACCGGCGACGCGCGCAGATCGGGGCCGTAGCCGCCCGAGACGGCAGCCGAGCCGTGACACCAGAGACACGATTCAGCGAAGGACTTCTTTCCGGCATCCGCCAACGCGGCGTCGATTTGCAGGTCGAGGACGTCCACGGGGGTCGGAAAGTAGGGCGGCGGCGAGGGCGGCATCGGCACTTCGGCGTCAATGGCGAAGGTGAAAAGCCGGCGAGGATGAACCTTGTAGGCCCAGCCATGTTGAGCGGCCAACGTTCCCAGGTTCAGCCCGCCGCCGCCCCAGCCGACGAGGAGCGAAACGAGCTGCTCGCCGTCCACCTCGTAGGTGATGGGGGGTGCAGAGATTCCGGAGCCGACATTGACCGACCAGAGCTCCGCCCCCGTCTTGGCATCGTAGGCCACAAAGTCGCCGTCGGCCTGGCCCTGAAAGACCAGCCGTCCTGCCGTGGTCATTGTGCCCGGGTTCCAGTTGTTGGGAAGATCGATCTTCCAAACGCGTTTCTGGCGGACCGGATCCCACGCGAGCAGCGCTGCCAAGCCTGCGTCGGGTCCGGAGTCTTCGCCTCCGAAGGCGACCCCGGGTCGCAACCGAAACTTTGGTGAGCGCCAGTTCTTGAGATCGATCCCGACGTCGGTGAAGAGGCCGGGCATCTCGATGGTAGGGATGTACGCGAGCCCGGTGCCGGGGTTGTACGACATCGCGTGCCAGCTGTGCACGCCGAAAGGGCTCGGCCAGACCGTCTCCTCGCCGTCCTCGTAGCGGGCGCCGGGAATCTCGACGGGGCGGCCGGTTTCCATATCGATATGGCTCGCCCACGTTACCTTGCCGATCTTCTCGGCCGACAACAGCTTGCCGTCCTTGCGATCGATGACGTAGAAGAAGCCGTTTTTCGGCGCGTGCATCAGCGCCTTCACGGTCCGGCCATCGAGTTCGAGATTCGCGAGCACGATGTCCATGTTCGAGTTGTAGTCCCAGGCTTCGCCGGGAACCGTCTGGTAGTGCCACTTGTAGTCGCCGGTGTCTGCGTCCAGCGCGACGAGCGAACACAAGAACAGGTTGTCTCCACCTCCGGGGCTGCGAATCTTCCGGTTCCAGGGTGAGCCGTTTCCGGTTCCGACGATCACCTGGTTGAATTCGGGGTCGTACGTGATTCCATTCCAGACGTTGCCGCCGCCGCCGAAGTTCCACCAATCGCCAGTCCAGGTCTTCGCAGCCATTTCCATGGCTTCGTTCTCGAAGCCATCGGCGGGATTGCCCGGGACCACAAAGAAACGCCACACCTGCTCCCCGGTTTCGGCGTCGTATGCGGTGACGTATCCCCGCGCCGCCTCCTGCTCAGTTCCCCCGTTGCCGATGATGACCTTGCCCCGAAACACCTTGGGGGCTCCCGTGATGTAGTAGGCCTTGTCACCGATGATGGTGTTCGTTTCCCAGACCCGCTTGCCCGTTTTGGCGTCGATCGCGACGAGGCGTCCATCGATCGTCGCGATGATGACCTTGCCCTTCCAGTAGGCCAGGCCCCGGCTCGTGTCCCACATGATGCGGAGGCGATCGCCGGCATGTTCGATCGATTTCGGGTCGTACTCCCACAGCACCTTTCCGGTGCGCGTATCGACGGCGCGAGTCAGGCTGTAGCTCCCAGTGAAATAGAGCACGCCGTCCACCACGAGCGGAGTGGAGACAAGGGTCCGATCGTTGGGAAGGTCGAGAAACCACTTGATCCCCAGGCGCTTTACGGTCTGCGTGTTGATCTGATCGAGCGGGCTGTAGCGCGTCTCGCTGTAAGTCCGGCCATACGCGAGCCAATTTCTGCCATCGGCGTCGTTGGCCAGGGCGGTGTCG
>CAZTOE010000288.1:5422-5694 GCA_964615045.1 uncultured Spirochaetales bacterium
GACCACCGTCATTCCGGCTGTGGCCGCCCGGCCGTACAGCGAAAGCACGATCAAGAACCAGAGCGCGTAGCGAACCTTCATGGTCTCCCTCCCGGTGGGCTCGAGGGTCGAACGTACCCCGATTGAGACGGAGGTGGCCAGGTCTGCCGATTCGGAAATCGAACCGCTGCCTTGTGTAGAATGGTGTGATCTCTCCGGACACCGTCGATTGTGTTCGGCCCAAGGAGTGCACCGATGCTCGTCCCTCAACTCTCGACCTACGCCGAAAAATA
>CAZTOE010000289.1:0-5673 GCA_964615045.1 uncultured Spirochaetales bacterium
AACCGCCAACCTCCGCGTTGCGAACGCGGCGCTCTCCCAGTTGAGCTACGGCCCCCAAAGCCAGAACTACGCCAGACCGCCAGGACTCCGCGACCCCAGCGAAGAGTGGTCAGTCGACGGCGGGATCGGCGGCGCGATATTGCGCGGGCGCGGCCCGAGCCCGGAGGCCGCGAACGGTAGGCCTGGCCCGAAAGCGCGTCAACCGACCGGTCCTCCGCCGCGGCGAGACTAGGCGCGCTCCTCGGAGGCGAATCCGCAGCGGTTGTGGGTGCCATCGCAGAAGGGCCGATTGGTGGATTCCCCGCATCGGCACAGGGCGATCGCCTTGCCCGCTGCGCTGAACTCCTTGCCTTCGTGGTCGAGTACCTTGACTGCTCCCTTCACGATGAAGGGACCGTTTTTGAACGCTTGAATGGTCACTTCCGACATTGGCTCCTCCCAGCACACCCGAACCCTCGAGTCTCGTCGATCGTGAAGTATGCCGCAGTCCCGCGCCGGGTCAGCTACCTTTTCGCTTGTGCCTCCGCATCGGCTTGCGACCCCAGAGCTCAATCCCGAGCGTCATCGTTTCGGAAGAGTCGGACGGATTCCGACCCCCACACCCTTCGCCGTGGGCGACATCAACAGCTACGTCCTCTTCCCTCCCGCCGGGTCGGACTCCGTGACGCTGATCGACACCGGGGTCAAGAGCCCGGATGCTTATGACGCGCTCTGCAAGGGGCTCAAGGATTTTGGCCTGAGCCTGGGATCGATCGATCGCATTCTGATCACGCACGCTCACCTCGATCATTTCGGGCAGGCACACCGACTCCGCGAGGCCAGCGGGGCAGTAGTCTACGCCTCCGGACCCGAAGCGGAACGCATGAGGGGTCCGTTTCGAGGCAGCGCCGACCGCGACGAGACGGTGATCGGATACTTCCGGTCCTGGGGTATCCCCGACGAGATCATCTTCCGGGAGACCGAAGTGGGCCGGATGGCCCGCGATCTGCAGGACCCCATCGAGGTCGACGGTGTCCTCGCCGAGGGCGACCGCGTCCACGTTGAAGATCTCACCCTCACCGTGCTCGAGACGCCGGGGCACTGTGATGGACACATCGTCTTCTTCGAGGCCGATCTGGGCGCGCTGTTTTCCGGGGACCATCTGCTGACCGACATTTCCCCGGTCCCGCTCCTCGTGCTTCCCGCCGAGGGCGAGCGCCCCAAGAGCCTGGTGCGTTTCATGCGCTCGCTCGAGAAGGTGGAGAGTCTGGATTGCGGCATGACCTTCCCCTCCCACGGAGACGTGATCTACGACCACCGCAAGCTCATCGACGGCTACCGGCTGCACCACGAACGGCGCAAGCTTCAGTTTGAGCGCGAGCTTCGCAAGCACCCCCATACTCCGTTCGAGCTCGCCCGAAAACTCTTCGCCAAGTACTACCGCGATCAGATCTTCCTAGTGATGTCAGAGGTCATCGGACATCTCGACCTGCTGGTCGAGGAGGGGAATGTCATCGTGGAGGAAGAAGGCGGAATCGAGCACGCCCGGATCGCGACCTGACGGAGCACGACGATGTCGGTAACGAAGGTCAACGAACTGATCGGTTCTTCGCCGGAGAGTTTCGAAGACGCGGCACGCAACGTCGTCGAGCGGGCGCACGGGACGCTGCGCGGAATCCGCGGGATCGAAGTGATCGAGAAACGCGCCAAGACGGACGCCGCGGGTATCCGCGAGTTTCGGGTCCGGCTGCGCCTGATCTTTGACGTGGCACCCGAGACGGTGCTGCACTGGTAGGGAACCGCCATGGCGATCGCATCCGTCTCGACCATCACCGCGGCGTCACCCAAGAGCTGGCAGGATGCAGTCCAACGGGGCTTCGAACGCGCCTCGAAGACGCTGCGGAATATCACGGGCCTCCAAGTCGTTTCGGAAAAAGCTCGGGTGGAAGACGGAAAGATCACCGAGTACCTGGTCACCATGCAGGTGATCTTCGTACTCGAAGAATCCAAGGACTAGCGATGGGTGTTCCCGCCGTCGTCGCAGCGGGCGATCGCGGCGCCGCCAAGGCGATCTACGGCGAGAGCAAACCCTATCTCGAGGTCGGCGGACGGCCGCTCGTGGCGCATGTCGTGGAGGCGCTCGAGGGGGTTCCGGAGATCACGGAGATCTGGGTCGTGGGCGACGCCCCGAGACTCGCATCGATTCTGGCTCCGGGCGGCTCGGAGACGCGACCGAAGCCCGTGCGGATCCTCCCGCAGTTCAACAACCTGCTCGAGAACGCTTGGGAGACCTACCGGCGTTTGCTTCCCAACGCGCCGGCCGAGGGCCGCGATCCGCGCCCCGAGGACGAGCATCAACGCGTTCTCTACCTCTCGGCCGATCTCCCCTTCGCCGAACCCGAGGAAATCTCGGCCTTTCTGAACCGGGCCGACGCACCGCCTTGTGACTACGCGCTGGGTTTGTGCACCGAGGAATCGATGCGCGGCTTTGCTCCCGATGGACCCGGCAAACCGGGGATCCGACTCGCGACCTTCAACCTTCGCGAGGGCCGCTTCCGACAGAGCAATCTTCACCTCGTGAAGCCCGCTCGACTCCGCAACCGGGTCTACGTTCAGGACATGTACGAGCAGCGCCACCAACGCCGAATTGGCCCCGTGGGCCGCTTGGCGTGGCGCCTGCTGCGCGTGGAACAGGGCGGCATGACGGCGCTCTTCTATTTCTCGCTGATGCACTTGGCGGGGTGGGCGGATCGGCGCGGCTGGCGGTGGCTCTCCGACTGGATTCGCCGGCGCATCGCGATGACGCGCATCGAGCGGGGTGCGGGCCGGTTGCTCGGCTGCACGTTTCGGTTGGTGGTGACCGAGGCCGGGGGGTGCGCGATCGATATCGACACCGAGCAGGACTGCGACGCGGCGCGGGAGCGTTTTGGCGAGTGGCGAGAAGCGCAGGAGCGCCGCGCGCGGCGCTTGTACGGAGGCGCTGCCGCGCAACACCCGGGAGAGAACGTTTCGTGATCGAGGCTCAGTTGAAGGCGTTGCGCTCGGCGGCGGGTTGGATCGAGCTGCGGGACCGGGGCTTGATTCGGGTCCGCGGGACGGATCGGGCGCGCTTCCTCGACGGACAACTCACCAACGCGGTCGCTTCGCTCGAGGCTCCGGCCGGTCGCTACGCCTTCCTTCTCACGCCCCAGGGTCGCATCGTCGCCGATGTCCACGTCATCGTTCGCCGGGAAGAGATCTGGTTGGAGACGGCGGCCGTCTCGGTCGCCGCGGCGATGGCACGGCTCGACCGCTATCTCGTAGCCGACGACGTACGCCTCGACGACGCGACCCAGGTCTGGGCGCGCTTCGCTTTGGAGGGTCCGGCGGCGCGACATATTCTCAAAATAGCTCTTGGCGTGTCCCTCGACCTCGGGCCGGACGGAGTGTTCGAGTCAGACGTCGATCCGCCCTACCTGGTCGCGGCGTACGGCTGGAGTGGAGGGCCCGGCTATCAATGCTTTGTTCCCACTGAGACCGCCGCCGCGTTCGCGGCACAGGTCCGCGCCGCGGGGACATCGGAGGGTCTGGTCGACCTCGATCGAGCGACGCTCGAGGTGGCGCGCGTCGAAGCCGGGATCCCCTCGAGCCCGGGTGAACTAGACGAAGGCGTGCTCCCCGCGGAAACAGGGCTTCTCGAACGCGCGGTGTCATTTACCAAGGGGTGCTACACGGGCCAGGAAGTCGTGGCGCGGATGGCGTCGCGCGGACGGGTCGCCCACCGCCTGGTCGGAGTCCGCTTCGAAGGAACGCTACCCGGTTCTGGAGCAAAGCTCCTGTCCGGCGAGCGACCCGTGGGCGACATCTCGAGTGCGGTGGTCTCGCCAGCCTACGGACCCATCGGCCTGGCCTACGTCCGCGTTGCCCATGCGGAGCCCGGGACGGAGCTCAGGGTTGCCGGCGGGGGACTTCTGGCGCGGATCGTGGAGCTTCCCTTTCTCGCTGCAACAACGACGGACTGATGGGGTGGTTCGCCGTCTTTGCCAAAGCGCCCCAGGCGGGTTTCGTGAAGACCCGTCTCTGTCCCCCCCTCGACACGGGAGCCGCCGCCGAGCTCTACCGCGCCATGCTCTGGGACACCGTGGAGGAGAGTGCGCGGTCGGTGAAGGGAACGAGCTGGCGCCTGGTTTTGGCGGTTCATCCGCCCGACGCCAGCGGGTCGCTGGCTCGGGCAGCGCCGGCCGGGACAAAAGTGGTCGCACAGCGTGGCGCAGACCTCGGTGCTCGGATGAGTCATCTGGCCAGAAGCGCCGCGGCCGCCGGCGTTTCTGCTCTCGTGCTGCGCGGCAGCGACAGCCCGACGATGTCCCGAGCCCTCATCACCACGGCGCTCCAAAGCCCGGCCGAGGTCGACGTCGCCCTCTCGCCCGATCCCGACGGCGGTTACAACCTGGCCGCTCTCTCGGCCCGCGCGCTGCGCCGCGGCTTTGCAGCGCCCCACGATCTCTTTGCCCACCCGATGAGCACCGGGGCGGTACTCGAGGAGACCCGCGCGCGCGCGCGGCGCGCGGACCTGGTGGTGCGGATTCTCGCGGAGAGCTTCGATGTCGACCGGTCGCACGATTTGCGCCGGCTCTCCCTGCTGCGGGGAGAAGCCGCGCTCCGCTGCCCGCGGACGCTCGCCTGCATGGAAGAGCTCGGTCTCCGGGGGTCCGCGGCGCTGCCTGCGTGAGTGGCAGCCGTTGATCACCGACTAGGCGAAGCGAGCGAGCTGGTCTGCATGGCGGCGCCCGGGCCTCCTTTCACAGTCGTTTCGTCCGGGCACAGCCATTGCAATCCGCCCATCCGTTCGCTCAAGGAGCGTAAAGACGCGCGCCGGCGCGCCGGTACCCGTGCGCCCGGCCCTGTCCACGGCATCGAACGGAAAAAGGGGAATATGATGCGATCTCGTCGAACCGCGGCGGTGGCTGCGGCAACGACTCTGGCTCTGGTGCTGGCGGCCCCCGCCTGGTCGACCGAAGCGCCCGTCGAAGACCAACTTCAGCGAATGGAAGACCGGATGCGGCAGATGGAGGAGCGCCTCCAGGCCGCGACCGATCAACTCGAGGAGGCTCATCAGCGGACCGAGGCCCAGCAAGAGTTGCTGGAGAGTGCGGGTCTGACCGAGGGTCGGGGTGCCAGCAACGGGCTCACGGATTTTGTGAACACCCTCACCCTCGGTGGCTGGGTCGCAGGGAGCTGGGCCTACAACTTCAACAATCCCGACGGCGATTCGCTCGGCGGCGCCAACACAGGGACGGTGGCGGCCTATCCGTTCCACCCGGACGCCAACAGTTTCTCCCTGGATCAGCTCTGGTTCGAGATGGAGCGCGAAGTCGACGAGGAACACCGGGCGGGCTTCCGAGCCGAGATCGCCTATGGGAAGACTGCGGGGATCCTGAGCGGCAACGCCGGGCCCGACGGGTTTTCCAGCAATGACTTCGATGTCTATAGCGCCTACGTGCAATATCTCGCCCCGGTCCTCGATGGCGTTACTTTCAAGATGGGGCTATTCGGTACTCTGATCGGCGCCGAGGTGGCGCAGTCGCCCTACAACTTCAACATCACGCGCGGCAACGTCTACAATCTCTTCCAGCCCATCACCCATGTCGGCATTCTGGCGTCGACCGATGTCGGCCCCCTCTCGATCAGCTTCGGGGGTGTCAACGAAACGCG
>CAZTOE010000290.1:0-5671 GCA_964615045.1 uncultured Spirochaetales bacterium
GGGTCACCTCCCAGGGTGCACTCGAATATCTCCTCGTGGGGCTGGCCTTCGCGCTCACGTTGGTGGTGTGCATCCCCGCCATGACGGGTCTGTCGAGTCTCTACACGCGGGTCGAGTTCTACGGGCATGCCTACCTGATGCCAGCCGTCGTGGCGTATTTGATCTATGGGAGTCGAAGGGAGATCCGCGACGCGTTGGACCGACTGCAGCCTCCCGCCGGCGGATTTCTGTTGGTGCTCGCGGTTGCTTTGTTCGAAGTCGCCGCCGTCATCGGAGACGTGGGCTTTGCGGCAGGGCTCGGGATTCCGTTGCTCCTCGCCTCCGTGGCCTACGCCATCGGAGACCGGGCCTTGGTACGTCCGCTTGCCCTGCCCCTCGTATTTCTCGCGTTGATGGTCCCGCCGCCGCACTTCGTGATTCAGGATCTCCTGCCCCGCCTCAAACTCTTCGTCACCCAGATGTCCGTCTCGATTCTGCAGGCGGCCGGAATGCCGGTCTACGCCGAAGGAAATCGCATCGAAGTGCCCGGCCACAGCTTGTTTGTCGCCGACGCCTGCAGCGGGCTTACATCGATCGTGACGATGTTGCCGATCGCCTGTGTCGTCGCCTACTTCCAAAGCCGCGGTCCCTGGCGGCGCGCCGGGGTGATCCTGAGCGTGGTCCCCCTTGCGATGCTCGCGAATCTGATGCGGGTCGTCGTGACGGTGAAGCTCGTGGAGGTGATCGGGCCCGGGGCGGCCCAGGGAGCTCTCCATGAGTCATTCGGTGTCGCGACCTACGTGCTCGGCACGCTGGCGCTGATCGGGATCGCGCGGTTGCTCCGGTGAATGTCAGGGGCCGGTTGATCGCCATCCAGCTGGCGCTGATTGTCCCCGGGCTTTTGCTCGGCGTCTGGATGAACGGCGCCGCGTCGCGCGCTTCCGATGTCTCGATGCCCGCCTTGCCGAAACAGATCGGTGTGTGGACGCAGGTCCTCGAGCAGAAGCTTCAGCCCGAGCACTTCAAGATGCTTCAGCCCGATGCCTATCTGGCCCGGCTCTACGAAGCCCCGGGGAGAGCGCCGATCGGGATCTACGTGGGTCTCTACGGTGGCCGCGCCCACTACGGCAAGGGCGCGCACGACCCCAACGTCTGCTACCCGGCCCACGGATGGGAGATTGTGGGCACGAAATCCGTCAACATCAATCCGCCGGGGGCGAGGTCATTCGCTGCAACGCAACTCACTGCCCACCTGGGCAGCGAGACCCAGTTTGTCTTGTACTGGTTTCAACCGGCGCATCGCTGGCCCCTGGCTCGCGCTGCGGAAGAGCTCGCGCGCGCCTTCGACGCGGTGCGGGGGAGTCCGCAGTACGCCTTCGTCCGCATCGTCGCGCTTCGACCTGCTCCTACGACGGAGCGCGATCTGGTTGATTTCGCCTCCCGGATCGCCTGGCCCGTTCGCAAGGCGCTCGTCCAGGCAGACCCGAGCTAGGAAGCCCCCTTGCCGGAGACGACCGCCGGCACGGTCTTCGCCAGGATTCGCAGATCGTTGAGGAGCGACCAGGAGTCGATGTACTCGACGTCGAGGCGAACCTGGTCATTCCAGCCAATCTCGCTGCGTCCCAATACCTGCCACCAGCAAGTCAGCCCGGGTCGCATGGAGAGGCGGCGCTGATCGACGGGTCGATACTCCTGGACTTCCGAAGGGACTGGCGGTCGCGGACCGACCAGGCTCATGTCGCCTTTGAGGACGTTCCAGAGCTGCGGCAGTTCGTCGATGCTCCAGCGCCGCAGCACACGGCCAATCGGAGTGATGCGCGGATCCCGACGAATCTTGAAGACGGGACCCGAGCGCTCGTTCAGATGCGCCAATTCGCCCTTCTGCTCCTCGGCGCCTTCGGCCATGGTACGCAGCTTGTACATGGTGAAACGCCGGCCGTGCAGTCCACAGCGCAACTGTCGGAAGAAGATCGGGCCCTGGGACGTCATGCGAATCAAGATGCTGGCGACCACAAGAACCGGGCTCGTGAGCGCGAGCAAGACCAGGGCGGCTGCGAAATCGATGGAGCGCTTGATCAGCAGCGCAGTCGCGTTGTGGTGCACGGGTGCGAAGCTCAGGGCCGGCAATCGGTCGAGCTGGACCACGCGGGGTGGCGGCAGCAGGTCTCCAAAGATGTCGGACAGCATCGTGACCGGAACGCCAATTTGCGCGCACTGGCTCACGACTGCTTCCACCGTCGGAAACATCGATCGCGTGCTGGCGACGATCGCTTCGTCGACCACCTCGTTTCGGAGCAGGAATCCCAAATCGGCCACCTTGACGATGCGATGCCCGATGAGCTTCGGATCGAACGGCGTTTCGGATTCGTCGACGAGCGCGATCACATGGAGGCCCCACTCCTGATGCCCGTCGAGCAACTCAAGGAGGTGTCGGGCGCGCGGTCCCGAGCCCACGACCAGCACATTGCGAACGTTTCGACCGGAACGCCGCACGGCGCGGCGCAAGATCAAGGTCGCGCCGTGGAAGCCTCCGAGAGCGACGAACTGCGCGAAGGCGAAAACGCCGGCAAAGGATGGCGGGGCGGGGTAGCCGAAGCCCCAATTCAGACCGAGTGCGAGGACTCCGAACAGGGCGGAAGCGCTGAAAAGACGAACCAGAAGCTGAGTAAACGGCGTGCGCTCGTCCCCCCCATCGGCGCCGATCGCCTCGAGAAGAAACGGAGAGGTCAAGCAGAGTGCGAGGCCGATCGCGACAAGCGGGATCCCGGTAGGCGTGAGCCTGGTGACCTCGTGACGGACTCCGAGTTCTGGAATCCAGGCCAACGCGTACAAATAGGCCGCTCCCGTTGTCGCCATGTGAAACAGGCTGAACCTGTGCTCGACGTGTGTGGTTGTGCGCACCGCTGGAGCTTTCTGTGACGCCGCCTGAGACTGCAACCCGCGTCTCGCCGTGCAGGCCTCTGTGGGTTGCCCACCGACCCTTCGGGGTTGCATTATCGCACGAAGAATTTTGTCTTTTGCGGCATTTTTGCCACATTCCGGGCGCAATGGGATTGTGAGCTCGAGTCCGACGACCGTCAATCGGGCAAATGCGAATTCGTCACCTGGTTAGCTTTTCCAGTCACTTAGGTCACTAGAGGACGCCGTCTCGCGACGCGCGATGCGCTAGGGTCCAAATCGGCAGAAGGCGCGATGCCCCATGGGGGGCGAGCAGCTTCGGAGCTCGGGGAAATGGGTGAGATCACAGATGCTCTGACAAGGGCCTCGGAAGACCCCGCCCGGTCGCGGAACCTCGGGGCAATGCCTCGGGGCGAACCTGCTCGCGTCGTACCGGCCCGGGGGCACCTCCAGACGATCTCGCGGGAGATCGCGGGTGACTGGGTTGCGCGCGTTGTGCTCTCTCGCCCCGAGAGCTACGCGACCGAGCAATATCGGCAGCTTGCGCTCCGCGTGCACCGCGCCCTCGTCGCCGCCAAGCAGCGGAGTGTTCTCCTGACCAGCGCCACCCGCGGCGAGGGAAAATCGACGGCGGCCTGCAACCTCGCACTGGCGTTGGCAGGCCTCAAGCCGGAACAGCGCGTCCTTCTCGCCGAGCTCGACCTGAGGGGTCCCTCCATCGCCGCAAATTTGGGTCTTCGCGTCGAGCGGGGTGTCGACGATATCCTCGCGTCAGGTGCGTCCTGGTCGGAAGCCGTGATTCCCACCGACATTGCGAACCTGGATGTAATCGCCGCGCGCCGGCCCGTCGGTGAGATCGCAAGCTTGCTCTCTGGCCGCTCATTTCACGCCCTCTGGAGGATGGTCCAGGAACACTACGACTTCGTGATCGTGGACGGGCCGCCCGCCCTCGGGTTGTCCGACCCGTCGATCCTGCTCGGGCTGGTCGATCGCTATCTCGTCATCGCCCGGGCCCGCATGAGTCGCCTCCACGCCGTCCAGGAATTGCTGGCCACCTTGCCCGAGGGCAAGGTGTTGGGGGTCTTGATGAACGGAACACCCACACCCAGACAGATTCGCTCCTCCGAGCATCGCGGGTACTACGCGCAGCGCGCCACAAACGAGCAGCCGTCATGACCGACGCGCTCGGAGAGGCTCGGGAGTTCCCTGAATTCCTCAACGACCCCGTTGGTATCGTACGGCGGCGCTGGAAGCCGATGCTCGCGGCGCTCATGGCCGTGCTCTGCCTCGGCGTGGCGCTGGTGTTGTACGCCCTTACGCCCAGCTACGAGGCCGCTGCCCGGGTATTGCTTTCGAGTCCTCGGATTTCCGAGGATTTCATTCCTTCGATCGAAACCGGCGATCCCTTCGAAAGGCTGAGCGCCGCCCTCGGGAAACTCCTCGCCCGCGAGCAGCTGGCGGAGATCCTCGAAGCCCACGGTCTCTATCGCAAGCGACTCCGCGACGAGCCCCTGTCCAGCGTTCTGGGTTCGATGCGTCGCTCGATCTCAATCGATCTGGACAAGACGGTGCGACAGGCAGTTCGTCGTCCTACGGCCCAGATCTTCAGCATCTCGTTTCGCTACGCGGAGCCAGACGGCGCCGCTGCCGTGGCAAACGATCTCGCGTCGCGTTTCGTCGCCGAGAATATCCGGATGCGAACCGAACAGGCGCGCGTGACGGCAGAATTCATGAGGCGAGAGCTCGCCGACGTCGAAGCGGAGCTCAACGCACAGAATGCGCTCATCACGGAGCTGAAGAAGGTGGCGCGGGGCGAACTTCCCGACGAGCTGCAATCGACGCTCGGCCGTCTGGAGAGGCTCCAGGCGCAGCGCCAGTCCGTCGCGTTGCGGGTGGCGCAAACCGAATCGAATCTCGTAGCGCTCGAGCAGCGATCTGGAGAAAGCGCCACTCCCAGCCCCCAGACTCGCCTGGAATCTCTGCGCTCCGAGCTCGCCGCCCTTCGCAGCCGCTATACCGAGGATCACCCCGACGTCATCGTTCTCCAGGAGCAGGTTCAAACTCTTGAAGAAAACCTGGCGTCGGGTTCGGCTCCTGTGGAGCCGGAGCGTCCCCCGCTGCTCAGCGCATCCCAACACACTCTCGACGAGCTCAAGAGCCAGCTACGAACGATTGATGGCGAGATTGCCATGCTCGAGCAGCGCGTCGAGCGAACGCCGGAACGCGCAGAGCAGCTCGATGAGTTGGAGCGCAAGGCCCAGGTGCTCCGCGAGAAGTACACCGAATTTGAGCGCAAGGTCCAGGACGCCGACTTGGCGCTGCGGGTCGAGTCGGCGCAGCAGGGCCGTCAGATCGCGGTCGTCGAGCGCGCAACGCCGCCCAGTTCTCCCCGAAGCTCACGCTCGGCGTATCTCGCCGTGGTCGCAGTTGCGTCCGTCGCGGTTTCACTCGGACTCGCCTTTGTGCTGGAGATCACGGATCCGGTGTTGACCTCTCGCGCACAAATCGAAAAGCGCCTGGGTGTGCAAGTTCTGGGATCCGTTCCGTCAATCGGGTAGCTCGGAGTGGAGGGGGCCGGGGGAACCGCCTTCGGAATATTCCCGCCGGGCATTTAGAATGTGACGCGTCGCATCACCCAGCGCGGAAGTCTTCGGATGATTGCCATGATCAGCCGCCAGGGCCTCGGCGCGAAGACCACGGCTCTATCTCGATCGATCGCTCGCAGGGCGGCCCGCGCTACGGGTTCGGGTTCTGACGCGAACGGTGGCTCGGGAAGTCCAGCGGTCATCCCGGT
>CAZTOE010000291.1:0-5660 GCA_964615045.1 uncultured Spirochaetales bacterium
GGTCGCGGTAGCCGAGCTGGTCGCGAAGCTTTGACGTATCCGCGTACCGGTGGCGCGCCGAGGGACCCTGAAGCAGTGGATACGCAGGGCGCGCCACGGCGTGGGGAAGGCTGATGATCTCCCACTCGTGACCCAGCTCCTCCGCTACGATCGCGGCGAGTGTGCGGAGATCGAACTGCCGATCGTCTCCCACGTTGTAGCACTCACCGGCGCTCGTCTCGAAGCGGTCGAAAGCAGTCAGCACTGCGTGGGCCGCGTTCGCCGAATAGGCCGTCGTCCCCAACGTCAAGCCGCCGTCCGCCAGCAGGAGGTGGGGGCGGCGATCGAGAGCACGCCGCACGAGCGACCATTCCCGCGGCAGGATCTGGTGCGGACCGTAGATGTACGGGTAGCGAAAGTGGGTGGCGTCGGGATGAGACTCGAACACGCGCTCCTCGCTTTGCCGGATCTTGCGGAGCTTGTCGGGCGCTTCCGGGCCGACGAGGGCGGCATCTTCCCGCGCGGGCAGGGGGAACCCGCGCGACGCGGTCTCGCCGCCGGGGTCGCTGTAGCCCGCATAGACCGCGATCCCTCCGATCGAAAACAGTCGCGCGGTGCGGCCCACCAAGACCTGCGCGATCGACCGCAAGCGGCCGTACATCGCGAACACGGCGTCGAAATTGCGACCCGCGATCGAGTCGCGGAAGGACGTCTCGTCAAACGGGTTGGCGTGGAGATGGGGAGCCCGGGATTCGGGCGGGAGCGTCGCCAATTCGTGCCGCCCGGAATGAAGGATCGTGACCTCGTGCCCGCGATCGACCAACCCGTTCACGATGAAGGGGCCGGTGGGCCCGGTGCCGCCAATCACCAGGATCTTCATGGCCGTTCCGCTCGCGCCACCGCGACCGCCGCTAGCGACACCAGGAAGCCGGATCGAAATCGGCGGGGAGCCGCAGGAAGAGAACCCGCGCCGGCCCGCCGGCGACGCGCGTCAGGTGGCCCTTGCCGCGAAGGTCGTCCGCGAAGAATGCATCGCCGGCACCCCAACGACGCCTTTGATGATCGGTGGTCTCAACCTCGATCACGCCGTCGAGGACGAAGACGATCTGCCGCGCAGGCGCGTTGTGCCACCCTTGATCGAGTCCGTCGGGCAGTTCGACGAGAACCGCGTCCTCTGTGCCGAACGCCCGGGTCTGGTGGAGCGTATGGCCGAAGGCATCCTCGCGCGACTGGGAGAACGCTACCTCGATCTCTTCAAAGCAGGACCCTCCGTCGGGCGTGTCGTGGAAGCGGGTCAGTTTCACGGCTGGACTCCATCCGGCTGAGAGGACTGCTGGGCGAACGATGCGCTGAGAGGGTATCAGCGACCGGACCCCGAATCCCCCTCGAGCAGTGGTACCCGTCGACGGGCTACGACGCGTCGTGGAAGATCAGCCCCATCGCGTAGCGCTCTCCCGCGTGAACGGGACTGACGCCATGGCGCAGCGAGGCGCGCACGACGCCGCGCCGACCTTGCGCCGGCCGCTCATCGACGGCGAAGAGGAGCAGCTCTCCGCGGCGAGCGTGAACCACGACCGCCCGCGATTGTTGGCGCGCGCGGTTCTCTACGAGGAGGAACTCCCCGCCCTCGAAATCGGCGCCGGGCTGGCTCAGCAACACCATCGCCTGTAGCGGAAAGCGCAGTTCCCCATAGAGGTCGCGATGGAGACAGTTGAAACCCCCCGCCCGGTAGTGGAGCAGCAACGGCGTGGGCCGGGTCTGACCGGCGCGGTGACACCGCGCGAGAAACTCCGGCAGTCGCGGCGGATACCGCTCCGGGCGCGCGAGCGCTTCCGTCCATCGGTTCGCCACCGGCGCGAGCCGTTCGTAGAGCGCCTCGCGCAGCGCGGCGACCAGCGCGGGAAGTGGCTCCGCGTAGTATGCGTACTCCCCGACCCCGAAGTTGTGGCGTTCCATCACAATCCGGCTGCGAAAGACCCCGTCGTCCCCGTACTGCGCGATCAGCTGCGCGCATTCATCATCGCTCAACAGCGGGCCGCCCTGGGCGTAGCCGCGGGCGTCGAGCTGCGCAGCCATGTCCGACCACCCGAGCGCGCCTACGCGTTCAGCGAGTCCCCGCGTCGTGCCGCCCGGGGCGGCCGCCTTCACGCCCGCGTCTTTTCGAGGTGCAGCAGCTTCGCCTTGCGCCGCGCGCCCCATCGATAACCTCCGGTCCCACCGCTCTTGGGAACGACGCGGTGGCAGGGAATCACGAGCGCTAGCGGGTTGCGGGCGCAGGCCCGCGCGACAGCGCGAGCGGCGCGGGGCTGACCCAGAGCGCGCGCCAGCTCGCTGTAGGTGGCCGTCGAGCCTTCGGGAATGCTCCGGATCGCTTCCCACACCCGCCGCTGAAACGCGGTCGCCACAACGTCGTAGGGGAGGTCCGGAAGCCCGCGATGGCCAGCCAGGTACTCCACGAGCGCCTCGAGGACGCCGGCCAACTCGCCGTCGGCGGGCGCCAGCGTGGCCCCCTTGAACTCTCGCCTCAGTTCGGCCTCGAGATCCGGATCGCGATCGCCCAGGCGCACCGAACAGACGCCGCGCTCGGTGGCGGCGACGAGCAGCCGCCCCCCCAGCGGGCATGCGACCGTGGCGTAGCCGATGCGCTCCCCGATCGCCTTCTGGCGATAGGCCTTGGGCGTCATGCCCAGCTGCGCGCCCGCGGTCTCGTAGAGCCGGCTCGAAGAGCCGTAGCCCGCTTCGTACAAGGCTCCAGCGATGCCCTTCCCGTCCTGGAGCTGTTTCTTCAGGCGCTCGATGCGGAGCGCATCCCCGTACGCTCGCGGCGAGATGCCGACGCTTCGCTTGAATACCCGCTGTAGATGGGTCGGGCTGAGCGCCACGCATCGCCCCAGCTCCTCGAGCGTCGGGATCCGATCCGGCTGCGCTTCCATCACCCGACACGCCTCGATGACCTTCGCCGCGGCCCCGTTCCCGGCGCCCCGCTCTTGCGGGCGACAGCGCTTGCAGGCGCGAAACCCGGCGGCCCGAGCCGCTTCCGGCGTCGGAAAGAAGGACACGTTCTTTCGCCGGGGCCGACGGCTGGGGCAGGTGGGGCGACAGAAGACGCCGGTGGTATGGACGGCGTAGACGAAACGGCCGTCCTCCTCGACGCTGCGATCCAGCACTGCTTGCCAAAGCCGTGCTGCGGTCTCCTCGGTCCAGGGATTCGCGTGGGGAGTTCCCATTTTTCCACCTCATCGTGATTGAGACCGACACTATCGGCGACGCTCACGACTCGCTCTATCCGATTCTTGCGGCCAAAACTCGCTCAGGCCTGCTCCATGAAGGCCTGAAACTCGGCCTGATAGTCGGGGTGCCAGCGCGAGAGCGCGGGGCGGTTCTTCACCATGTCGTCGGCCGCCCAGCGGATCCGTCGATGGTCCATCTCGCGGGTCACATCGTTGTCCGGACAGATGATGTAGAAATCGTTCCGCCCCATGCGCTCGATCAGCTCGTCGACGACCTGCTCGGGCCACCAGGCAGCCGCCGGTTTCTCGGAGACGCGGCGGCGGGTCAATCGCGTGAAGGTGAAGCCCGGAACCAAGAGATGGGCCGTGACCTGAGCATTCGCAGTATTGCGAAGTTGATGGGCGAGGCTCTCCGTCAGGGCCTTCACCCCCGCCTTGGTCACGTTGTAGGCGGCGTCGCCGGGCGGGTTGGTGATCCCCTGCTTGGAGCCGGTATTGACGACGGCGCAGGGAGTCCCCTGGTCGATCATCCGCTGCGCGAAGACCTGCAGGCCGTGGATGACTCCCCATAGATTGACGCCGATTACCCGCCGCCAGCCCTCGTAGTGGGTCCAGGGCCCTCCGCCGGGAGCCGTCCCGGCGTTGTTCATGAGCACCGCGACTTCGCCGAAGCTCGCCAGGGCGCGATCGCGCAGACGTTCCACTTGTCCGAGGTCGGCGACGTCCGTGGCCACGATCAGCGCCTTTGCCCCCCCGCCGGCCGCCGCCTCGACGCCTCGAGCCGCCTCCGCAAGCGCGGCTTCGTCGACGTCGGCCAGGCAGACATTCAGCCCCATGGAGGCGAAACGTTTGGCCGCGGCGAGGCCGATGCCGCTCGCGGCGCCCGTGATCACCGCGGTGCGGCCGGGAGAAAGTGCAGGATGGGTTTCCATGGCTTCCTTTCTGGGCTCCGAGGCTGATGGGAGAGTATGGAGACGATCGTCGCTCGGCGCGATCACCCGGCGCCGCGAGGCCGCGAGGGACCTCCCCGCTCGGCGGCCGCCTGCGTTTGGGGCAAGCCACCCGCTACCTCGATCCGTGATAAGGTGGCGGCGTGGCCGGTTTGGCGAAGCTCCTCGAACTGCAAGAACTCGATCTGAGCGCTGACCGGCTTCGCATCCAACTCGAGAACCTTCCAGAAGCGCAGGAACTCGCAGAACACGAGGCCCTGTTGCGAGAACTCGACGCGGCCCTGGCCGCGGGCGAGGCGCAGCGGGAAGAGTTGTCGCGAGCGGAGCGAGAGTTGGGGTCTCAGGTCGCTGCCGCGGCGAGCAAGGCGAAGGAGGTCGAAACGACGCTCTATTCGGGCACCGTGAAGATCCCCAAGGAGCTCGCCGCGCTTCAAGAAGACCACCGTCTACTCCGGCAGCGTCAAGCCGAACTGGAGGACCGCGAACTGGAGCGGCTCGAAGTGATCGAGACGGTGGAGGGAGCGATCGAAGCAACCCGTTCTCGCCGCGCCGAAGTGGCGGCGCGCGCGGCGGAACTCGAGGCGGCGATCCGCGCCGCCCGAGACGAGATTCGCGGGGAGCTCGCGCGCATCAAGACCGAGCGCGGCGCCCGGGCCGCGGGGTTGCCCGCACCGGTCCTCGAGGTCTACGACCGGCTCCGAGACAATCCGCGCCTTGGCGGACGCGCCGCCGCTCCCCTCGGCAAGGGCGTCTGCGGGGGGTGTCGGATCCAGCTCCCCATGATGGAAAGCAGCCGGATCCGGGCCGAAGCCCCAGATTCAGTGGTGTGCTGCGTGGGGTGCGGCCGCCTGCTGGTTCGCTAAGGACCCGGCGCGAGAGGAACGCCATCGCCATGGAACCCTCCGACGTGGAACGACTCCTCGCCGGCGTGGCCGCCGAACGGGCGCGGCGCGAACCGCCCCAGGGATTTCCAACGCTTCCGCCACTCGCGGCTGGTCGCTATGCGGATCCCGGTTTTCTGGAGCTCGAACGGGCGCTTTTTTGGCGCCGCTCGTGGCTCTGCGCGGCCCATCTCGACGAATTGCCTACCGCCGGAAGCTATCGGTGCTGGGCTCGAAACGGGTCGCCGATCGTGATCGTGCGGGGCCGGGACCAGCGCATTCGGGCGTTCTACAACACCTGTCAACACCGCGGCGCACCGCTGGTTCGCGACGGGCAGGGGCAGCTCGAGAAGCTTCTCACCTGCGGGTACCACGGCTGGAGCTATGACCTCGAGGGAGGGTTGGTGGGCATACCGGATGAGCGCGATTTCGTCGGGCTGGACCGCACTGCGCTCGGCTTGCGGCCCGTGCGCTGTGAGTGCTTCGGCAACTGGATTTTCGTGAACGAAGACCCCGACGCGGCTCCGCTCGCCGAGTTCCTGGCGCCGATCGCCAGCGCCTGGCGCCACCTCACTCTCGAGACGCTGCGACTGATTCATCGGCGGTCGTGGCGCGTCGCT
>CAZTOE010000292.1:0-5618 GCA_964615045.1 uncultured Spirochaetales bacterium
TCGACAACTTCCACGTCGTGGACGAGCAGCTCCGGGAGATCCGAGACCACCTTCCCAAGAGCTACTACCGCAGGCTGCCGAAGATCGCGGCGGGCCATCTCGCGGGAACCCCGCGCGTCTATGCATTGGCCTGGGCCTACGTGGCCCACACCGACAGCCACTTCGAGCTGGAGACGCTCGAGCGTTTCGTCAGGGCCTACCAGCGCGTTCAGCCGCTCGGCATTGGCGAGCTCTGGGCAGTGCCCATCCACCTGCGCATGGCGCTCGTCGAAAACCTACGGCGACTGTCGCATCTGATCGTCGGCTCCCGCCGGGGGCGGGCCGAGGCCGACGAGTGCGCGGATCGCCTGCTCGGCCTGAGTGGTCGGCCCGCGGAGAACACCGACGCCGTCCTGCACCCGCTGAACAACACACCTCTCACGCGGGCGTTCGCAGTGCAGCTGGTCCAGCGGCTGCGCGACCAGGACACCTCGATCACGCCGGCCCTGGAGTGGCTCCATCGGCGGCTTATTGCCCAGGGGACCTCCGCAAGTGAGGTGGTGGCCCAGGAACACCAAGCCCAGGGCGCGGCGACCGCGACCGTGCGCCACATCATCAGCAGCATGCGCTGGATGTCCTCCATCGACTGGCTCGAGTTTTTCGAAGACGTCAGTCTGGTGGACGAGGTCCTGCGCACCACCCCCGCGTTTCCAGCCATGGATTTCGCAACACGGGACGAGTACCGGAAACAGATCGAGATGCTGTCCCGGGGCTCGGCGTCGTCGGAGATTGAGGTCGCGCGGGAGGCCGTGCTGCTGGCGCGGCGTGCCGCCGAGGAGAATCGGCAAGCCCTTCCCGCTGCGATGCAGCGCCGGGCCTCCGGGAACCCATCGAAGCTTCCTGGGATTCCCGAGTGTGCCGAAGAGGATCCGGGGTTCTCTCTCGTCTCCAAGGGCAGACGGGAGTTCGAGCGGCGGTTGGGCTTTCGTGCTCCCCTGCGTCTTCGACTTCAGCGTGTCTGTCGCGCCCGAGCGATCACGGCCTACCTGCTAGGGATCGCTGCCCTCACCGCGCTGCAGATCTGCGGCCTCCTGTTCATCGCCAGGTCCGGCGGGGCGGCGCCCGTGAGCCTCGTTCTCCTGGCCCTTCTCGGCCTCCTGCCCGCGTCGGAGATCGGGATTTCCCTCGTCCATCGCCTGGTAGCAGCTCTGTTTCCGCCTCGGAGAATCCCGAAGCTCGAGCTCGCGCGGGGCGTACCTCCGGAGCTGCGAACCGTGGTCGCCGTGCCGACGTTGCTCACCAATCGAGCCGACCTCGAGGAGCAACTCGAACGTCTCGAGGTGCACTACTTGGCCAATCCCGAGGGCCATCTCCACTTCGCACTTTTGACCGACTGGGCGGACGCGCCCCGCGATCACATGCCCGACGACGACGCGTTGGTTGCAGCGCTGGCGGAGGGCATCGACGGTCTCAATACCCGCTACGAGGGACCGCCCGGAGGCGGGGCGCGCTTTCTCCTGTTTCACCGCCGGCGTCTTTGGAACGCGCAGGAAGACCGGTGGATCGGCTGGGAGAGGAAGCGAGGAAAACTTCACGAGCTGAACCGCCTGCTTCGCGGCGCCACAGATACCTCGTTCATTGCGGTCCGGGGACGGCCGCCCGAGGTGCCAGAGGGCGTCCGCTACGTCATCACCCTGGATGCCGACACCCGGCTTCCCAAGGGCACCGCGTACCGCCTCGTCGGAGCGATGGCGCACCCCCTGAACCGGCCGCGCTTCGAGGGCGCGGAGGGGCGTGTCGTCGAGGGCTACGCGGTCATGCAGCCGCGCATCACGCCCTCACTACCCACCGGCCCGGACAGTACGACCTACCAGCGGATTGTCTCGGGTCCGGGAGGCGTGGATCCCTACGCGGCTGCGATCTCCGACGTCTATCAGGACCTCTTTGAAGAGGGCTCGTACACGGGGAAGGGGATCTACGACGTTGATGCCTTCGAGGCTGCGCTCGAGGGGAAGGTCCCGGAGAACGCACTTCTCAGCCATGACCTCTTCGAGGGTCTGTTCGCGCGTGCCGCGCTGCTGACGGATGTCGATCTCTTCGAGATATTCCCGTCCAACTACGAGGTGGCCGCGCGTCGCCAGCACCGATGGGTCCGCGGCGACTGGCAGCTCCTCCCCTGGATCCTGGGCCAAGCGCGCGACGCCGCCGGACAGAAGACCAAGACGCGCATCCCCGCCCAGGGCCGATGGAAGATGGTCGACAATCTTCGGCGAAGCCTCGCGGCACCCTCATCGTTTCTGTTGGGCGTGGCCGCGTGGACCCTGCCGAACGTCCCGGCGCTCCTGTGGACTGGTCTCTTCGTCGGCTCCGTCGCGGTACCCGCTTGCATCCCGGTCCTTGACGGCTTCATCCCGCGGCGAAGGGGGATCTCTAAGCGCAGTCACCTGCGGGCGGTGGCCGACGACCTCTTAGTGGCTCTGTCGCAGACCTTCCTGGCCATCGCCATGCTGACCCACCAAGCCTGGCTCATGATGGACGCCGTCGTGCGCACACTCGGTCGACTCTACGTGACAAGGCGGAGCCTCCTCGAGTGGATTCCGGCCGCGCAAGCGGAGTACGGCGTCGACCTGAGGCTTCGCTCCTTCTACCAGCACCAACGGTCTGGCGTCGTCCTTGCCCTCGCGGCTGGCCTGCTCGTCGTCGCGCTCGGGCCGGTCGCCTGGCCCGTGGCGGCGCCGTTCATCCTGCTCTGGGGGCTCTCACCCGTGATCGCCTGGTGGATAAGCGTTCCGCCAAAGCTGGTGGAGTCACGGGTTCTCTCCTCCGACGAGACTCGCTCCTTGCGGCTGATCGCCCGGCGCACTTGGCGCTTCTTCGAGACGTTCGTGGACGAAAAGGAGAACTCCCTCCCGCCGGACAACTTTCAGGAAGACCCCGAGCCAGTCATCGCGCACCGGACCTCGCCGACCAATCTGGGTCTTTACTTGCTGAGCACGACCGTCGCCCACGACTTCGGCTGGATCGGCGGCCTCGACACGGCGAAGCGTCTCGAGGACACGCTCGACACCGTGACCCGACTGCGGCGCTTCCGCGGCCACCTTTTCAACTGGTACGACACGCGGGACCTGCGGCCGCTCGATCCCGCCTACGTCTCCACGGTCGACAGCGGCAATCTCGCAGGGCACCTGATCGCCGTCGCGCAAGCGTGCCGCGAGCTCGTGCAGCGCCCGCTCTTTGGCCCCGAGATCCTGGAGGGAGTCCGGGACGCGCTCGATCTGGTTCTCGAAGCGAACGCGCAGGCCGAGCCTCCCCGGCGGACGCAGACCGTTGCGGAGACGCATCTGCGCGAGGTCGCGGGGGCGATCGCGGCCGCGCTCGACGATGTCCCAACCTCACTTCCCGCATGGGCGCGCGGGCTCGAGGAGCTAGCGGCTCACGCAGAAAGCTTGCTTGACGTCGCGCGCGCGCTCGCGAGCGAGGATGGGGAGGGATCTGGCTCCGAAGTGCTGGCGTGGTCGAAGAGCGTCCGAGACTGCGTCGCGAGCCACGCCCGCGATCTCGAAAGCGCCCTGCTCTTCGAGGGCCTGGAAGGGCCCCAGAAGGCGGAGACGATCCTTGGCCACCGCCTGTCGGCCCTCGCCCTCCGCGCCGAGGGGATGGCCCAGGCCATGGACTTCCGGTTCCTCTTCGACCCCTCGCGCAAGCTCTTCTCGATCGGCTATCGCGTGGCCGAAGACACGCTCGATCCGAGCTGCTACGACCTGTTAGCCTCCGAGGCGAGGCTCGGAAGCTTCGTGGCGATCGCGAAGGGCGACGTCTCGCCCCGCCACTGGTTTCTGCTGGGCCGAGCCCTCACACCCATCGGGCGTGGCGCGGCCCTGGTCTCCTGGTCGGGCTCCATGTTCGAGTACCTGATGCCCCTTCTCGTGATGCGGGAGCCCCCCCGCAGCCTGCTGGATCTCACTTCGCATCTCGTCGTAGCGCGCCAGATCCAGTACGGCGCCGAGCGGGCGGTTCCGTGGGGAGTCTCCGAATCGGCCCACAACATTCGAGACGTGGAGCTGACGTACCAGTACTCGGATTTCGGTGTGCCGGGTCTGGGGCTCAAGCGAGGGCTCTTCGAAGACGTCGTGGTGGCGCCGTACGCGACAGCGCTCGCCGCCATGCTGGAGCCGAAGGCAGCGATCCTCAACTTCGCGCGCCTCGAAGCGGTGGGAGCGCGAGGCGCCTACGGCTTCTACGAGGCCCTCGACTACACCCCGTCGAATCTTCCGGAGAACACCCGGGTGGCCGTGGTTCGGAGCTACATGGCCCACCATCAGGCCATGACCCTCGTCGCGCTGGGAAACGTCGTCCACGACGGAGCGACGCAGAGGCGCTTTCACGCCCATCCCATGGTCCGGGCAGCGGAGCTGCTGCTGCAGGAACGGACGCCGCGGTCGGTGGCCGTGACCCGGCCCCGGGGCGAGGAGGTACAGGTCGCGCCGCTCGTCCGCGACCTCGTTCTCCCGACGCTGCGGAGGTTCGAATCGCCGCACGACATCACGCCCCGTACCCAACTTCTTTCCAATGGCCGCTACACGGTCATGATCACGGCGGCGGGCTCGGGCTTCAGCCGTTGGCGCGACCTCGCCGTCACCCGTTGGCGGGAGGACACGACGTGCGATAGCTGGGGCACGTTCCTCTTCCTGCGAGACATCGAAACCGGTGACGTCTGGTCCGCCGGCTTCCAGCCGAGCGGAACGGCCGCCGACCATTACGAGGTCGTCTATTCCGAGGACCGCGCCAAGATCGTGCAGCGAGACCGGTCTCTGGCCATCATCCTCGAGATCGTGGTTTCTCCCGAAGACGATGCCGAGCTCCGGCAGCTGACGGTGACCAATCTCGGAAACCGCGATCGTGAGATCGACGTCACCTCGTACGCGGAGGTCGTACTGGCTTCCCAGGGGGCGGACGAGGCTCACCCCGCCTTCTCGAACCTGTTCGTAGAGACGGAATTCGTTCCCGAGCTCGGAATCCTACTCGCGACCCGACGCGCGCGTTCGCCGGACGATGCCGCGGTCTGGCTGGCTCACCTGGCCGCGGTCGAGGGGGCGCCGGCCTCCCCGCCGCAGTACGAGACCGACCGCGCGCGCTTCCTGGGCCGAGGCCGCGGGATTCGGACCCCTCTGTCTGTGTACGACGGGGCTCCGCTTTCCGGCATGACCGGGGCGGTTTTGGATCCAATCGTAAGCATCCGGCAGCGGCTTGCGATTCCCCGAGGAAAGACGGTCCGTGTTGTGTTTACGACCCTCGTGGGAACCTCCCGGGAGGAGGTGGTCCAGATCGCGGAGAAGTACCGCCAACCGGCCACGTTCGAGCGAGAGAGCTCGCTGGCCTGGACCCAGGCGCAGGTCCAGCTGCATCACCTGCGGATCACCCAGGACGAGGCGCATCTCTTCCAGCGTCTGGCCAACCGTCTGCTCTATGCCGATCCGACGTTGCGCGCGGCACCGTCGATCGTCGCGACCAACCGCCGCGGCGCATCCGGCCGGGCCGCCGCCGAGAATGACAATGTCCGCCGACTCGATGACCTCGAGCTTTTTCGCGGGATCGTCGATTGTGTCGGTCGTCTGCGCGGAAACGGTCTGCGTAGAAAT
>CAZTOE010000293.1:0-5577 GCA_964615045.1 uncultured Spirochaetales bacterium
GCCACATGGCATCGTCCGCCAAGTTGCCGCTCAAGGTCCTCTTTGTCGACACCGCTCGACGCCGAGAGGAAACGGGTTGGACGGCGCTACGCAAGGTCGGAGGGCGCGTCGAGACCTTTGATGCGCTACCAGACGACGACTACACGACCCGTGGCGCCCTCTACGCCGGGGGGGGAGCGTCGCTCTTCGCCAAACACCTCCTGAAACGGTTGGTCGCCGACGAAGACCCCTACGCGCCGTTCTACTTCGAGGACCTCGAGTGGGGAGTGCGGACCTGGCGTTTGGGCTACGAGGTTCAGTTCGTCCCGAGTTCGCGAGCACACCACCATCACCGCGCCACGATCGGGCGCTTCTACGCACCGGACGAGGTCGACAGAATCTGGCGCCGGAACCTCTTGCAGTACGAACTTCGGAACACGATCGCGCGTCGACCGAACTTTCGCCGGGTACTGCGGACCGTGCACCCGAAGTCACGACGCGAACTGGCCCGTGGGGCCAATCTCGTCCGGATCTTTTGGGCGAGGTTGCACACGTGGAGGATGCCGCACGCGGGAGTGGATCTAGAGTCGTGCCACAAAAAGTTATACCCCACACCCCCAGCGGATCTCCCCGCCGCACCGCGGGTGGTCGTCGTTTCGCCCTATTCCATCTATCCGATTTCCCACGGGGGGGCTCGACGGATCGATCGAATTCTGAGAATCCTATCCGAGGAGTTTCGCGTAGTCCTCTTGAGCGACGAGGAGGATCTCTACGAGGACGACAAGGCAGCTGCCTTTCCCGGGCTCGAGGCAGTGCATTGGCTGGGGCAACGGAGAGATCTTGCACCCGCAGCGGGCCAAAGTGTCCGGAAGCGCCGCATTCTCACACACTCTCACCGCATCTTGAAGACGGAGTTGGCTAGGATCGTCGCCGTCTTCCGGCCGGCGGCGGTCCAGATCGAGTATCTCGAACTGGCGGGCGCCGTTGATGTGCGCACCGAAGGCGCATCTTGGATCATCGACCTCCACGATGTCCAAATCTCCGGAGCGACCGACGAGACCCTTGACGACCGCTACGAACGGGAGCTCGTAGCGTCCTTCGACGCGGCGATATGCTGCTCTTCTGAGGATGCTTCTCTTCTGGGTCAGAAGGTAACGGTGATACCCAATGGCACAGATCTCGAGTTGGAGCGCTACGTCCCTTCCGTGGGCCGTCGCATGATTCTGTTCGCGGGCCCCTTCCGGTACGCGCCCAACCGCATCGGCATCGAGCAGTTCCTCGCTCTCGTGTACCCAGAGCTTCGCAGTCAGACTCCCGATCTGGAGCTAGTCGTCCTGGGCGGGGCGGAGGCACGCGCTCAGGTCCGCGGAGAGGTGCTGTTCGAGCAGCCCGGCGTTCGAGTTCTCGACCTGGTTGAGGACGTTCGCGTTTGGCTCGACCGTGCTGCATTGACGATCAACCCCCAATACGAGACCCGCGGATCGAGCCTGAAGTTGATCGAATCGCTCGCGGCCGGCAGAGTGTGCGTCTCAACGCGCGATGGCGCCAGGGGCTTCCTCGGGTCCGTGGTTCCCTCTTTGATTGTCGTTGATCAGATCGAGGAGTTCGCCGAACCGATCGCCGCACTGTTGCTCGACGAGCCAGCCCGCGTCGAGCGCGAGCGACCCCGGCTGGAGTTCCTCGAACCGCACTCGTGGGATCGCATCGCGCCGCGCTTCGCGGATGTCGTGCGCTCCGCGGTCCGACTCAACCGTTGAGGAGCTCCACGCGCTGGAGCGCAAAGCCGAGGTCGCGAATGTCTCCGCTCTTGCCGGTCAGGATGGGCCGGTAGACCTCCTTTAGCGCGATCGAAAGCACCAGTTCCTCGGAGTCGAGGAGCTGCGGGGGAAGTTCGAAGATCACATCCAAGGGCGACATCTCCGAGGACAGATTTTCTACAACACCCAGACGTTGTCCACGCGAACTCACCTCAAGCGAATTGCCGTTGCCCGTCAGACTCGGGGGGAGAATGCCCTGAACCCGAAGAGCTCCTTCGGAGCCCGTGAAGCGAAGAACGGCAGTGGCTTCGCGTTTGCTCCAAGCTACGCCCGAACCGTCTGGGTCGTGCCAACCCCGTAATAGCTGGGCAATCTGGGGACTACCCGCGTCGATGTACGACACCAGCGGCGCAGGCCGGTGGACCTTCTTCCAGCAGCAGTCCCGGCAGTGGTCGTCGTGGCCCCGGACATAGCGCTCGCGGAAGAGGCGGTAAGCGTCGCCCCGCCAGATGTCGGCGATCGACTCGTGGTGCAGGTTGCCGAGCGGGCTCTTCTCCCGGACCTCGCAGGTCACGACGTCGCCGTTGGAGAGAACGTGTACTGTCTCCCACGGGTTCTGGTCGCAGGTCTTGATTCGCGCCCACTCGGGCACCGGGCCCGAGTAGTAATCTGGGACGTGACCGATCCGGCCCTCATGAGCGCGCTCGAGGTTGCGCACCTGGATCGTGATGTCGGGGAAGTCCGCCCGTACCCGCGCAAGCATCTCTTCGAGATCCGTCTTGAAGGGCTCGGTCAGGATGTTGCCGCTGAGCTCTTCGTCGAATTTCTCAGGAATGGGATCCCTGCGGATGACCGGCACCACGTGGATCAGCGACACTCCGCAGCTGCGCGCGTACTCGGCGAGTCGCGGAAGCTGCTCGAGATTCCGCGCCATCGCGACGAATCCGAAATCGAGGGAGGGAGCCGACCGACCGGCCCGATCGCGCAGCTGGATTAGCTGGGCGATCCGTCGTTTCGCGGTAGCAAGCGAGCCGTGTCGGTAGATACGGGTGTACTCATCTTCGGCGAGGGTGTGGAGCGAGACGGTCAAGCGATCGAGGCCACTCGGGACGAGACGCTCGAGGGTGCGGCTGGAGATCGACCCGAACGCCGAGACGAGTTCCGTGGCAGCACCCGTGGAAGCCGCGAGTTCGATCGCTTCGACGAGATGCGGGTAGTGGATCGACTCACCGGAATAGTTCAGGCGAATGATTTCCGGCGCCTCCAATTCCGAGATTAGGCGCCGGTACAGGTCGAAATCGAGGTGCTCGCCAGCGCCACGCAACAGACTTCTCGTACAAAAAACGCAATCGAATGGGCACTTTGAGGTGAGCTCGATCCAGAGCACGCGAGGAGTAGGCGCGGCGAGTGCGTCGAGGTGCAACTCGGGTAGGTCGATCGTACGCTGCGTTCTTGTCGTCCGAAGGTGGTTAGATATGGTCTGTCTCGAGCGATTGAACGAACGGAAGGGTAGGCGGGTAGGAAACACATTGTCCACCCATTTTTCGTAGCCCCAACGTGTCGCTGGGCGACGGAATCGGCCGCTTCGAGCTGGTGCGAGAAACTTTGGCAACGCGCGAGATTTCCATCCTGGCGTTGTTCGGCACGCGCCCAGAGGTCATCAAGCTCGGTCCCGTGCTTCATGAGCTTGAGAGGCAACCGGGCGTAACCGTCACGCACGTGGCCTCATCGCAGCAACCTGCTCTGCTGCATGACACCGCGCGATCGATGTCGATACGAGTGGACCATGATCTCAAAGTTATGCGAAGAGGTCAGTTGCCACACGAGGTCTGTGGTCGAGTAGCCTTGGCATTGTCGCCTCTTCTACAGGCGGAAACACCGGACTGGTTGCTCATTCAGGGAGACTCGTCCACAGCGCTCGGTGGAGCCATCGCCGGCGCTCGCCATGGCGTACCCGTGGCCCATGTCGAGGCTGGGTTGCGCGTTGCCGACGCGTCTCATCCCTTCCCGGAAGAGATGAATCGTCGTCTCATTGGGCGCATCGCGAGTCTTCATTTTGCGGCGACGTGCCGCAATTTCGACCAGCTCCTACGGGAGGGGGTTCAACGAGAGCGGGTTGAATTGACCGGCAATCCGGGAGTTGATGCTCTATTCGCTGTGTTGGATCAAGGCCAACCGTCACAGAACGCGGAACGTCTGATCGGAAGGCTTCAGGGGCGGCGCATGATCCTCCTCACAGTACACCGCCGCGAGATGCGCGGCGCCGAAATACGCAGCCATCTCATTGCAGCGCGCGAGTTCGTAGCTCGACACGACAACGTCGCTCTTGTGCTTCCGGTGCATCCCCACCCCGGCGTCAGCGTCCCGGTCTACGCAGTGATGGGAGGCGCCGTTCGAGTTCACGTCGTCCGCCCGCTTCCCCACGCCGACTTCGTCTCGCTGCTCAAGCGGGCTTCGCTCGTCGTCACCGATTCGGGCGGGGTGCAGGAAGAAGCGGCCGCGCTCCGGCGAAATATGATCGTGATTCGATCGTCGACAGAACGCCAAGAAGCGCTCTCAGGTGACGGCGCGCGGCGACTCTCAGTGAGCGCGGGGGCGCTCGCATCGGCGCTAGAGGATTTTGCAAGAGTGTGGAGGGGACCGGCAGCGACCGAGGCGTCGACGGTGGGTGGAGAGCGGGTGCCGTCGGTGCCCCGGCGAAGTCCTTTTGGTGATGGCCAGAGCGCGAAGCGAATCGCCAAAGCCCTCGCTCGTAGCTCGCGAACTGGCAGCGACTTGGCCATCCAGGGAGCGTCGGTCGGGCTAGCAAATAGTATCGAACGGCTTGAATGTTGGTTGCTCTCCGAGAGGATTCGTGTTCAGGATCCGGCATCCGAAACGGGTGGCGTCGCGGGCTGGATCGAGCCGGGACGACGCGCCGCGTTCGCCTATGGAGAGATCAGCGGGTATTACCTGAGCTGGCTCACCTGGCTGGTGCAGGTTCGTCCGGCGCGTGAAGCGAGTGCGCGCCAAGCGGCCAGAATGGTCCTGTCCTGGCTCGAACGTCACTTTCTCCGGGCGGGAGAGAATCCAGACCCGCCGCCGACGCTAGCTGGACTTAAGCCAGGAAGGGAAAGCTGGCGCAACCAGGCCGTCTTTTCGTTCGACCTAGTTGCGATGCTGAGAGGTGTGGTTGAATCAGGGCGCTGGATCTCCCGCGAGAGCAGCCTCGCACTCGCCGAAGGTATCGGCTTCGCATTGGAGCCTCTGCTCGACGAGAGAATGGGGATTGCTCCGTTGAGGTTGCGCGAGAGTGCGACGCGCGCGGAGCTTCCCGATCGCTGGTCGACGCGCGACGGGGTCTTCTTGATGAAGCCGGCTGCCTGGATATTGAAGCAGCACCACGACTACTCATTCTCCAAACCCGCACGAGCCGCGAATGCGACGTTCGAACGCTGGCGCCGCGTCCTCGCTGACAATCAGCCGTACGGTGCCCTTCACCCATACCTCTACGGTCTTGAAGGGCTACTGCGCCTTGGGGACCCATCGGAGCTCACCCAAGATGACCGAAAACTCGTTGCTGCCAGGCTCTGCGATCTGCTCCGTCTCCGGCGGGGCGACGGAGTCCCAGCTGCCGACCTTTCAACGAGAACTGAGTTGGTTCGGACAGACGTAGTCGCACAACTGCTGCGAATCGGCTGCACCTTAGCACGTTACGGCGAACTCAAGGATCTCGTTCCACTTCACGAACTTGCGCGCTGGCTCCAGGCGGCGCAACAAGCCGAAGGCGCGCTCCCTTTCGCGCTCGGTGAACGTGCCCAGTCGCACCTGAATGTTTGGTGCTCGATTTTCGGACATCAAG
>CAZTOE010000294.1:0-5532 GCA_964615045.1 uncultured Spirochaetales bacterium
CAGGAAATGGGCGATCTCCAGCCGGTCGGCCAGGGCCAGCAACTCGTCCTCGAGATTCAGGATTTGCAGCTGGCAGCCGTCGCACGACGCAAACTTGAAGACGCCCAGCCGCAGGCGGTCGCTCATAGATTCTCCGTGAAGAAGAATTGCGCGATGTCCGAGAAGCGAAAAATGGGACCATCCTTGCACACGAAAAAAGGCGCGAATTGACAGTGTCCGCACAGGCCGACTGCGCACTTCATGTTGCGCTCCATCGAGAGAAACATCCGGTGTTCGGGAAGACCGCGGCGGCGCAAGATGCGGATGGCGTGGAACATCATGATCTCGGGTCCGCACATCAAGAGCAGTGTGCGCGCTGGATCGAAGTCGACCTCGTCGAAGAGCTCGGTGACGACGCCCAGGCGGTCGCGCCAGCGGCGGCCCGGCTCGTCGCTCGTGAGCATCACGGTTGTTTCCGGATGGCGGCGCCAGCTGTCGAAGCGCTCGCGGTAGATCAGGTCGGCGGGTTTTTTCACGCCGTGCAGCACCGTCACGTGGCCGTAGTTGGCGCGGCGCCGGAACAGGTACTCGATGGCTCCCGAAACCGGAGCGCAGCCCAATCCCCCCGTCACGACGAGCACGTCCTTGTAGCGCGCTTCCTGAAGCGGCCAAGTATTGCCGTAGGGGCCCCGCAGGCCCAGAACGTCTCCGACGCCGAGCCCATCGATCACGCGGGTGGTCCGGCCCACGATCCGAATCGTGTGCTCGAGAAGCTCGTCGGCGGGATCCGAGGAGATTGAAATGGCCACCTCGCCCACCCCAGGCACGTAGACCATGTTGAACTGTCCCGGCTGGAAATCGAAGCGCGGCCGCGCGCCCGGGTCCGCGAGGCGCAGGCGGTAGCTGTGGATGGCCGGGCCGAAGGAGCGCTTCTCCACAATCTCCGCCGGTTCCGGCGCGAGGTAGCTACGGGTCCCGGCGGTGGATGCGACGGTACTCACTTGCGCGAATCCCGAATCGCGGCGACCTCCTCGGTCAAGTCGATCCCGACCGGACACCAGGTGATGCAGCGCCCACAACCCACGCATCCGGAGCTTCCGAACTGGTCGATCCAGCTCGCAACTTTGTGCACCAGCCACTGTCGATAGCGATCGCGAATGTGGGGGCGGAAGTTCTTTCCGTGGACCTGGGCGTGGTCGCGGTTGAAACACGAGTCCCACTCGCGGACCCGGACCGATCGCTGGCCGTCGAGCGTCGGTTCGTCGCGCTCGTCGTGGCAGAAACAGGTGGGGCAAACCATGGTGCAATTGGTGCACGAGAGGCAGCGCTCGGCGACTTCATCCCAGCGCGGGTGGTCGAGGTTTTCGTACAAGAGCTCCGGCAGGTCCGCAGTCGCGAGCGATCGCTCCATGCGCGCGGCGCACGCTCGCAGCGCTTCCGCCTCGCGGGCCGAGCGCGCCGCGTCCGCCACCTGCCCGCCGAGCGCGGCGAGGAGTTCCTCACCGGCCGGGCTACCGGCCCGTGCGAGGAAGCCGTCGTCGAATTCGGTGAGGGCGAGATCGAATCCGGATCGCGCCTCGGGCCCCGTATCGAGCGACGCGCAGAAACAGGTCGCTGCGGGCCGCGTGCAGTTGACCGCAATCAAGAGCACTCCTCGGCGCCTCGCCTGATAGTGCGGATCGGCGTAGAGGTCGTGGAGGAAGATACGGTCCTGGAGCGCGACGGCAGCGAGATCGCAGGCCCGAACCCCCAGAAAAGCTGTCGGCGGCGCGGCCGGCGGGATCTCGCGGGTCCGGAAGGAACGCCCTTCGAGATCGATCTCGATCAGCTGTTCGCGAGGGGCGAAAAAGAAGCGCTTCAGTGACCCCGGGCCGTTCACGACGCCGAAGTAGTCGCTCCCACCGGACGGCTCGAGCTGGTAGGAGCCGGGCGCCTGGGCCTCGCGGAAGCCCAACGGGAGCTCCGCCGCGGAGCGAATCTCGTCGAACACCACCGCGCCGTCGCGCGACACCGGTCCCACCACCCGGTAGCCCCGCTCCCGCAAGAGGTTGATCAGATCCTGCAGGCGCGGTTTCGCCAGCCAGATCCGCTTCTCGCTCCCTGGCTCCTGCGGCACCCCTCGGCCCATGCTCTCGGCGATCGCAGCCTCCTTCGCACCCTCGAAGACTTCACCGCGCCGCGCGGCAAAATCGGGCGAGACCTACCTCCGTGAGACGTTATCAGATTCCGAGATCCCACAGCGATACGAAATCACCCCTCGCTGAAGCTACACCGACCGGGCGTGCCGACTCAGGCCATCGGCCTGGGACAACACGTCAGGTAGATGACGCGGGGTTCCGGTAGTGTTTCGCCTCGCGAAGAAGTGAGAGGCGGGGACCACGGTTGCGCGGCATTCTCGATTTCAGGGGCATCTTCAGCAACGTCAACACGCGCACCATCTACGTCTACTCGGTCCTGATTGGGCTGCTGGCTGGCCTAGGGGCCGTGGCGTTCAATGAGTTGCTACACCTGGTCACGAATATCACGATGGGTACCTGGGCCCAGATGCCCATCCCCCAGCCCCACGGAGAGGCCGCCGAGCTCGCCGCTCCCCCCGGCCCGCCGCGGCGTTGGCTGCTGCTCGTCATGCCCGTCATCGGTGGGTTGATCTCGGGTCTGCTCGTGCGCACCTTCGCCCCGGAAGCGGAGGGCACCGGCACCGACAGCTACATCGACGCGTTCCACAACCAGGGCGGCGTGATGCGGAGCCGCGTCCCGTTCATCAAGTCGCTCGCAACCCTTGCGACCTTGGCTTCGGGGGGCAGCGCAGGGAAGGAGGGGCCGGTCGCGCAGATCGGCGCCGGGATCGGGTCCGGGCTCGGCAGGTTCATCCAGATGGGCGCGCGGGCGCGGCGCACCCTCATGGTGGCCGGGGCCGCCGCTGGGCTCGGTGCCATCTTTCGTGCCCCACTCGGCGGCGCGCTCACGGCGGTCGAGGTGCTCTACAAAGAGGACCTCGAGACCGATGCCCTGACGCCGGCGATTCTCGGCTCCGTCACGGCCTATACGGTCTTCTGCTCGATCGAGGGCTTTAACCATGTCTTCTCATTCGAGCACGACATCTTCCACGCGCCCGCCGAGCTGCTGTTCTACGCGGTACTCGGACTCGTCTGCTCGGCCGCGGGCTATCTGTTCGTCCGCTTCCTCCATGGTTCGAAGCGGTACTTCTTCGATCGGCTGCCGCTCAACAGGTATCTGATCCCGCCGATCGGCGGGCTTCTCGTCGGGATCATCGGGTACTGGCACCCGGAGGTATTGGGCCAGGGTCTCGGCTATGTCCAGCGCCTTATCAGTGGCGAGAGTCTAGGCGCCGCGGCGATCGGCACGGGCGCCCTCGCCCTGCTGGTGCTGGCCCTGCTCAAGATCGCGACGACGTCATTTACGATCTCCTCCGGCGGGTCCGGGGGCGTGTTTGCACCGAGCCTGTTCATCGGCGCCATGCTCGGAGGCTGCGTGGGGACGCTCAGTCACCGCTTCTTCCCCGGTCTGGTGCCGGAGGTGGGTCCCTTCGTCGTGGTGGGCATGGGGGCCTTCTTCGCCGGCGTCGCCAACGCGCCGATCGCCTCGCTGATGATGGTCTGCGAGCTCACCGGCGCCTACGAGCTCCTCCCCCCACTCATGGTCGTCGCCACGGTGGCCCTGGTCTCCTCGCGACGCTGGTCGATCTACACCACCCAGGTCGACAACAAGTTTTCCTCGAGGGCGCACCTCTGGGAGATGAATCCGAACATCCTCAAGCGCATGACGGTGGGTGAGATGGCACGCGGGGTCTACGACCAATTCGCTATCATCCCAAACGACATGCCGCTGCACCAGATCGAGGCACTCTCCCGCCAAACCGGCGAGAGCGATCTGGTACTGCGCGATCAGGAGGGCAACCTCGCGGGTCTCGTGTCGCTACAGGACTTGGAGAGCCGGGAGGTTCTGGACGAGCTCGCGACCTTCGTGCTGGCCCACGATCTGGTGAATCGCAAACTGATCTTCCTGACACCCGACGACAACCTGATCAGCGCACTCGAATTCTTCAGCGATCGCGAGTTCGACAAGATTCCGATCGTCGAGGTCAAGGACGAACACAAGCGACTCCTGGGCCATGTCCAGTACGGAGACATCCTGCGCTTCTACAAGCGCGAGCACGGCACGCGTCAGACCGTCGAGCGCCCAGAAGACCGCGCGGGAGAAGACGATCAGAATCTCGGGATCGTTTAGGTTGTTGGCGCCCCGGGGATGACTCGAACACTTCTAGGAAACCGGCGCTCTATCCTCTGAGCCGAAGCGACCACTACGCCGCTCTCGCGGCTGCCTTCTCGTCGACTCCCTAGCTTCCCGGAATCGGTTGGAAGACCCCCTCGACTGGACACGCGTCTCGACTGTTCGCGATGAGCACCAGGGGCGCTCCGTTCGTACGATATTCCATGGACGTCGTCCTCATAGTGAGGAGTGGTTCGCAAATCTGACTCTTGGGAATGGCCACGTTGATATCCACTCCGCCCGGGATCCCGATGATGCCTACGCCCGGGAAGCGCCCGCGCAGGAAGGTTGACATTTCGTTGCCTCCCGCAACGCGGTAGAAGGACGTCGCGCGCGGGGCGAGACCCCGTGGACGCGGCGCATCGCGTTGCGCGTACCAAGCTTCGAGCGAGAGCGTGCCTACCGCGTCGCAGTTCTGTCCCGCCGAAATGAGCCGGCCGAAGACACCGATGTTCCGGAATTCCACGGGCTCTTGGCTTCGCAGGACTGCTTGGCATGCCGAGTTCGGATCGAAGACAAGGCGCTGCGCGAAGCGGCTCGTAGCCACTTGCGCCACCCAGTGTTGATCCTGCGGGCTCAGCTCGGTCACTTGGGCCGCCAGCGGCATCCCCATGCTATTCGCCAGGTTGCCACCCACCTCCCGGGCCACCGCTCTCGGTCCGCCCTCGCTCTGGCACGAACTGATCGCCAACGCGGCGAGCGCGCAAGCGCGAGTGAGGATCGTTCGCATGGGTTCGGGCCTCGGGCGAGGAGGACCCGGTCACTCTACCGCCGATCGAGATGCGCCGTCCAGAGCCGCCGGCAGCGGAAGCCACGTGGCGCGCGCTCGATATTCGGCAACGGGGAACACGTTTCCGCCCAACACCCCGCGGCGCCTAAACCGCGATCTCGACGAACTCTACAACCTGCGGACAATATCTCGTCTTATGGCGCCCCCGGGATGACTCGAACATCCGACACCCGGTTTAGGAAACCGGTGCTCTATCCTCTGAGCTACGGGGGCTAATCCAGTAAAATCAATTACTTGCGAGCCGACGACCGACACCCGACGGTGTACTGGGGTCAAAAGTGGGGTCATGAACGTTCATTTTAGATGGAATCGTCGATAGATGATCTCATGATTTTCCTTGGCCGCTGTCGACTCCGTGAGGCTGGGGTTTTTCCGTCATCTCGGCCCTTCGCATCCTAGAAGGACAGAAACAAAAGCCGCAGCGACACCAAGGCGCCGATACCGCCGACGATGGCAAAGGGAGCGAACGAAAC
>CAZTOE010000295.1:0-5529 GCA_964615045.1 uncultured Spirochaetales bacterium
TCTCCGACCGGTGCACGACGCAGGACGTGCGTGATCTCGCCGAGGAAGAGAGCGATTTTGATGCCGGATTGTGGAACGCACTGGGAGAGCTCGGGATCACGGGGCTGCACGTTCCGGAAGTCTACGGGGGCGCGGGTCTGGATGTCCTCGACCTCGCGTGCGTCGCCGAGACCCTGGGCTACCACGCGGCCCCGGACCCTTTCTCGGCCACGCACTGGCGATTCGGTCGATCGCCATGGGGGGAAGCGAGGAGCAGAAGGAGCGCTGGCTCCCGGCGCTGGCCACGGGACACGTCATAGGAACCGTGGCCTTCGCCGATCGGGGTGGAAACTGGCGACCCGACGACTGGCAGATTCAGGCGAACGGGTCGCTGACCGGGGTGAAGGTCTTCGTGCCCGAGGCGGATCGCGCCGACTTGATTCTCGTCGGTTTGGCGGGGGGTCGCTTCGGGATCGTGGAGAAGGGTGCCAACGGCCTCGCGCACACAACGATCGATGGCGCCGACTGGACACGCCGCACGGCGACCGTCGAGCTTTCCGGGAGCGCGTGCGACCTCCTTCCGGAGAACCCCGACGTGACCCGACGCGTATACGACACGGGCCTTATCTTGCTCGCGGCAGATGCCTTTGGCGGAGCCCAGCGGCTCCTCGAGATGTGCGTCGACTACGCGCTCACACGCGAACAGTTCGGCGTCAAGATCGGCAGTTTCCAGGCCCTGAAGCACGAGCTCGCCGACATGGTTCTCAAGGTCGAACCCAATCGCGGCCTCTATTGGTACGCCGGGTACCTGCACGATCGGGGTGAAGAAGACGCCCCGCGCCTGGCTGCCATCGCCAAGGCCCACAACACCGATCGCTTCATGGAGGTGGCCCGCACCGCCATCGAGGTACACGGTGGCATCGGGTTCACCTGGGAGTGCGACGCCCAAATTTGGTTCAAGCGAGCCATGTTCGATCGTGCCTTTCTCGGAGCACCCCGGGAACATCGACGGCGCCAAGCAGAGCTCGGGGGCTGGTAGGGGGAGCCGTGTCCTGCCCGCGCGCACTCGGTTTTGACTCGTGAGCCCGATGTCAAGTATCTTTGGAGTAGGGAGAACACCATGGCAAGCGTAGAACCTTTGCGGCGGGCGTCCGTGCCTGAATTCAAGACCGGGGATCTCGATTGGCACTATCTCAAGGGCGGTCCGGAATTCGACTATCCCATTGACTACAGCCTTGCGTTGCTCGGCGCGCAGCCGGACAAGGGGCGCATCGACTTTCTAGTACGCTGGGAGCCCGACGCCTACTGCCATTTTCACCGCCATCTTGGCGACACCACCACGCTGGTTCTGGAAGGCGAGCATCACGTGGTCGAGACCACCGCGACCCAGACCCTGCACAAGATCCGGACGGTCGGTCACTACGCGCACAATCCCGGCGGCGACGTGCACATGGAATACGCGGGACCCCAGGGCACGCTTGTGTTCTTCAGCATGAACGCATCGGATGGTCGGCTATTCGAAATTCTCGACCGTGACAACAACATCCTCACGGTCACCACGATCGAAGACATCGTGGCGGGGCGCTTGGTCGAGTAGCCAGCCGACCTACGACGGTCCGCGCTGATGAGTTTGCGCATGCGTCCGCGAACGTCGCTTGAGTCGCTCGCGGGTTTGGGCGCCCGCCGCTTCGGCCGCGTTCCATTCGCACACCTGGTTGCAGGCCCCCTATAGGCTCGCGAGAAAGTCGAAGGTGCGATCGTAAGCGCCCTCGTCGACTTCCGCGATCGCGGCATTGAAGTCGGTCGCACCCGCGTCGCGTGCCCGCGCCACGCCCTCGCGCAGGGTGGCCTCATCACCGATGATCGCGATACCGACCGGATCGTCGATACCCTCGCGGTCGAGCATCGCTCGATAGCTCGGCAGGCTGCCGTAGATGGCGAGGCCCGGGGCGAGCTTCGCACGCGCCTCGTCGACCCGATGGGTCAGTGCGATGGGGAACCCGGCGATGACGCGCGGGGCGTTCCGCCCCGCCGCTGTCGCCGCATTCACCAGCGTGGGAATGGTGTGCCCCTCGAGGGTCTTCGGGCCGACCATCCAGGTGATCGTTCCGTCCGTGAAGCGGCCTGCGAGCTTGAGCATGTGTTCGCCGAGGGCCGCGATCACGATCGGTACCGAGTCCACGCCGGCAGCGCCCACGGTCAGACCGTGCACGCTGTACTGCTCGCCGGAGAAGTTGGCTTCCTCACCGCGCAGCAGGGGGGTCAGCACCTCGAGGTACTCGCGCATGTGCCGGGCGGGCTTCGCGTAGGACAGGCCGAGGGCGTCTTCGATCATCACCTTGTGCGCGAGTCCGATCCCGAGGGTGAAGCGGTTGCCGCACGCGGCCGCCGCCGTTACCGCCTGTTGGGCGATCGCGGTGGGATGCCGGGGATAGGTCGGTGTGACGGCCGTGCCCACCTCGATTTTCTTCGTTTCACGGCCGGCGATGGCGAGGGTCATGATGGCGTCGAGCGAGAACACGTTGGCCATCCACAAGGTGTCGAAACCCGCGTTCTCCGCACGGGCGGCGAGACCGCTGATCTCGTCTACGGTGTGCGTCCGTCCGATCTCGTTGACATTCGCGCTCCGAGCGCGTGTTCCGGTCATGATTCCCATTCTCATGGTGATTCTCTCATCATCGTGATTCTCTCATGGTGATTCTCCGGTCGCCGAACCGCGCGTGAACGCCGCGCTCGAGACCAAGCGGGCGGGAGCGGCCCCTAGCATTCTGCGGCTGCCCGAGTCGCAACGGTACCGCAGATCGCAGAACGCGTGGACGAGATCTGCTTGGAGTTCGCAGGCTCGCCCAGGTCTGGTCGCTGAGCGCTAGCCTGGAGGTAGCTAGGGGGACTGCCATGCCTTCCCTGCTCCGCCTTCTCCAGTGGCTGGTGAGCCGCGAGAAACTGATGAGTCGGGCGGGTCCGCTTCTGGGTCCTTGGAACCCGTGGCTCTCGGCATACCGACGCGACCCCTATCCCGTCTATGCCAAGCTTCGGAAGGAGAGGCCCATTGCGCGCTCGCCGCTGCTCTCTGTTTGGATCGTCAGCCGCTACCGCGATGTCGAGTTCGTTCTGCGGGGCCGCTGCTTTACGACCGATCGCCATGCGATCGGCTTGATGCGGCTCCTGCGGCGCGGAGCCCGCGACGCGCCCGATTTCTTGAATTTTCTGGACCACGACCTTCTGATGATCGACGGACTGCGTCACGCACGGCTTCGGAAGCTGGTATCGAAAGCCTTTGCGCCACGGCATATCGAACGCCTTCGCCCCCGGGTCGAAGCGCTCACCGAGGAGTTCCTGGACTGCGCCGCTGCGCGCGGCGAGGGCAGCCTCGATGTGGTCTCCGACCTGGCGATGCCGCTTCCCGCCACCGTGATTGGAGAGTTGCTGGGGGTTCCTGCTCAAGATCGCGAGATCCTGCTGCATTGGTCGCACGAGCTGGTCGAGTTCCTTGACCCGCTGTCCGGCCGCGAGGGTTTGGAGCCGCCCAAACGAGCGACCCGTGAGCTGGCGGCGTACTTCCGTCGCCTGCTCGCCGAGCGTCGCAAGAAGCCGCGCTCCGATCTCCTCTCCGCCATGGTCGCTGCCAACGTGGAGGGCGAGCAAATGAATGAGACGGAGGTGCTCGCGCTCGCCACCTTGATCTTGGTGGCCGGTCACGAAACGACGACCAATCTGATCGGCAACGCAGTGCTTTGCCTGCTGCGGGCGCCTCTCGAGCGAAAGCGCTTGCAAGACGACTTGTCTTTGCTCCCGTCCGCCGTCGAGGAATTCCTGCGCTTCGAGAGCCCTGTTCAGCTGACCGATCGCGTGGCCACCGAGGAGTGCGAAATGGGAGGGATCCGGATCCGTCGCGGTCAGCTGGTCGGAGTGCTCCTGGGCAGTGCGAATCGGGATCCCGAGCGGTTCCCGGCGGCCGACCGGCTCGATCTGGGCCGTAGCGACAACCGGCACCTGGCATTCGGCCTCGGACCGCACTTCTGCCTGGGCGCCCCACTCGCCCGCCTGGAAACCGAAGTCGCCCTCGGTAGCCTGCTGCGGCGATTCCCCGATTTTCGTGGGCCCCAAGAGCCCCCGGCCTGGAAACGCTCGGCAGTTCTACGCGGGCCTTTGGCACTGCCGATCGAGCTCGGCCGCTGACTGGCTGCCGGACTGGAGGGCCCCGGCCTCGGGCGAATGAGCGTCCTGGTCCATCTGCGTGAACCTCACCCACCTCCAAGAGTTATGCTCCGCCGTACGGAGGACACCATGGAGGGTCGAATCGATGCGCATCTGGTCTGTGGCGGCAGCTTTCACGATTTCGATTTTGCCCGCCTCGAGTTGCTGAAGCTTCTCGCCGAGCACGATCGCGTGCGGACCAGCACGGCCGGGGACTATCGGTGTCAGGACGCGATCGCCGCGTCGCGCTTTCTCGTGACCTATACCTGTGACGTCTGCCCCTCCGATGAGGAGGAGGAAGCGCTGCGCCGCTTTGTGGAATCGGGCGGGCGTTGGTTCGCGCTTCACGCGACCAGCGCACTCCTGGGATTTGTGCCGGTCGAGGGAGGCATCGAGGTCGATGGCATAGAGCTTCCCGGCAGAGCCGACACCCCCGATCGGGCGCCGAGGCTGATGGAACTCCTGGGGAACCGTTTTGTCGCCCATCCTCCCGTCCAGAGAATCCACGTAACGGTCACTCAGCCGAGCCATCCCCTCGTTCGGGGGATCGAGGCATTCGACGTGGTTGACGAGCCCTACTACTGCGAATTTCACAAGGACGCGGAGGTTCTTCTGGAGTCCCGGTATACGTCGCCGGCGACCGGATACGTTCGCTCCGAGTGGCCGGAGGACGTGGCGCGGCCCCAGCTAACGCTTCGCCCCTTTGGGAAGGGCGCGGTCTTGTATCTGATGCTCGGCCACTGCCGGGGTCGCTATGACCTACAGCCACTCATGGACGAGTGCGCGATTCAACGCTGCGCGTGGGACGAGCCGGTCTACTACGAGCTGCTGCGGCGCGGCATTCGCTGGGCCATGCAGGGCGAGGTGGCTACAGGCGCCAGAGTTTGATGGCTGTCTTTCCGACGATGGCCTGCGCCTGCTCCACGGTTTCCGTGGCATCAAAAATGTCCCAGATCGACTGCTGGGAGTAACCGACGGTGCTCTCGGGATGCGGGTAGTCGGAGCACCACATGACCTTGTCCCAGCCGATCAGATCCAGCTGCCGGAGTCCGGGGGGATCTTCCATGAATGTCGCAAAGCAATTCTGAAACCAATAGTGCGACGGCTTGTTTGCGAGCTTCGGGTTCATCTCGGACTGAAAGTTCGCGTAGACGCGGTCGCTGTCGTAGAGGCACGAAGGCACCCAGGCGATCCCGCCTTCGGTGAACACCACTTGCAGTTTGGGATGGCGCTCGAGGATGCCGGAAAATGCGAGGAGCGAGAACAGTCGCCGGTAGGGCTGGAAGGCGACCACGATCGTGGTGGCCAGGCCGCCCAGGCCGCGCGCGTCGAACGTCTCGCCGACATGAAACG
>CAZTOE010000296.1:0-5495 GCA_964615045.1 uncultured Spirochaetales bacterium
TGTCGCCGCGACACAACAGGTCGTAGGTCTTGGGATCTTCGAGGGGGATCGCCTCGATCGCGAACTCGGCATCCGCCCGCTCGCGCACCAGGCGCTCGGCATCGGCCAGCACGGTGAGCGTCTTCAAGCCGAGGAAGTCGAACTTGATCAGTCCGACCTTTTCGACGCAGCGCATGTCGTACTGCGTCATGATGTCTCCCGAGCGCGCGTCTCGATAGAGCGGAACCGACTCGATCAGTGGGCGGTTCCCGATCACGACCCCCGCGGCGTGCTTCGAGGCGTGGCGCGTCAGGCCTTCGAGCTTGCGGGCCGACTCCATCAGCCGCGCGATCTGTCCATCGGACTCCACGCGCGCGCGCAGCTCGGGCGATTGATCGAGCGCCTCGTCGAGCGAAATGCACAGCGTTTCGGGGACAAGCTTCGCCATGCGATCGACGTCGCCGTAAGGCATGCCAAGAACGCGCCCCACATCGCGGATCGCGGCGCGCGCCTGCAACGTGCCGAAAGTAGCGATCTGGGCGACGCGCATTTCTTCGGGCCGGGGCTCCGCGGCACCGCTGTAGCGCTCGGCGACGTAGCGGATCACCCGGTCGCGTCCTCGCATACAGAAGTCGACGTCGATGTCCGGCATCGAGACCCGCTGGGGGTTCAAGAACCGCTCGAAGATGATGTCGTATTCGATCGGATCGACGCCGGTGATCCCGAGCCCGTAGGCTACGAGGCTCCCCGCCGCCGAGCCCCGGCCGGGGCCCACCGGGATGCCTTCGCGCCTCGCGTAGCCGATGAAGTCCGCGACGATCAAGAAATAACCCGCGAACCCCATCGACTGGATGACATCGAGCTCGTGCTTCATGCGCGCTTCGTATTCGCGCAGCCGGCTGGGGATCGGCTCGTCCGGGTCGAGGCCGAGGCGCCGCCGCAGTCCGGTCCAGGCCTGCCCCGCCATCACCTCTTCGCGGGTGGTGCCCGCCTCCACCTGGAACTCCGGAAGATGATACCGACCCATTTCGAGCTCGAGCTCGCAGCGTTCCGCGATCTCGAGGGTGCGGTCGACGGCCGAGGGATGATCGCGAAAGACTTCGCGCATCTCGTCCCCGTCCTTGACGTAGAAGCCCTGTCCGTCAAAGCGAAATCGGCTGGGCGCGTCGATATTGGATGCGGTGCCGATGCAGAGCAACACATCGTGGTGTTGATGATCTTCACCTTCGAGGTAGTGGGCGTCGTTGGTCGCGACCAGGGGAAGGCCCAAGTCGGAGGACATCTTGACGAGCTCGGCGTTCACCGCGTCCTGGGCGGCAATCCCGTGGCGCTGGAGCTCCAAATAATAGCGGTCGCCGAACATCTCCTTGAATTCTTCGGCGAGCTTCCAGGCGCGGTCCAGCTGCCCCTCCATGACGGCTCGGGGAATCATTGACGAGAGACATCCCGAAGTCGCGATCAGGCCCTCGCTGTGCTCGCGCAGCAGATCGAGGTCGATGCGGGGTTTGTAGTAGAAGCCCTCCAGATATCCCATGGAGATCAGGAAGATCAGGTTGCGGTAGCCCGTCTCGTTCATCGCCAGCAGAAGCTGGTGGTTGATCGCGTCGAAGCCGCTCTCGTCGCGCTCGCGCCTCTCCTTGTCGAAGCGCGAGCCGGAGGCGAGATACGCCTCACAACCGATCAGCGGTCGGATCCCGTGGGCGAGCGCCTTCTCGTAGAAATCGACCGCGCCGAAGAGGTTGCCGTGGTCGGTCATCGCGACCGCGGGCATTGCGAGTTTCGCGGCGCGCTCGAAGAGCGGCACGTGTTTGATGGCGCCGTCGAGGAGGGAGTACTGGGTGTGGAGGTGGAGGTGGACGAAGGGTCGCGCCAACTCCGCCTACTCCCACTCGATCGTCGCGGGGGGCTTCGACGAGATGTCGTAGACCACCCGGTTCACGCCCTGCACCTCGTTGGTGATGCGGCTCGAGACGCGCGCCAGGAGCTCGTGGGGCAGGCGCGACCAGTCGGCCGTCATCGCATCCACCGACGACACGCACCGCAGGGCGATCACGTGGTCATAGGTGCGCTGGTCCCCCTGGACACCCACCGTCTGCACCGGGAGAAAGACCGCAAAGGCCTGCCAGATCTCATCGTAGAGTCCGGCGCGCCGGATCTCGTCGATCAAGATCCGATCCGCCGCGCGAAGCATCACCAAGCGCTCCTCGGTGACCTCCCCCAGGATCCGAATCGCCAGCCCGGGCCCGGGGAACGGGTGACGCCCCACCATGGCGTCCGGCAGGCCGAGCTTGCGGCCGAGTTCCCGGACCTCGTCTTTGAAGAGCTCGCGCAGGGGCTCGACCAGACGCAAATCCATGCGCTCGGGCAGCCCGCCGACATTGTGGTGGGTCTTGATGGTCGCCGAGGGACCCCGCACGGACACGCTTTCGATCACATCGGGATAGAGAGTGCCCTGCACCAGAAACTCCGCGTCACCCCGATCCCGGAGGCGGCGCGCCTGCTCCTCGAAGACCTCGATAAACAGATGACCGATGCGGCGCCGCTTGAGCTCCGGATCCTCGATCCCGCGCAGCTCGCCGAGGAACCGTTCGCGGGCGTCGACGACCGCAAGCGGAATCCCGAGGCTGTCGCGAAAGGCATGCTCGACTTCCTCGCGCTCGCCCGCGCGCAACAGGCCGTGGTCGACCAGGATGCAGTGAAGGCGATTGCCGATCGCGCGGTGCACCAGCGCGGCCGCTACCGAAGAGTCGACCCCGCCGGAGAGCCCGCACACCGCGTGCCGATCGCCGACCTGCTGGCGGACGCGGTCGACGGCCTCTCCGATGAAGGCCTCCATGGTCCAGGAACTCCCGCAGCCACAGATGCGATGCACGAAGTTCGAGAGGAGATCCCGCCCGCCCTCCGTGTGCACCACCTCGGGGTGAAACTGCAGGCCGTAGAGCGAAAGGCCCCGGTCGCGCACGGCCGCAAAGGGGGAGTGGTCGCTCGAAGCCAGCGTCTCGAACCCCGGCGGGAGCTCGAGTACGCGGTCGCCGTGGCTCATCCAGACGACACGCTCTGCCGGCTCTTCGAGGCCGGAGAAAAGGGGATCGGGGCGCTCGAGCTTGAGGTGGGCACGGCCGTACTCGCGGCTCGCCGCGGCTTCGACGCGGCCGCCGAGCGCGTCGACCATCCACTGAAGCCCGTAGCAGATCCCGAGCACCGGGATGCCGAGTTCGAGCAGTTCGGGCTCTGCCCGGGGTGCGCCCGCCCACAAGACGCTCGACGGACCGCCCGAGAGCACCAGACCCGCCGCCCCGAACGAGCGCACGGCAGCGGGAGTCTCGCCGGGCGGACGGATCTCGCAGTACACGCCGAGCTCACGAATGCGTCGTGCGATGAGCTGGGTGTACTGGCTCCCGAAGTCGAGGATCAGGATGCGGTCGATGGCGCCTACTCCACCCGGTAGTTCGGTGCTTCTTTGGTGATGATCACGTCGTGGACGTGGCTTTCCTGAAGCGAAGCCGAAGAGATGCGCACGAAACGCGATTTCTCGCGCAACTCGGCGAGGTCGGCGGCCCCGCAGTAGCCCATCCCGGAGCGCAGCCCGCCCACCAGCTGATGCAGACAACTCGAGAGGCTCCCGCGATACGGCACGCGACCTTCAATGCCTTCGGGCACGAGCTTGCTCCGATCTTCCACATCGCCCTGGAAATATCGGTCGCGGCTTCCGTCGGCCATCGCGCCGATCGACCCCATACCGCGGTACAGCTTGTAGGTCCGCCCCTGGTACAGCACCACTTCGCCGGGCGCTTCGTCGGTCCCGGCGAAAAGCGAACCGATCATCACCGAGTGAGCTCCCGCGGCCAATGCCTTCACGACGTCGCCGGAGTATTTGACGCCGCCATCGGAAATCACCGGCACACCGAAGCGACTGGCGGTGCGAGCGGCGTCATAGACAGCGGTGAACTGCGGGACGCCGACGCCGGTCACCACCCGCGTGGTGCAGATCGATCCAGGCCCGACGCCCACCTTGACCCCGGACGCTCCAGCCTTGATCAGCGCTTCGGTTCCCTCCGCGGTCGCGACGTTCCCACCGATCAAGGGCAGATCCGGAAAGGTGCGGCGCAGCTCGACCAGTGTGTCCAGGACGCCCTGCGAGTGGCCGTGGGCGGTGTCGACCACAACTGCGTCGACGCCGGCGTCCACCAGCGCCTGGGCGCGGTCCAACCGATCCGAACTCACCCCAATTGCCGCCGCAGCACGCAGCCGACCCATGGCATCCTTCGCCGCATCCGGGAAGCGTTCGCTTTTCTCGATGTCCTTGATGGTGATCAGGCCGCGCAGGTTTCCATCACCGTCGACCACGAGGAGCTTTTCGATACGGTGCTCGTGAATCAGTTCCTTGGCGCGATCCAACCCGGTGCCGGGCGGAACCGTCACCAGATTCTCGGCGGTCATGACCCGCGAGATTTCCTGATCGACGTCCTTCACAAAACGCAGGTCGCGATGAGTGAGGATCCCCACCGCCTTGCCCTCACGGGTGACCGGAACGCCCGAAATGTTGTGTCGCCTCATGACCTCGAGCGCTTCGGAAATCCGTTGGTCGGGGCGCATCGTGATCGGATCGGCGATCACCCCCGCCTCGTAGCGCTTGACCTTGGCCACTTCGGAGGCCTGAGCCTCAATACTCAAGTTGCGGTGGATCACGCCGACGCCGCCGCTTTGTGCCATGCAGATCGCGGCGGCGTGCTCGGTCACCGTATCCATCGCCGCCGAGAGGAACGGCGTACTGAGCGCGATCTCCCGGGTGAGCTGGGTTTTCAGCGAGACTTCGCGCGGAAGCACCTGGGACTCTGCCGGCACCAGCAGCACATCGTCAAAGGTGAGTGCTTCGCGGATGCGACTGGTTTCCATCCTAGACTCCGTCTTAGATTCCACTGCAAGCGGTCGCGAATCGCTTCGCGAGGTCCGGGTGCGGGTGGATCGGACCGCCGCGGACTTGCCACGGCGAGAACCGGATGGGTTTTGAAATGGGCTTGGGGGTTCCGGCTCTTCGAGAATAGTCGCCGGCCCGAAACCGGTCAATCCGTGACGGAGCCGAGGCCCTCAAGCGCGGCCCGAGCCTGAGTGGCCACATCGGCGAGAACGGTCTCGACGATGCGACACGCGGTCCGGGCATCATCGTCGACGAGGCGGCGAAAATCCTCGCGCCGCAGCAGCCGGACCTCGCTCGTCCCAACGCTCACCGCCTCGACTTCGCGATTTCCGACTTGAACCAGGGACAGCGCTCCCAAGCTCGCGCCCGCCTGCAGTTCTCCGGCCGCCTCGCAGCGACGACTGGAAATCCGCAGCCGTCCGCGCTGGATCAGCACCAGCCCGTCCGCCTCATCGCCCTCTAGAAACAGAGCTTCCCCGTCGGACAGGTCGCGGGCTTCGAGCAGATCCGAAACCAAACCGCGTTCGTCTTCAGAGAGGTCGGCGAACACGGCGAAGCGTTTCAGCTCGGGCTCCGTCACGGGGCCAGCCTCGCGACC
>CAZTOE010000297.1:0-5491 GCA_964615045.1 uncultured Spirochaetales bacterium
AATCCCTTGGGGTGGATTGGCGCCTTCGAGGCGAGCAGCAGGCGGGGATTCTCGATACCTCCAGCCGCCAGGACGAAGATCCGAGCTTCGACGTCGAAGGTGGTACCCGACAGGGTGGCCACCCGGACGGACCGGGCGTTCCGACCCTCGCGATCGGTGCGGATTTCCGTCGCGTTCGCGTAGAGCATCACCGTGACGTTCTGGGAACGTTCAAGCTCCTGTCGATAGACCGTTCCGAAGCGGGTCGGGGGGCTCAGCTGGAAGGCCTTGGACTCGAACACATCGGGTGCCAGGGACAGGAGAGGCTTCCCCGAGGCGTGGGACCAGAACTCCGCCTCGTACGAGAAGGGTCCCAGCTCGAGGATCGACTGCGCCTTCCGGTAGTGGGGTGCGAGTTCCTGAAATGAGAGCGGCCAGCCGCTGTGGCGGACCCACGCCCGCGTCGCGAAGTCTTCGGGATCGAGCGGGCGGCACCATCCAACCCAATGATTCGTGGTACCCCCGAAGAATCTCAGCCGGCAGGCGCTCAAGGGGAAATACGGGCGGCCCAGATTGTCGCCGGTGTAGAGGGCCTGTGTTTCAGCGTCGAACTCAAAACCCCCCGCTTCGAGAACGATCACCCGGGCGCGCCTGGAGTGGAGAGCGCGGGCCAGGGTAATGCCGGCGGCGCCTGCGCCAACGATGCAAATGTCCGCCCTCAGAGTTTCTCCCCGGCTCACCGAGCGCGCATCGTCGAACAAGCGTCCGCTCCCCTCTTCGCTGTCATGCGTCCGCCGGCGGGGCGCGGCGGAACTCGACCCTGTCGAAGCAGCTCGCCCTCACCGCGACCAGAAATCGGTGGGCTTTCCGTAGAAGCTGAGGAATACGCGGCTGTCGTCGTGGAGGCGGTCCCAGATCTCGGTCCGGGTGCGATCGTCGACGGACGGCGGCCTGAAAAACGGCTTCAACCAGCGCTTGAACGGGGCGCGCGCTCGCGGTGAGATCCTGGAGCGAAGTACCCGGTAGAACGGAATGTACCTGTGCAGCTTGCCACCGATTCCCGGCGCCACGGTGGGATTCCAGTTCTTTCCGGCGTCGGCGATCCGGATCTCTGGGTCAACGCCGAGAAAGCCGAAACATCGGGCGAGGACGGCTTCTGGCTCCTTTCTGAAATCCTCGAAGAACAGCACCAGGATGCGATCGTCCGGGTAGTGCTCACGGTAGCGGCTGATCTGGTGCCAGTACCGCGAGTTGTCGATCAGCTGGGGCCATGCGTCCAGGGCAGACGTCAGCGAGTTCGGAACGGCTCGACCCGCAGAGCGATCATGAGCCCAGTGGGACACGATCCGCTCCACCGGATCGCGAGCGATATAGATGAGCCTGGCGTCGGGCAACTGCGCTGCGATCCGCACCGATGCGAGCGGGTGCAGCCAGCTCATCGTGTACGTCGTGCTTCCTTCTCCGATCGCCGTTTCGGCGGAAACGCCGGCGAAGAGGCCTTGATACCAATCTCCGCCACGCTGATACTCTGGGTCGCGCGCGAAGAATTGGGGTTCCTTGGGGTCGGAGACAAAGATCTGGGGGTGTTGCTCGAGAAGATGGCAGAGACTCGTCGTCGCACATTTCTGGGCGCCTATGACCAGGAAATTCGCTTTCACTCAGAGACTCAACCGGCCGAGGCGGCGCGTGTCGATCACCGGTGTGGCAACGCTCATAGCGGTCGCGAAAGCTCTTGGAGCTCGCCGTCGGTCCACAGATAGTAGTCACGGCGGGGATAGAGCGCCATTAGACGAGCGTTGTCACGACCGCGGTCTGCGGCGTAGACGACGCTCCCGTCGAGTCCCGGGGCGTTCTCCGCGAAACAGGCTGCGTAGGCTCGCCAGTCCTGCTCCAATGGGACGAAGACCAGTGCGTCGCGAAGCTGTTCGCGAGATACCGCGAGGGTGATGGTGGGGTCGGCATAGCCCTTCCAAACTACCCACAGCCGGGCTCCTAGCGCCGCGGGCCAGATGATGGCAATGGCCACCACCATTGCGAGGACAATCCGCCTCAGCAGCAGCGGACGATCCGCGACCGAAGCGAGTGAGCGCCAGGCGCAGACACTGCCTTTGGCGGATAGAATCGAGATCACGCCGATCCCTTCAAAGAGGAACTTGGGGCCCAGGTACAGGCTCTGGTAGGCGTACGCCGCAGAGACCGCTGCCAGGCAGCCGAACGAGAGCAGCAACCACCAATCCCAACGATTCCGTCGGGCGGGCCCGAAATAGAACGCGACGAGAGCAAGCGATGGAAACGGAAGTTGCAGAAGGTCTTTGTTGAAGGCATTGAGATTCGTGAGCGTGTTCCGAATCCCGTTGGCGACGGTGTGCGTTCCCCAGAGTGTGTCGCCGAAACCCGGAACATGGCCGGCTCCTTGTAGCTTGGTGTAGCCGAGGAGGAATGGCTCGCCGGTCGTGCCGACGTTGTAGAGCAAGAAGAAGATGAGGGGGAGTGACGCCCCGATCAACCCGCCAACGGCGGCACGCCACAGGCGATAGCGGACGATCGAAACCAGGCCGACGCCGGCGAAGACCGCGCAGATCCCCACCGCGCTGTAGGGGCGGATCGTGAAACAAAAGGCGCCAGCAAATCCCGCCCATGCGAAAGGCAGGGAGCGATGGGTCCGTATGCCGATGGCGACGCCGAGCATGAAGGCGGTTGCGAAGAGCAGTGACGTGGGGTGGCTGGTGTAGTCGGAGCTCATCAGGATGCCGAACGGCGTGAAGCCGGCGATCAGGGCCGCGACGCGGGACTCTCCCTCGCTCCCCGCTTCCTTCGCGAGCTGATAGACGAGAACGGCGTTCAGGGCGAGAGCCAGTGGATTCACAAGCGAAGGCCACCCGACGAGCACTCCGATTGCGAGTAGCGCCGGATATCCCGGCGGGTATTGCGTGTACCAGCGGTCGCCGTCAAGCAGGGCGAAGGTGGCCGGGAAGAACTCGGGCAATCGGGGTACGTGGGCAGCGAAGTGTCCCGACGCGAGGATCTTCGCCTGGAACAGGTAGAGAGCGCCGTCGAAGACGCCGGGTGCGTTGGCCATGAGCAGATACGAGGTGGTCAGCGCAATAGTGAGCGAAGCCGAGAAGACGACAGCGAGGAACGTCATCCGGGGCAGATTCGCGACCCAACGGACCGCCGATCGGGCCCACTCTGCGAGGGCGCGAGCGAGACCCGCGGTCGGCCCGAGGCTCAACAGCCACCCCGCGCCGGCGCATACGATCGGCCCGGCGATTACATAGGCGACCGCTTTCCGAGTGTCGGACATTGGGACCAGGGTCAATGCAAGCACCAGCGCCGCGATTGTCCAAGGCGGTGCGCCGCGCGCGGCGAAGCGTTGAGTGTCGGAGCAGAGAGCTGCCGGCATCCCGGCTATTCGACCTCGGGTCGCCTTGCGATGACGGGCGCTGCTAGAGTACCTACACCGACGGCGGCGTCTCCCGCCACGATCACACCTCCCTCACTGTGGGGTGAGGCTGACGCAACTCCCGCGGTTTCGCCTCCCCCGTGGGACGTGCGAGGGACTCAGACCCTCTGGTCGTCCGTCCTGGAGTCCGAGTCCAACATCACTTCTTTGGGCGGGACCTACACTGATCTACGGGAAGGATGTGGAGGGTCGGTGAGATGATCGTCCCGAGCGAGCTGCGCGGCTGGGGCGGCTTTCCGATGGTCGAGGCGCGCGAGCTCATTTCGGAGGATCTCGAGGCGATCAGCCGCGGGGCCGTGCTTTCGCGCGGCCTGGGCCGTTCCTACGGCGACGCATCGCTTCCCCCGGACGTGGGATCCTCGGTTGCAGCCACTCGGCTAGCGGATCGGCTCCTGGCCTTCGACGCCGAGACCGGCGTGCTGCGCGCCGAAGCCGGAACATCGCTCGCCCACCTCAACACGGTGTTTTGGCGGCGCGGTTGGACCGTGCCGGTTTCTCCCGGCACCCAGTTCGTGACGCTCGGAGGCATGGTCGCCTGCGACGTTCACGGGAAGAATCACCACGTGGCCGGGTGCATCGGTGAACATGTGAAATCGCTCCGCATGCGCCTCCCCGGCGGCCAGCTCGCATCGGTGGATGAGATCAGCGAACCCGAACTCTTTCGGGCGACGCTGGGTGGGATGGGGCTCACCGGGCATGTGCTCGAAGTCGAGCTGCAACTTCAACGGATCCCCTCTCCATGGATCCGGAGCGAGAGCGAGAGGGTGCGCGATCTCGACGAACTGATGACCAGATTGCGCGAAGCCGGTCGCGAGTGGCCCCTGACGGTGGCCTGGGCGGATTCGCTCACCCGAGGCCCGAAGATGGGGCGCGGGATCCTGTTCAAGGGCCGTTGGGCGCAGGCTTCGGAGGCACCCTCGGATTGGCCGCGCCCGCTGCGAAGGGTCGCAGTCCCCTTTGCCTTTCCCGCCTGGTTCCTGGGACGTTGGATGATTCAACTTTTCAATCACGCCTACTATCGGAGCCATCCCGCGAAGGTATGCGAGAAGATCGTGCACCCGGAGAACTTCTTCTACCCGCTGGATCAGATCCGGCACTGGAACCGGCTCTACGGCAGGGCTGGCGTCGTGCAGTACCAATGCGTTGTGCCGCGATCGAGCGAGAGAGCTTCGGTTCGCCGGCTTTTCGAAACCATGACCGCCCGCGGTGGCAGTTCGTTCCTGACGGTGGTGAAGGATTGTGGAGATGCGGGCAAGGGGATGCTCTCGTTCCCGATGCCCGGGGTCTCGGTTGCGCTCGACCTGCCGATGCGGGGCCCTGCCACGCAAGATCTCGTCGACGCCCTCAACGAGGTCGTAGTCGACGCGGGCGGCCGGATCTATCTCGCCAAGGACGCGCTCACCCGCCGGGAACACTTCGAGGCAATGGAGCCACGCCTGGCCGATTGGAATGCAGTGCGCAGAAAGTGGGACCCGGAGATCCGCATGCGCAGCGCCCAATCGGTTCGGCTTCTGGGCGACCCACAGTGAAGGTCGTGTTCCTCGGGGCCACGAAGGGGATCGGTCGCGCTCTGGCTCGCGAGTGCGCCGGGCGCGGCGACCGGGTGTTCCTGCTCGGCCGCGACGCGGAGCAGCTCGAGCGAAGCGCTCGGGACCTGGAGGTTCGGGGAACGGCATCTCCCGTGGGCAGCGCGACCTGTGACCTGGATCGGCCCGAAACCCACGCGTCGGCGCTGCGCGAAGCCGAGAAGAGCCTCGGGGGTCTCGACTGCGTGGTCATCAGCGCGGCCCGCTTCGCCACGCAGGAAGAGCTCGAACGCGATCCCAAAGCCTGCCAGCAGCTGTTGACCACGAACTTCGTCCACACGATTCGATTTTGTGAGGAGGCTCGTCGCCGGCTGTTGGAGCACGGAGGTGGCACCCTCTGTGTGTTTTCGTCCGTCGCGGGCGAGCGACCGCGCAGCCGGGTGGGCCTGTACGGCGCCACAAAGGCGGGGCTCAACTACTACCTGGAGGCGCTCGACCTGAAATACCGCGCCCAGGGGCTGCG
>CAZTOE010000298.1:0-5473 GCA_964615045.1 uncultured Spirochaetales bacterium
AGATCGAGGTGCGCTTTCAGCCGACGGAGCGCGAGGCTCTCCTTCTCGAGAACGAGCTCATCCGCACGCTGCAGCCGCGCCACAACGTCGACGGCGCCTACACCTTTCTGTACCCCGCCATCGGCAGCGCGTCTCGCGGCCATCAATCCCTTCTTTGCTTCACCACGCAGCCCGAGGCGTGGTCGGAACTCGGGCTGCGCTGGTACGGGAGCTTCCGCTCGCGGAGGCGCGCGCTCGATGCATTCCAAGCGCTCGTGGCGCTCGTGGGCTGGGCAGGCCACCGCGAGCCGTTCGCCCGGCTTCCCGCGATTCCGCGCATCCGCGGCTCACGCTTCGCGGCCTTCCGCCGGGTGGGCCCGCTGCTCCCCGGTCTGGAGCGTCTCCTGGCAGGGCGAGATGACACCGTTCTTGCGACCCTGAGTGAAACGCTGCTCGCCAACCCCGACGCGCGCCGTGACGCGGAGCAAATCGGCGCAGACCTGCGGTGTGTCAAGACGTTCTTTTGCGAAGACGCGCAGCCCTTGCGGCGCGCACTCGAGGTGAGCGGACGAGTGGGCCACTTCGTTCCGCAAGAGGAGCGCGACGCACTCTTTATTGCTGTCCGTAGTGGCTCTCGCGCTCGTGACCTGGGCGCGACCGAGCGATTGGCCTTGCACAAGTCGTCGTCATCGATCGCCTAGGGCGTGTAGCGGGCCGCGATCGTATCGACGAGGGTGCGGATCGCCTCTTCGCTCTCTTTGTCGAGGTCCTTGAAGTGGATGCCAACCCCATCGTTCAGGCATCCTCTCGCGCTCTGTTCGCTGCGGCGGTAGAGCACCTCACCGAACACGCGCACCGGCACGTCGGGAAGCTCAAACTCGAGACGCATCCAGGTCCCCGGCTCGGGCGGATTCTCCATTTCGACGAAGCATCCACCGATCGAGAGCGTGGTCAGCACACCCACGCGGCGTATCGGCCCGACGCGGACCCAGGCGTTCTCGCTTACGGGAACCCGCTGCTCCGCGCGGTGCCCCGCCACTACGGATGATTCGACCGCCGCGTGGAGCAGAAAAGATAGCTCGCCGTCCTCGAAGGGCGCCCAGAGCACCCAGGTCGCTCCGGCCTCGCGAATCGCGGTGCGGCGGTCCGGATCGGGCGCGTCCCCCATCACGGCGAGCGGAATCGGGTCGCGTCGGTCGCGGGTCAGCCGGCTTCGGACGCAGGAGACGGCTGCCAGGTCGGCGTTTGGCGGGCAGATCAGCAAACGCAGGGAATCCCGCTTGTCAGCGATAAAGAAGGTCGCCTCGTCGATCGCGGGGGCATAGTGGAGATCGAAACCCAAGCGAGTGAGTCGGAGTGCGGTCTCGCCCAGGCTTCCCTGGGCGTCGTCGATCAGGAGCACGCGGGCCTCGACTTTGACGCAGTTCTCCTCAGGCACGGCCACGGCCACACGCGACACCGGGGTGGCAGTCGACACGGCGCCGTGGGTATCGTCGAAATTGGAGAGGGACGGTTCCTGCGCTGCCAACGGTTTGGGCGCCTCGCCGGCGTGCGCCAGCAAGCCTTCGGCTTTCTCATGGGGTACCGCCGGCGAGAAGAGAAACCCCTGGAGATGGTCGCACCCCATGCGGGCGAGGAGCTCCGCTTGCTCGAGGGATTCGACGCCCTCGGCGACCACGCTGAGGCCCAGGGTACGCGCCATCGAGATCACCGCCTCGACGATTCCCGCGGCGGCGTCGTTGTTCTCGATATCACGGACGAATCCGTAGTCGAGCTTCAGGATGTCGAGCGGAAAACGTCCGAGGTAGGTGAGCGCCGAATAGCCGGAGCCGAAGTCATCGAGGGAGACGCGCAAGCCGATGGCGCGGAGATCGCGCAGGGCGAGAAGGGTGTCGTCGTCTTGGCGGAGGATCAGGCTCTCCGTCAGCTCCAGTTCGAGGAACGTCGGCTCGACGGCGTATTCTCGCAGGGCCTCGGTAGCGATGTAACGGAGGTCGCCATGGGTGAACTGCATGCTGGACACATTCACCGAGATGGGCACCACGTCGTATCCGCGGTCCGACCAAACCCGGAGCTGACGGCAAGTCTCGCGCAGGCACCAGGTACCGAGCTCGGCGATCAAACCCGAGCGCTCCGCGACGGGAATGAATTCCGCGGGGCCCACTTTTCCCAATTCCGAACTATTCCAGCGGGTCAAGGCTTCGAAGCCGACCAGGGTGCGCGTTGAGGCATCGACCTTGGGTTGGTAGTGAAGTTCGATCTCGCCGGCGTCGATCGCTGCCCGGAGCCCGCGCTCGATTCGCTTGACGCGGTCCTCGCTACTTTGGAACGAGGCATCGTAGAATTCAAAGCGATCTTTGCCATGGCGTTTCGCCGCATACATGGCGGCATCGGCGCGCTGCATGAGGGTCTCGGTGTCCGCGCCATCGTTGGGGCAAAGGGCGATTCCCACGCTGAGCGTGGTCGAGAACGTATGGTCGGAGTACTGGATGGGCTCGCGCCCCATGTCGATGAGCGCGTGGGCCAGGTGCGACGCGGCCTCTCGATCGGGGATTCCCTCCGCCACCAGCGCGAATTCGTCCCCGGCGAGGCGAAAGGCGCGAACCCTTCCGAGCGCCTCAGAGGGCGTACCCGGACGCGCGCCCCTTGTAAGGGTCACGAAGCGCTCTGCCATCGTTCGCAGACACTGGTCACCGGCGCCGTGTCCGAGTTCGTCGTTGATCGCCTTGAACGAATCGAGATCGGCATAGAGCAGCGCCAGATCGCTTTGGTGATCGTCTTGGTGCTTGGTCACGCGCGATTCGAGGTACTCGAGAAAGCGACGGCGATTCGAGAGCCCGGTGAGGGTATCATAGTGGGCCATGCGCCGGAGGCGTTGTTCCTGATTCCGGAGGCCCGTGATCTCGTGGAGTACGGCACTGCGCAAGTCGCGCGTGGGTCCGCGCGCTGCAGCTTCGCTGACGGTGATCTCGAAGAAGCGTTGATCTCCGAGATTCAAGGGAAAGGTGCGCGATGAGGGATCACGGAGTGCGCGGAGTAGAAACTCGGGGACGAGCTTACCCGCCACCGTTTCGTTTTCGAGGTCGAGGTCGGGAAAGAGAATCCGGCGGGCCAGCTCGTTGGCCGCTACGACCGCTCCTCTGCGATCGCTGACGACCCAGCCTTCGCCGCTCCGATCGAGGTGCGCGACGAGCACGCGCTTGACCACCTGCGCACGGCGGGTCTCGGAAAGCGCGAGCGCTGAGACGGTGGCACCGAGCAACGCGCCCGATAGCGCCCTGGCTCCCAGTTCGTCCTCCCCGAGAGCGACGACCGCGGCCGCCAGGACACCCACCGCGGCGCTGACGCCGAGATGAAACGCGCCGAGGGCTTCGTTGGGGCGGTGAAGCCACAGTAGGGCCGCAACGCAGAGCACGGAGATCGTACCCTCGAACAGCCATTGCATTTCGGGCGGCGCGTGGCCCGCCAGTAGCGCTGCGGCGAGGGCTGCCAAGATGGCTAGCGCAAGCCGTCGGAGACAGGCCTTTGACCGCCAAGTTTCCAATCGATTCACGCCTCTCGAAGCGCCGGACTTCCCGCAAACGCGCTATCGGCAGATCGATGGCCAAGCCCAAGGCCGGGGCGGAAGTTTCCGGAGCGTCTCAGGTTCGAGTTCTCGACGCGCGATGGCGGATCCCTGTCCGCTGCGGCACCTTTCTTGTCCCCGGTGGGATTCACCCCCGTGCGAGGGCTGGTAGGGACGAAATGACCGACAAAGAACTGACGGAGATCGAGCGGCTCCTGACCGAGATGTGTGAGCGACAGGCAGGACTTTGCGAGAAAATCGAACGGCTCGAGGCCCGAATGTCGCGACTTTCGAACGAGCCCTCGTGCGAAGAAACGATCGCCTTCCTCGACAGGTTCCGCGCGGGCGAGGGTCATGCGGCGAACTGGATCGGGTCTTGGATCGACGTCAGCGATGTCGCGTGCGTGCGAGGTGGGCTCCGAACCGTGCAGCAGCGGGAAGCGATGCACGCCGAGCTCCTCGAAGGGCGGATCAAGGCGCTCGGCGGCACCTGCAACTACGAGCTGCCGAAAACCGAGCGCGAGCGCCTGATGAAGACCTACGGCGGCGCCGAGTGCGGCGATGCCGAGAAGGTCGCAAAGCTCGTCGCCGAGGTGGGCGACGTTGACGCCGCGCTGAAGCCGTACTGCGACTTCGCCGACCGCTTGGAAGGGGACCCGGAGACGCAGTACCTCCTGCGGACGATCCTCCAGGATGAGCGCTCTACGGTTCAGTTCTTGAACGACGCCTGCGCGCTGCTAAACGGCTAGTCCGCCAGCCCCGACCACCACCGGTGGAGCTCCGCGAGAATCCTTCGCGGAGCCAGAGCCCTTGGCTGAGCAACACGGCGCTCCAAAGGAGTGGCCCCGAGATCGGCTCGGGAGCCGCGGCGACCGGCGTGCCCTCGAGCACCTCGAAGTTGCTGAAGACGGCGTCGATCGTGCCCGAAGAGAGGGGCGGGAAAATCGCGCTGTCGCTGCGCAGAAAGAACGAGACCAGGAGGCCGTTTCCATTCCAGCTGTTTTGGATGCCGCTGAACGCGTTGGAATGAGTCGGACTGGCCGTGCCCTGGGTCGCGTTCACGCCGAAGACCACGTCGCCGCTCGCAGCATCGTAACGGACGAAAAAGCGACCGCTCGACGTGGCAGCGGGTCCGAACAGCACGGGGGGTTGGGTCACATCGTTGACGCGGGCGCCGCCCGAGAACGCCAAGGGGTTCCCGTTGTCGACGGCCAAGGCAGGTCCGGCGGAATTGCGACCCTCAGCATCCTCCCCCACGCCGAACCCAAGCGCCGCCAACCCGACCGAGCTCGCCGCGATCACGTCGTAGTCAATGGCCACATGAAAACTTTCGCCGGCCGAAAAATAGTGGCCTCCCGTGGCAGCAGCGGCGCTCGGGCCGTCCACGCTTTGGTAGCCGATGTCGGTCGCCGCGGGCACCGCACCGCTAGCCGAAAGGGTGATCTGCGAAGCGTTGTCGACCCGCCCGGACATGCCGGGATGCGCCGGATCCTGCACCTGGGTCCAGGTGCCAAAATCCGTGATCGCCTCGGTCCGCGTCGGCCCCATCGCATGAGCGGCCACGAGCAACTTGATCGCCGTCAGGACGAATCCGCGTCGGATCTTCACAACGCGCTCCAGTCTCGAGAGCAGGGGCGCAGCGCCAAGAGCTCAAGCGGGAGTGTGGGTGCGGAGGAAGCGGCGCACACGGTCGACGGCTGCGGGGGTGGCCTCAGGCTCCTTCCACTTGCGCAGGAGTTCGACGGTCGGGGCGAGATCGGCAATCTCCTCGGAAATCTGGGCGGGGTGATAGAGGTCGCTGCCCGCGAGGACGAGGAGGGGTGTGCGACAGCCGCGCACGAATTCCCGCGAAACGTTGAACACGATGTCGCGCCGGTACATCGACTCGCGGAAGCGAGCGACCGCGTCCGGGTCGATCTCGCGGTCGCC
>CAZTOE010000299.1:0-5446 GCA_964615045.1 uncultured Spirochaetales bacterium
GTGCTCTTCTTCGACCGCGTTCGCATCGACGACCCGGTGGGAGCCGTCTCCGTCCATCTCACCTGTGGGATCTGGGGCACGCTCGCGGTGGGCATCTTCTCGATGAATCCCGAGCATTCCTTCATGACTCAGCTGATTGGCGTGATCTGCTACGGCGTCTTCACGGTGATCTCCGCGGGTCTCCTTTTTGGAATCCTCAAGCTGACCATGGGTATCCGCGTCTCGGAAGAGGAGGAAATGGAGGGACTCGACTACGGTGAACACGGGATGCACGCCTACGACCTCGGCACGGGTGTTGCCCATGGCGTGTCCACCATGTCCCATGCGAGCGGCGCCTCGGTTGGGCTATCGGGGCTACGCGCCAGCGAACAGAGCTAAACAGGGCGAGCGATCGGGACACTCGGTCCCGGAGGCGGTCGGAGGGTTACGGGGTTCCCTCCGGCCGCTTCTTTTTGCGGCTCGCCGAGCCGGACTCAGGTGCGCGTAGCGCGACCGAGTCCGCACCGGGGGCGAGAAAGTCGCCCGGATCGCGGCCCGCGATGGCTGTGACCAGGGCTCGAAACCGCTCGGGCTCGACCGCATCCGGGTCGCGTTGCAGCGCGCGCACTACGTCGTCGAGGTCACGCACGCCGCCGCTCTCGCGGCGCAAGCTTCGATCGAGTTCCGCGAAGACCGAGACTGCCCGCGCCGTGACCGCGCGGCTCGCAGTTTCGCCCGCCAGGCTCTCAACCCTACTTCCGCGGCGCTCCAAGCGGGCCAGGGCCTCACGATGGGTTTCGTCGCCGATCGTCCCGCTCCGGCGCAGCAATTCGAGGGCGTAGTACTCCGCCAAGCCCTCCACGATCCAGTCCCCGTCGCCAACCGAACGCGCCCTCGTAAGCACGTGAATCAGTTCGTGCAGTAGCGGGCTGGTCCAGGCCGGATCGATCAAGGGCAGATCACTGTGCAGGAAGATCGAGTTCGGCGCGGAGAGCCCGCCGCGCCACATGGGGTCGTCCGCACCCACGATCGTCAACCGCTGCGGCAGCCGGCCGAAGATCGCCCTGAGCTCCGGGGCTACCCATCGCAAGAGCGCGACCAGGTCACGGCCGCGAAACGCGTCGCCTGTGGGGTGGGCGATCGTGACCGCCATGCCCTCGACTTCCTCGCGCAGCACGCGCAGCTCCCCGGCGAGGATCCACCCCTTCGGTTGATCTACACCCCGATCGCGCTCTGAGATGGTGAAGTCGCCGTCCGCCCTGGCTGAATACGGCGTGACGACCTCCCAGTCCGGCGGGACCCGCAAACGGAACGCGAAGTCTCCCTGCGCTTCCTTCAGGCGCCGCGAGCGCAGTGAGGGAAAGAGGTCCTCGCCGCGAAACAGTGCAAAACGCGGCGTGCAGCGCGCGTCGTAGCGGGCGGGATCCCGCGTGTGATCGATGCGCACGGTGTAGCGGAGCTCGCCGCCCGCGGCGGGGACGGTCCAGACGAGACGATCTTCCTCTGTGACCAGCTCTCCGGACGCCTCGAAGGAGAAGTGCCGCTCCGGATCGTAACGGAAGCTCACTTCGCGCAGCAGCCACTGATCCTGGGCCACCCGGAGTCGCACCGAGGCCGTCCCTTGCGCCGGAAGAAGCTGCGCCTCGTACCGCAACCGATACCGTGGCAGCGCCGTGCCGGTAGACTGGTCGGCATCGGCGCCGACCCTCACGCCGAGCCCCAAGCCCATTGCGAGCCACACAGCGGTGCTGAGCACCGTCGCGAGCAGGGTGTTGCGGGCCGCGCGGCGGCTCATGCCCGGCCCCGTTCGATCTGTCGCAGCCGCGGGAGGAGGCCGGCTCGATTGGCGAGTTGAATCGCCAATCCCGGTCGCGCGTTGAGTTCGAGCACCACGGGTCCGTGGTTGCGGTCGATCACGAGGTCCACCCCCAGGTAGGCCAGGTGGGTCTGCTTCGCGGCGAGCACGGCCGTAGCCAGCAGACGGGGAAAGTGCGGAATCGAAACGCCGATCACGGGTTTCTCCGTGTCGGGATGGTGGGAGATGAAGCGTCGCTCCCACACGGCGCTTTCGGTGACCCCGCTCGCGAGGTCGACGCCCAGCCCCACCGCCCCCCGGTGGAGGTTGGCGCAGCCGCCGGACCGGCGGGTTGGCAGCCGCATCATCCCCATCACCGGTGCCCCCCGGTAGATCAGGATCCTGACGTCCGGCACGCCGCCGGCGCTCAGATCCTCGAGACGGGGATCGACCTCCAGACATTCCTCGAGGAGTACGGCGTCGGGTTGGCCGCCGAGCGAGTAAAGTCCCGAGAGAATCTCCGAGGCGCGGAAGCGCAGGTCTTCGAAGGTGAGCGACCGGCGCTCGGGCAGGGCGAAGCGATCGCCGTCGCGGTGGCGGATCACCGCAATGCCCTTTCCCTGACTGCCGCGGCACGGTTTCATCACGAATGACTCGTGGGCCCCGATGAGCTCCTCGAGACGCCCGAGCTCGAAATGATGCCGGATTGCGCCGATCAGCCTCGGGACCGGTACGCCGGCGCGTTCGCAGAGCTCCTTGGTGCGGATCTTGTCGTCGACTTCGGGGTACGCCCGGCGCGGATTTTCGGGGAGAATGAAACCGCCGTTGCGCTGGTTGATCCCCAAGATGCCGAGGGCTCGGAGTTTGCGTCCGATCACGAGGCGGCTGCTCCCGAGGTGAGGAGGCGAAAGCGGATGAGATCGGCGATGCGATAGCCCGTGTAGCCGCCGGTCCAGACGAGGAATCCCATCGCGACGAGGATCAGCTCGGGAAACCCAAACATCACGTACTCTGCCGTGATGCTGCGGAAGATCGGGTACAGCATGACTGCGGTCGCCACCGAGTAGGCCGCGTACGCCACGGCCGTGCGAACCCCCTCTTCCGCGGCTTTGATCGAAAAGCGCTCGACCAACATGGTGAGAATCACGATCGGGAAGAGTCCGCCGGCATAGAGATCGGTGCGTTCGAAACCGCGTCCGGCCAAAGCGAGGGCGGTCACCGTGAGCACCACCAGACACAGGATCAGGCCGAGACGCGGAACTAGCAGCAGGCGGAGGCGTTCGAGCAGGATACGACCGGCGACACCGATCGCGAGCACCAGGACGATCAAGAGCAGACCGACTGCGATGCCGGTGCCGCGCAGTGCAAGGGCGACCAACATTGGCATGAAGCTCCCGTACGTGGGAAGCCCGACCACGTTGCGCAAGAATGCGATCGTGAGGGCTCCGAGCGGGAGCAGCAAGAGGACGCGCAGCGCGGCCTGAACCGATACCGGGAGCTGGTACAGGGAGAGCCTTGCGAAGAGCGGGTCGGCGGGGAGCGCGAGCGCCGCGAGCTCCGCCTCGCTGAAGCGAACCTGGAGAGCGCGAAAAGAACGCGCCACCGAGCTCACCCCGGTGGTCGCGACGGGCGGGGCGTCGTTCCACGAGAGCGCCAGGAAGCGGGGCGGCAGTTCGCCAAAAAAGCCGAGCGCCGCGGACATCGGGAACCAGGCCTCGCCGGTCCAGAGCTCGGTCCACACGCGTTCGCGCGGCGTTCCGTCGCCGAGCTCGAGACCGCGCGCCACGCGCGCATCCATCTCGGCGCCCCTTAGAAGCGCGGTCAGTGTCCGCTCCTTCCCCAGCGCATTGGCCTCCCGTTGGTCGAGGGCCAACACCGGGTCTTCCGAAGCCGTCTCCGATTGATTGATCTCGTGGGACACGAACGCAAAGAGCGAGCGCACGCGGCCGGCGAAGTCGCTTCGGGGTGGCAGATCGAGCTCGGCAAAAACCTCCCGGAGGGCAGCGTCCTGGAAGGCGATCGATGAGCGGGGCGAAGGTGTTGCCGAAGACGGTGCTGGCGGCGCGCTCGGCAAGCGCACTCGCGTGGGGAGCAGCCGTGTGCGGAAGCCGTAGGAGAGCTGGTGGACTCCGTCCAAACGCCCACTCCAGACCGCTTCGCGGGTGTCCTCGCTCTCGCGCGCCGACAGCGAGAGCCGACCTTTCTCGAAGTATTCGCCGAAGACGCGCTGCCCCTCCCGGGCGCGCGGTAGCTGCAGACGGACGCTTCCAGGGCTGCCGTCACCACGCACTGCGACGCCGATCTCGACCTGCCACAAGTCGTGTGCCTCAGTGGGAAACAGCGGCGTCTCTAGCGCGATGATTTTCCAGGCAGCCGCACCTGCTCCTAGCAGAACGAGCAGCGCCCCGGCCGTGAACGCGCGCGGATTCATCGATTCCTCATCCCTTCAACGGCTCTACCGTCGGATACCCCGAGCCAAACGCGCGACGGACGCACGTTTGGCTCGCGACGCTTTATGGCATGCTCTGCGCGTAGGGCCGCGGAGAGCTCTTGCCGCGGGGCGTTGAGGTTTCGGTGCGACGAGTTCCGCTCGCCGCTCAGGCGAGATGAGTATGCGGGTGGTGCGGTGGTTGGAAACCAACCCGAATCGTCAAAGGACTCGCCAATGTTCCAACTTGGGGGCAGGCGACAACACCGTAGCGCCCCTCGCGCCTCCGGGCACGCAAGCAAAGCCGGATTCCCGTCGGAGCGAGCGCCGGCTAGGGCGACGCCCGAGGCGTGCTAGGATTCTCGACCGCGCGTCCCGGACCGGAGGGGGAATCATCATGACGGCCAGGATGCGTGGCAGCGCCAAGCTCCACGCCCACATCGCCGAGGCAGAATGCGCCGAGGCCGAGCGGGGCCTCGATCTCGGTCGGCTGTCACGTCACTACCTCGCCACTCGAGCCTTTACCGAATACCTCGCGGCGCCGCTGTCCCCGGAGGACTGCAGCGCCCAGTCCATGACGGACGCCAGTCCGGTGAAGTGGCATCTCGCCCACACCAGTTGGTTTTTCGAAACCTTCGTGCTGGAACGCTCCGGCGCGGATTACACCCCCTTCGCGCCGCAATACCGCGTGTTGTTCAATTCCTACTACCAGACCGTCGGGGGCCAGCATCCCCGTCCCCAGCGGGGTCTGCTGACGCGCCCGAGCCTCGACGAGGTGCTCGAGTACCGAAGGCACGTCGACGCGCGGGTCCTGGAACAGCTCGAGACAGGGCGCCTCGATCGGCAAGGGGCCGAGATCGTGGAGCTCGGCCTTCACCACGAGCAACAGCATCAAGAACTGATCCTCACTGACATCAAACACCTTTTGGCCCAGAACCCGCTCCGACCCGCCTATCGCGACGACCTGCGCGAGGCGCCAGCCCGTTCGGCCCACAAGCAGAGCTGGCATCGTTTCCCGAGCGGGATTCGCTCGCTGGGCTTTGAGGGCGCGGGCTTTCACTTCGACAATGAAGCGCCCCGCCACGACTGTCTGGTGCCGAGTTTCGAACTGAGCTCAAGGCCGGTGACCAACCACGAGTATCGCGGTTTTATCGAGGACGGAGGGTACAGCCGACCGGAACTCTGGCTTTCCGACGGTTGGGACGCGATCCAGCGGTACGGTTGGGCGAGCCCGGCGTATTGGG
>CAZTOE010000300.1:0-5439 GCA_964615045.1 uncultured Spirochaetales bacterium
TAACGCCACCACCAGCCTCATATCCTTGAGTAGCTGCTTGTTGAGCGCATTCACGTCGGGCTGACCGATCTGCCCCCAGCGCATGAGCGTCCGCAGCCACTTGCTCCTGAGCCCGCGGCGCGTTTGGACCCGCGGGCCCTGGAGGCCGGCATGGCGCCGCACCGCGGGTGCCCGCAGCGGCTCCGCCTCCGGAGCGGGCGCCTCGGGCGGCGGCACTGCGCGCCCGCCCCGTTGCGCCTCGGCGCGTCGCAGCGCGTCGTAGACCTTACCCATGGTTTCCTCTCTTCCCGCCCTCTCGGAGCCAAGCGCGCCATCGGTCTCGCCATCGCGGGCGACGTCCGCGCACCGGCACCGCCGGCCGCCCCGCCGCCACCGGGAGCGCCGGCTCGGGCTGCGGGTCGAGCCGCAGGTCTACCGCCACCTCGAAGATGGCGCGGTCGTCGATGACTTCGAGGTCGCGCGAATACCCGAGCAGCAGGGCGCCGTCGCAAACGATGTTGATGGTGCGCGGGACGCCGTGACTCACCTCGTACACGGCCTTCAGCGCCGAGCGCCGGAAAATCCCCTTGCCGGTGTAACCCGCGAGGCGGAGCCGCTCCTCGATGTAGGTCACGGTCTCTTCGTACGAGAGGGGCTTCAGGTCGTAGCGCAACACGATGCGCTGGCGGAGCTGGCGGAGCTCGCGTTGCTCGAGCTTCTGCGTGAGCTCGGGCTGACCCACCAGGAGGATCTGAATCAACTTCGAGCTCGGGGTCTCGAGGTTCGAGAGCAGCCGAATCTCCTCCAGCATGTCGGCCGAGAGATTCTGCGCTTCGTCGATGATCAGAAGCGTCGAGAGATCGCGCTCCAGACGGTCGATCAGGAAGCGGTTCAGCGCGATCAGAAATTCGCCCTTGGTAGAACAGGGCGTCTCGATCCCGAAGTCCTCGAACAGCACGCGGAAGAAGTCGAGCGGTTCGAGCTTGGGGTTGAAGATGAAGGCGGACGCCGTATTGGCGTCGAGCTGGGCGAGGAGTGCGTGGAGGAGCGTCGTCTTCCCGGTCCCCACCTCCCCGGTCAACATGACGAAGCCCTTGCCCGCCCGTACCCCATAGACCAGCGTCGCGAGGCCTTCCTGGTGGGCGTCGCCGAGGAAGAGAAACGCCGGATCCGGCGTCATCTCAAAGGGCGGACGAATCAGACCGTAGTACTCGAGGTACATCCCGCGCTCCGCCTACTCGGCCACCGCCGCCGGGCTCGGAGCCGGCGCGGAGGTCACCGGCGCTTCCGCCGGCTGCCCGGCGGAGCCGCCGTTCACGCTCACGTAGGCCACCCAGGAGCTTACCAGGAGGAGGCCCGCGACCGTCGAGGCCGCCATCGTCTCGACCCAGCGCCGCCGGCGCAGCGTGCGGCGGTCGGCGTCGAGGACGATCGAGGGCACCGTGGCGAGCACCGGCAAGCGCAGCACCTGCTGCGCGTCGCGCGCCGCATGGAACGAGGAGTCCGCCACCTCGAGGAGCAGCGCCAGGCCACCGGCCGCGGCAAGGCCCAGGAAGGCGGCGAGTACGACGATCATCGGGCGATTGGGCTCGCTCGGCTCGGGCGGCGGCACCGCGCGCTCCAACACGCGGAACTGCTCACCCTTCAGGTCCTGGACCATGTTGGCGGCCACCGACGCGTCGACCTGCTTGCGGCGGAAATCCTGCACGCTGGCGAGGAGGCTCCGCTCTTCGTCCTCGAGACCTTCGAGCTGCTCCGCCACCCGCGGAATCTCGGCGAGCTGAGTCTCGATCTCGCCGAGCTCGAGCTGCAACCGCTCGAGCTCCGCCCGCGCTGCCGCGCCGCGTTCTTCGGCCCGCCGCGCCTGCGCCTCCGCAGTGCGCTGCACGGCCGACTTCCCACCGCCGCCCTTGGCGATGATCGCCTCGAGCTCGGCCCGCTCGTCGTGGAGGGCCACGATGTCGGGATGCTTCTCGGTGAGCCCGCGGGACTTCATCTCGGCGAGGGCGATCTCGAGCAGCTGGATCCGCCGCGCCGGGTCCGCCTCGTCGCGCTCGGTCTGGGCCGCCGAGAGCGCCTGCTGGCGCAGATAGGCGGCGTCGCTCTCCGCCTCCGCCATCCGATCCTGAACGGTGCGGATCGAGTTCTGGACCAGCTCGAGCCGCCGCTGAAGCGGCGCCCGGTCTTCGGGCAGCCGTCCGACCTTCGACTCCTTGAAGGTCTCGACTTCCTGCTGCTGGCGCTCGAGCTGCGCGTCGAGCCGCGCCAGCTCGGCCTCGATGAAGGTCGCCGTATCGCTCGAGATCTGGGCCCGGTCGCGGATGTGTTGATCGATGAAATCGTTGGCGAGCCGGTTGGCGACCCGCGCGGCCATGCCCGGCGACTCGTGACGGAAGGACAGACGAAAGGTGTTGATTTCGGGTTCGGTCCGGGTGAAGAGGCGCCGGTCGAGTTCGGGGACCACGGGCTCGACGCCGATCTGCCCGCGCATGAGCTCGATCACCTCGAGTCGCGTCATCTCCTCGTGCTCGCGCGGGTAGAGCCCCAGGTCGTCGATCACCCGCGAGAGGCGCTCGCGGGCCAGGATCTGCATCGACATCAGGTGCAGCCGATTCTGCAGATTGCCGGCCTCGAGGCCGGCCTCGACGAGATTGCGCGAAATGGTCTGCGGCTCGACCAGCACCGTCGCCACGGCGCTGTACTCGTTGCGCAGCGACGAGGCGATCAGGAGCCCGACGAGCGCGGCGAAGAGCCCCACCAGCGCCACGAGCTTGGCGCGGCGACGGACGATGCGCAGGAGCTGGTCGATGCCGAGATTCATCTCATCCATGGAAGTTCCCAAAGTCCTAGAGCTGGACCGGTTCGAAGGTCCAGCGGAAGCCCACAAAGGTCCGGAAATCATTGAAGTTGTCGTCGTTGGTGCCGGACAGGTCGCGGTTCTGTTCCTGCCGCCGAAAGTCGCCTAACCAGTAGACCGAGGCGTGCTGCGTGAGCTGGTAGTTGAGGCGGAGGAGCGCCAGGTAGGTGGTGGTTTCCTCGTCGGTGCTCCCCGTGGTGCCGAAGTTCGATTCTCCCTGGCGCAACGCCCAGCCAAAGGCACTCGAGACCTGCCAGCGCTCCCGAGGCGTCCAGCCGAAGTTGAAGCGCACCGAATCGGTGACATCGTCGGAGCGATTGCCGGAAGCACCGCCGTTGGTGCGCTGGTAGCGCAGCGAGGCGTTGGCCTTCTGCCAGCTTTTGGTGACCGAGGCACTCCCGAAGAAGTTGATCCGAGTGTCGTCGTTGTTGCGGGCCAGGCTCGTCGCGCTCGGCGCGATGCTGGTACGGGTCCAGGCCGGGCCCCCCGAAGCTTCGAGCGACACGGTCGGGCTCCACCGGTAGCGGGTCACCACGAAGCCCTGCACGAAGAGAGAGCGGTTCCCGACGCGTGTGCCGGAGCCGTCGAAAGAGGTGTAGCCCCCGGAAGAGCCGGCACCCACGCTCAGCCGGGGCGTGGTGAAGTAGAGCATCTGCGCGCTCCCGCGCACCGAGGAGCTCTCGCTCTCAGCGTCGCGATAGCTCTGCGAAGCATCGCTCTCGAACTGCCAGCGGGGCGTCAGGAGATGGGAGAACGAGACCGTGGCGTTGTTCGCGGTGCGCCGCTGGCGGCGCACTTCGACGTCGGGAGTCGTATCGATCGCCCCCGACTCGAAGCGGCTATTGAGATCGCGGGTGTAGGCAAAGCTCTCCCTGAGCCCGAACTGCGTGCGGTCGGAAAGGTGCCAGTCGAGCGACCCGGTGAAGAAGTGATTGTCGGTGTCATCGATCTGGCTGCGGGTCAGGAAGTGCTCGTAGCCAAAGCGGTAGCTGGTGTCGAAAGTGAGATCGCCCCGCGGCTTGGCAAAGTTCAGCTGGGGGCTGAGGCGAAAGACGCCGTCGCCTTTGCGATCGTTCCCCTCCCGCAGCACGTTCGAGTCATAGCCGAACTCGCTCCCCAGCGAGGGGGTCAGCTCAAGGCCCTCGGCAGCCGCGGTCGTCGACCCACCAGCGGCTCCGAGCGCCACCAGGAGCGCAACCGCAAGCCGCGCCGCGGGCTGCCGCACGCTTCGCTCAGTCGGGAACGACAATGGTGTCTCCGGGCTTCAGGATGATATTCGATTGAGGGTCCCGGCCCTTTAGGAACGTCTTGGCGTTGAAGCGGTACTCGACCACGCCGCCGTCGTCCTGGGGTCGCAGGATGCGGATGTCGGAGCGGTCGGCGAAGGTGCTGAAGCCCCCGACCAACGCGATCGCATCGAGGACGCGCATGTCGACCTGGAGCGGGATCGCCGAGGGCCGCGCCACCTCGCCCACGATCGCGATCCGCTTGCTGTTGATCTCTGTCACGATCACGGTCACGTCGGGAGAGCGGATGTACTCCTTGAAGGCCTCGGTCAGGTGCTCTTTGAGCTGCAGCGTGGTGAGACCCGCGGCCTGTACGTCGTCCAGCAGCGTTACCGAGATCATGCCATCGGGGCGCACCGGGACCGTGCCGCTCAGCTCGGGGTTCTTCCACACCTGGATCTGCAGCACGTCGCCGGGGCCGATCTCGTAGGCCTGCGGCGTTCCACCCTCAGAGACCGGCGGCGGCGGGAGCGGATTGCCCGAGGAGGCACAGCCCCAGGCGGCGCCCAGCCAAAGCGCCGCCCCCAGCAGCGCAAAACCACGACTTCTCGTTTTCATCGCTTCCTCCCGCTCACCGCGCCTCGCTGAGGCCGCTCTCTTTCATCTTGTAAAGGAGCGCCTTGTAGCTGATGCGGAGCCGCTTGGCGGCCTCCTTGCGGTTCCAACGGGTGCGGTCGAGCACCCGCTCGATCACCCGTTTCTCGGCAACCTGGGCGACCTGTTTGGCCACCGCCTTGAGATCGATCTCGTGGCCGCCCTGCACTTCGGCGCGTACCCCGCCGAGATCGAGTGCGCTGCGCTCCCCCTCTTCGGCGCTGCCGTCGCCCAGGCGGCGCGCAATCTCGTCGAGGATCGTGTCTTCCGAGCCCAGCACGACGGCCCGCTTCACGAAATTCTCGAGCTCCCGCACGTTGCCGGGCCAGGAATAGGCGTGGAAGAGCTCGAGCGCGCGCTCGGAAAACGACGGCAGGGTTCGGCCATATTGCGCGTTGTAGAGCGCCCGGAAGTGCTCCACCAAGAGCGGCACCGCGCCGGCGCGCTCGCGCAGCGGGGGCAGCGGAATCGTCACCACGTTCAGCCGGTAGAAGAGGTCCGAGCGAAACTCGCCGCGCTCGACCGCGGTCTCGAGGTCGCGGTGGGTCGCGGCGACCACCCGGGTATCGACGCGCACGTCGGTGCGCCCCCCGAGCGGTGAGAACTCGCCGTCCTGCAGCACCTGCAGCAGCTTGGCCTGGAGCGGGGGCGGCATCTCGCTGATCTCGTCCAGAAAAATCGTGCCGTGGTTGGCGTACTCGAACTTGCCGAGCTTGCGCCGTT
>CAZTOE010000301.1:0-5405 GCA_964615045.1 uncultured Spirochaetales bacterium
CCAGCTCCCCGATCCCAAGACTTTTGACCACTGGCGAGAGCAAGCGCCCCGCGGCTTCTGCTTTGCCCTCAAGTTCAGTCGCTACGCAACCCATTTGAAACACCTCGTGGATCCGAAGGCGCCGCTCGAGCGCTTTCTGGAACGCGCGGAGCGGCTCGGTCGCCGTCTAGGCCCGATCCTCGTCCAGCTGCCACCGCACTGGCGCGCCGATCCGGCGCGGCTCGAGGGTTTCTTGCGTGAGGTGCCGCGCCACCGGCGCGTTGCCGTCGAGCTGCGCGACCCGAGCTGGCTCTGCGAAGAGGTCTTCGAAGTGTTGCGTCGGCGCCGGGCCGCGCTGGTGATCCACGATCTGATCCGGAGCCATCCGGTGGTGACCACGACGGCTTGGACGTATCTCCGTTTCCACGGGAGTCGCTATGGAGGAAGCTACGCGCCGCAAGCGCTTGTCGCCCAGGCTCGACGCATCCGCCGTTGGCTGAATGGGGGTCGCGACGTGTTTGCCTACTTCAACAACGACCTGGGCGGTCACGCTCCGCGCAACGCCGCGGCCTTGCGCCGCTACGTCGAGCGGGCGTGACGGGTCCGGTGCGGCCCAAAGGTCTGGCCGATCACCTCGAGCCGGTTGTCGACCCAGGCGATGTCGGGCGTCGCGAGCGCATCCGACTCCGCCGCATCCCTGGCGCGCTGCGACGGGACCGCGCCTTCCAGGATGGCAACGCCGTCGCACACGACCACCCAGACCTGCTTGTCGTCGACGTCGTCGTCGAAGAAAAGCTGCTCAACGATCTCGTTGCGCAGACGTTCGTCCTCGAGCTCCATCGATCCCCCCTCGCCGGACAGTGTTGCACACCGCGTGCCAGCGAAAGTGCGGCATTTTCGGAGGCGACGCGGCGACCCCGCGGAGGCAGCGAGACTAGGTGCCTCGGCAGTGTGGCTCGCTGACTCAGAGGAACACCGAGACGACGTGCCCGATCTCGGTCACACTCCCCACCGTGGACTGGTACGCAATCGCCGTGGTGGTCGTCTTCGCGCTGATGGGACTCGTCTGTGTGTTGCTGATCCCCCTGAGTCTTCCCGGCACCTGGCTCCTGCTCGGCGTGGCGGTGTTTATTGAGCTGGTAGACTCGATCTGGCGTCCCGCGGGCAAGCCGATGACCTTCGGCTGGCCCGTGCTCGCCTCGGCAACCGCTCTGGCGGGGCTCGGCGAGGTGATTGAGTTCGCGGCGGGCGCGTTGGGGGCGAAGTGGGGAGGAGCGACCCACCGCGGTGTAATCGGGGCCATCGTCGGCGCCATCGCGGGGGCGATCCTGTTCTCGTTGCTGGTCCCGATCCCGTTGATCGGGACGCTGCTCGGCGCCTTGGTGGGAACTTTCGTCGGGGCCTTGATCGGCGAGGTCACCGCAGAGAAACGACGCCATCCGCGGGAGAATGTACGCGCTGCGATCGCGGCCTCCATCGGGCGGCTCGCCGGCACGCTAGGCAAGCTGGCGATCGGGGCGGTGGTTTGGGTATTGCTCGTGCGCGCGGCGTACCCCGGTTAGAACGGAGCGGAAGTCGGCTTGATGGCCTCGGAGATCCAACCGCTTCCGCCCGATGTGGCCGAAGGGCTGAGCGGCGTTGAAGCCTATCCCTTCGACGTGAGCGCCGCGCGGGGCGTCACCACCGAACAGACCCACATCTCGTATTTGTTCTTCACGCCCGAGCGCGTCTACAAGCTTCGCAAGGCGCTCAACCCCGGTTTCCTCGATTTCGCAACCCGTCAGGCCCGCAACGCGGATTGCCTGCGCGAGGTCGCCCTCAATCGTCGCCTGGCCCCCGACGTCTACCTGGGGGTGGCCGAGGTCCGCACGGGGAGGGACGGGGTGAGCGTGGGACCCGTTCAGGAGGCGGTCGTGCACCCCGACTTCGAGCACTGTGTCGTCATGCGGCGTTTGCCCGCGGGCACCGACGCTCTGAGTCTCCTGGCGGAGAGCCGCTTCGACGAGGCGCACGTCGACGCTGTCGCTACCGCGATCGCGCGCTTCCACGCTCGACAGGGCCTCGGTGCGGCGGCGCCCTTTGCTCCGGACCAATGGCTGAACGCCATCGCCAGACCGGTGGAGGTGAATCTCGAGCATCTCGAGGCCGCGTTCCGGGACGAGCGGCCCACTCGGCTCGCGCACGCGGCGCGCAGCTTTCTGAACGCGCACGCGGATCGCTTCGAGGTGCGGCGGCGCGACGGACGCGCGGTGGACGGACACGGCGATCTCCACCTGGCGCACGTCTGGTTTGCCGGAGACGTGGCGGAACCGCTCTTCATCGACTGCATCGAGTTCAGCGATGACCTCCGACGGATCGATGCCGCTTCCGAGGTCGCGTTTCTGGCGATGGATCTGACCTATCGGGGGCGGCCTGCCTTGGCCGACCGTTTCCTGCGGCACTACGCCCGCGCTACCGATGATTTTCACCTCTACGCGGTGGTCGACTACTTTCTGAGCTACCGCGCTGCCGTGCGGGCCAAAGTGGCCGTCATGGCCGCAACAGAGGAGGAACTCCCCGACGCGCAGCGTCGCGCGGCCCAGGAGAGCGCGAGCCGCCACCTCGACCTGGCGCTTGCCAGTCTCACGGGCCCCCCGCGCGGCGCCCTTGTGCTCGTCACCGGGATCGTCGGGACCGGCAAGAGCACCGCGGCCGAGGTCGCGGCCGAGGTGCTGGGCGGCGCGGCCATCGCATCGGATCGCGTTCGCAAGCGACTTGCGGGGCTCGATGCGACGGCGCGGCCCGCAGCCGCGGTCGACGAGGGGATCTACACGGAGGTGCACAGCGAGCGCGTGTACCGCGGACTGCTCGAGCGCGCACAGCCAGTGGTCGCCGCAGGTCGCCCCGCCGTCCTCGACGCTACCTTCTCACGGCCAGCCCATCGGGACGCCGCCGCTGCCTTCGCCCGCGCTCGCAACCTGCCGCTGCTGATTCTCGAGACGCGCTGTCGCCGCGAAGTCACCTTGCAGCGCCTGGCCGAAAGGCAACGGATCGGGCGGGATCCCTCTGATGCGGGCCCCGCATTCTATCCGGAGAGCGCGGCCCGCTTTGCACCCGTCGAAGTTCCGGCTCACGCCTCCCATCTCGCTATCGACACCGAACCGCCCGGGTGGCGCGAGAAGCTCCGCGAGCGCCTCCTCGTGTGGTGGGAGCGGGAGGCACCCCGAGGCTAAGCTCTTGCCCCACTCGGGGAGGATGCATGCGCGTGATTCGCACTCGTTGGTTGCCCAGCCTGGTCGCCTTGCTCCTGGCGCTCTCGCTCGGAGACTTCGCCCGCACCGAAACCGAGTCCCAGCGCGGCCTTGCCCGCATTCTGCGCACTGGCGAGCTGCGGGTCGGAATTTCGGGGGAACAGCCGCCCCTCAACATGGTGGCGAAGAGCGGCGAACTGCTCGGCCTCGAAGTGGCGCTGGTCCGCGTCCTCTCTCAGTCGATGGGGGTCGAACCCGTCCTGGTGCAGCGGCCCTTCGGCGAGCTGCTCGACACCCTGGATCGCGGAGAGGTCGACATGGTGATGTCCGGGATGACGATCACGCCGGCGCGGATTCAACGCGTAGCGTTCGTCGGCCCCTACTACACGTCCGGCAAGACCGCCCTCACCCGGTCGCCCGAACTCGCGAAGGCCACGATCGCCGAAGACCTCGACGCGCCGACGCTGCGGGTCGTCGCGCTTCAGGGTTCGACCAGCGAGGAGTTCGCCAAGCGCTCCCTGCCGCAATCCCAGCTGACCGTGACCGAGCGGCTCGAACAGGCCATCGCGAAGGTGATCAAGGGCGAGGCGGATGTGATGATCGCCGATCGGGAAACCTGCAAGTTCGCGGTGTTGCGCCACCCCGACGCCGGACTGATCGCGTCCGACGCGACCTTCACCGTGGAGCCCATGGGGATCGCGATTCCCCTCGACGAACGCCGGCTGGCGAACCTGCTCGAGACCTACGTCACTGCGCTTCAGGAAAGCGGCGCATTGGAGCGAGCGCGCAGGTTCTGGTTCGACAATTCTTCTTGGGTTAAAGAGCTGCGTTGAGGGCATCGAGCGCTGGCGGCACCTTGCGCCGCCAGCGCTCGGGCAATCCGAGCCATGGCCCCGATCGCTAGTACGTCGGCTCCACGTCGGGCCAGGCTACCGGCTCGGGGATCCCCGACGAGTTGATCGGAACCGAGCCGGGTTGGCGCTCGAAGGGGCTGACGATCTTGAGCTCGCGGCCATAGTCGCGAAGCGCCGGGATCACTTCCTCGGCGAGCAGCTTGAGGCACTTCTTGCGCTCTTCGGGCGGCAGCGGACCGTCGACCCAGAATGAGAGGATCCCCGGCCGCAGAATGTTCATCACGTGTTTCACGCGATCGATCACGTAGTCCGGCGTGCCCGCGACCATCTGTAGATCGTCACGCGCTGTGTCATAACGGTCGTAAATGCGCTCGCGGATCTCCGACACCGACTCGGTATCGGCCCACTCGGCGACCATCGATCGCCCGGGCAGGTTCGGGTTGGCGAACGCTGTCGCGAGACGCCGGGTGGCCTCCTTCGTGTTGTAGCCGGGCGGGAACATCCACTCCGGTCGCGCAAAGTGGGCAAAGTGCCCGCCGAAGAGGAAGCGCTTGCCCATCTCCTCGGCGCGCTTCTGGTTGTCGCCCACGAACACCGGCTGCATGTAGCCGAAATTCTCCGGACCCGCCTGGTAGCCCTCCTTGGCCGCCTCTTCCGAGTAGATGTTCCAGAGCTCCGCGGTCGGCTCGGGGTAGGTTGCAAGCGCCACGTAGGGGTAGCGCTTGCGCGCCGCCCAACGCGCGGTGTTCGGACTCACCAGGCCCGGGATCCAGATCGGCGGGTGCGGCTTCTGCACCGGCTTCACCCACGGGTTCACCATGCGGTAGTGGAAGTGCTTGCCCTCCCAGCGGAAGGGTCCGTCGTCCGTCCAGCACTTGATGATCAGATCGTGCCCCTCGTCGAAGAGCTCAAAATTGAACGCCGGGTTGGCGCCATTGGCGAGCTGCTCCGACCCGGCGCCCCGGACCCAGCCGGGAACCAAACGCCCGCCCGAGATCATGTCGATCATCGCGAGCTCTTCAGCGAGTCGCAGCGGGCTCGCTACGGGGATGGGGTTGCCGAGGAGCACCATCTTCGAGGTCTTGGTGATCTTGGCGAGAATCGCCGCCTCGACGTCCATTACGGCGCCCAGACAGAAAGGCGTGCCGTGGTGCTCGTTCAACATGAAGCCGTCGAAACCGCCCAGTTCCTCCGCATAGACCTTCTCATCCAGGTACATGTTCAGCAGGTCAGCGCCGCGCTTGCGGTCGAGGAACGTGTTGGGTGTTCCCCAGAAGCTCTGTTTGCCGATGACCTCGTCTTCGAGGCGCCGATTCTTTGCAGGGTCTTCTTCGTGATAGGC
>CAZTOE010000302.1:0-5349 GCA_964615045.1 uncultured Spirochaetales bacterium
ATGAAGGCGGCCACGCCACCCTGCTTCTGAACCTCGGCCACGGCGTGCAACGCCAAAGTGGTCTTGCCGCTCGACTCCGGACCGTAGATCTCCACCACGCGGCCACGGGGGTACCCGCCGATCCCGAGCGCAAAGTCGAGGCTCGGCGAGCCACTGGGAATCGACTCCACCTCCCGGTCAATCGCATCTTCGTTCATGGTCAGAATCGAACCTTTGCCGAACTGCTTCTCGATCGTGGAGAGGGCGAGCTCAATCGCCTTGCGGCGCGGACCCGCCTCGGTTTCGCGAACTGCCGGAGCCTTCTGCGGCGTTCCTTTGCTGCTGGCCATCACATTTTCTCCTCGGGTGGAACCTCAGTGGATGAGGGGTTTCGGGTGAGTCCGGGACGAAGCGCGATGCGCTCGAGGGGCGCGTACTCGACCCCCCCGTCTCGCGATAGGCTCTGAAACAAGACCACGTTGTCGACCCGGAAGGTGATTCCCGACGCCGGCTCGCGGACCAGCCAGGGTCGCGCCCGCCGGCGCACCGCTTCCGCGGCCCTTATCGTTCGGCCGTTCCGGCGGCGCCCCAGGGTCAGGTGTGCTCGAAACGGGCGTTGCTCGGGTTCAAAGCCCATCCGCACGACGCCCCGCTCGACGGCCGACGACAGCGCTTCAAGACGACCGTCCGAGTCGACCGTGAGCGTCAAGACACGCGGTCGCCGCGCCGAAGGCAGCGCGGACAGCTCCCCCAACCGCGCCGCAAAGCTTGCCTGTTCGGCGGTTTCCCGACCGACCGAGGCAACCAGGTTAGGCACCTTCTCGCTCGGCGTGGGGCCCAAGAAACGAAGCGTGACGTGAAGGTTCTCGGACGGAACCCAGCGAATCGCGTCGCCACCGGGCGCCGCCTCCAGTCGCTTGGAGAGCGCGGCGGCGTAGGCCCGGGCGCCTGCGTCGAGCTCCACCGCGAAGAAAGTCCTCAGGCTCACGCTCACGAAAGTTTCCTCCCGATACGCGGCAGCTCGAAGACCTCCCCCAGCAGGTGACGGCGCATCCAATCGATCGCCAGCTGGGCCGTGATCTGTCGATGGCGCTCCCGGTCGAGAGGAAAGAGCAGGCGATGAGCCTGGCTTCCGCCGGCGTGCGCCAGGGCGACGAACACCAACCCCACGGGCTTGTCCGCCGTGCCTCCGCCCGGTCCGGAGATCCCGGTGGTAGCGACCGTCAGATCGGCCCCGAAGCGGTCGCGCACGCCCTCGGCCATCGCCAGAGCGACGGGTTCCGACACCGCTCCGTGTTCGGCCAGGAGCTCCGCCGGCACGCCGAGAAGCGCCTGCTTGGCTTCGTTGGAGTAGGCGATCACACCGCCCAGGAAGTAGTCCGAAGAGCCAGCGATTGCGGTGAAGCGCTGGCCGATCAGCCCTCCTGTGCAGGATTCTGCGACTGCGATGCGAACCTTGCGTTCACGGAGCAGGGCACCGGTGACGGCCTCGAGGGTCTCGGCGTCACCCTCGCCGTAGCAGAGCGGTCCCAAGCGTTCGCGCAACGCCCGGCAGCTTCGTTCCAGGAGCGCATCCGCCGCGGCCGCGTCGGCACCGCGGGCCACGGGTCGCACGTAGTTGTCAGGAAAAGCTGTGCGAAAACCGAGCTCGACACCCGGCTCGAGATCGACACCCCTCAACAACTCGTCGAGATTGGACTCACCAATGCCAAAGGTCCGCAATAGGGCGGCGCGGGAAACGCTTTGTTGCTGGCGGCGCGGGGCGATCCGGGGCATCACCTGTTCTTCCATCATCTTGTACAACTCCCGCGGCACCCCGGGCATGCAGAAGAAGAGCGAGGTGGGGAGAGCCCCGCCGCCCGCGATGTCGGCACCTCGGGGCTTGGGCACTTCGAGCATCGTGCCCGGAGCGGTTCCGACCGGGTTTGGCAGCACCTCGGCGCCCTCCGGAAAGTAGGCCTGCTTGGCATTGATCTCGGCCATCTCGCGGCCAAAGCGAGCGAAGAAGGCGCGGATCGTCGCGAGCGAGGCCTCGTCGAGGACGAGTTTGCGACCGAAGGTTTCGGCCAACACCTCAATGGTGAGGTCGTCGCGCGTGGGGCCGAGTCCACCGGAAACCAAGATCACATCGCTGCGGACCGCGGCGCGCAGGAACACCTCTCTCATATCGGAGGGATCGTCGGCCACGGTCACATGGAAACGGGTTTCGATGTCGAGCTCCAGGAGCCGTTGCGAAAGATGAGACTTGTTGGTGTCCACAATCTCTCCGCGCAACAGCTCGTCGCCGATCGTGAGGACCTCCGCCTTCACGCCGCCTGCGCTCCTCGCGTCGCACCCGCGCAGAGCGCGGTGAGGCCGCCGAGCACACCCGCGGTCACGCCCGCCGCGAGCAGCCCCGCAACGACATCGTCCATCACCACTCCCGTGCCCCCGGCAAAGCTTCCCTCCGCGATCCGCACCGGTCCCGGCTTCCAGATATCTAAGCACCGGAACGCGACAAAGGCGGTCACGATGCCGACCGCGGTCACGCCCATCCACAGTAGCGGCGTCAGGGCTATGAGCTGACCGGCGACCTCGTCGATCACGATGCGCCCGTCGTCCTTGCGCCGGTACCAGCGCTCGGCCCGGTCGGCGGCCCAGACCCCCAAGGCGATCACGGTCGCTACCGTGGCGAAGTAGAGCGGCGTCCAGAGCGACGCCAGGACCAGGAACAGGAACACTCCCACCGCCGAGCCGGCAGTTCCCGGCGCCACAGGCACGAGGCCCGCGCCACCGGCGGTGGCCAGAACCAGAGCAAACACTGGACGCGGTCCGGGACCCCTAGGGCCACGATCCTCGCGGTCGTCGTATTGAGGGGAGTCAGCCACAGAGGCCAATCACCCGGGACCGAGGATCAGGTCGATGTCGCGGCGGGGGGAGCCGCACCCCCACAAGGTAGCCCGCAGCGAGCTGGTGGCGAGCGGAGGGAACTAAGGGCGGGTGCGCGATCGGTCGATGGTATGCCCTGGCTCCCCCAAGAAACAGGGGGCCTGGCCGGCTCACAACCGAGGTTAGTTCCCATGGAAGCCGCGCAGATGGCAGCGGACCGGGATCGCGCTGGCCGCACCCCCGCCGACGTCTCGGCGCTGCTGATTGAACTTGGTCGCGGTTGGAAGGGCTGGAGGTTCTACCCCTCCCAGGATCCGGCCCGCGGCGAGGCGCTCGACCGCTGCTGGCGCGCTTGGCACAGCGAGCTCAGCCGCTCCGGCGCCCTCTCCTTGCGGCTCCGTGACGCCAGCTTCTGGCTCCCCGATCTGGAGATTCCCGTGGGTCAGGAATTGTGCGGCCAGCTCGCACGGGCCTTCGAAGCTCGGCGCGTCGACCGCCTCACCTGGTTTCCCGAACTCGACGCCGCGACGTTGGCGGCCCTGCTCGACGTTCTGGTGAGGGATCCAGAGCAGGTCGAGCGCGAGGGAGGCTTCGAAGCCGCATTCTATGCGTCACCTCGCCTCGGCATCCAGATCAACGGCTCGGATTACGCCGCTCTGCGGGAGGCGGCCCTCGGCGCAACCGCGCAAGTCCCGCCGCCGCGGATCCTGACGACTGCCCAGTCCGAGCCGCTCCTCGATAGCGCTCCCATCGGCGCCGAGACCCCGCCGGGCCCGGTCCTGGACCCGCGGCCTGCGGTCGAAACCTCGCGCGATGAGCTCGAGCCGGGCCGCCAGTTGCGCGCACTGCAGGATCAGCTGGAGAAGTGTCTCTCCGATCAGCGCTACCGGGAGCTGGCGCTCCAGATCGCTGCGCTGTGTGAAGCTCGGGTCGCCGACGGTCATTTCGACGAAGGGCTTCAGGTCTTGGCCCAATTTGCGCGTCACGCGAGTGACGACATCAAGCACAGTGCGACGCAACGACTCTCGGCCCACGGGTGTGTAGAGCGTCTCGGGGCGGGCAAGTTGATCGAGGCTTTGATCGACCGCGCCAGCTCCTCCAAGGCCGACACCACCTTGCACAGCGCCGAGATCCTGCTGGAACTGGGGGCGCCGGCGGTTCCTTCCTTGCTGAAGCGGCTCTCCCGAGCCGCCTCGGATCAAGAACGTACGCGGCTCACTGGCGTCCTCCTGGCGATGGGAGAAGAAGCCGCCGCGGCGTTGGCCGACGAGATCGAGACCGAAGACGCTCCGTCCCGTCGGATGGCGATGCAGCTCGCGGGCGAGACCCAGAACCCGCGCCTGGTGCCCGTCCTGCGCTCGCTGCTGCTCGACGGCAGCGCTGAGGAGGCCCGGGAAGCGGCCAAGGGGCTCGCGCGAATCGGAAACGTGGGAGCCTTCGAGGCGCTGGTGGAGGCCATTCAAAGCCCGCGCCCGAGTGTGGTGAGCCTGGCGCTACGAGCCCTCGGGCACACCGGTCGGGCTCTGGCGGTGGCTCCGCTGGTCCAGGCCTTGGCTCGCTTCGTCGAAAGCGACGCTCCCGGCCTGGCCCGGGAGGCCGTTCGTGCTTTGGGTCAGCTGAAACGTGTCGAGGCCGTACCCGTGCTTGCCGGCCTGCTGGAACGCGGCAGCTTTCGGCAGCGGAAAAAATTGCGCGACCTGAAGCTGGCCACGGTAGAAACCCTCGCAGCCTTCCCGGGCGAGCACGCTGAGCGGGCGCTCCGGCGGGCGCGTCGGCTCCGCGATCGCCGCCTGCGCATCGCGGCTGCGGAGGCGCTGGCCCGCCGCGCGGCGCGTCCGGCTGCCCTCGGCCAGTCCGAAGGGCTCGCCTAGAATCCTTCGCGTGCGAGTTCTTGCCCTCGACCTCGGAGCGCGCCGGATCGGTCTGGCTCTTTCCGACGCGGAAGGACGCATTGCCTTCCCGGAAGGCTCCCTGGAGCGCCGCGGCGCTTGGCGCGATCGCGAAGCCCTGAGGCGACTGGTCGAAGAGCGGGGCGTGGAGCGAATCGTCGTGGGGCTACCCATTCACATGGATGGCCGCGAGGGGGAACAGGCGCGCACGGCGCGCACCTTCGCCGCAAACCTGGAACGCGATCTCGGGGTTCCGGTGGAAGTCCTGGACGAACGGTGGACCACCCGGGAAGCGGAGCGCTCGCTCCGAGCGACGGGTCACCGCGTCGGAGGCCACGACTCCAGAACCAAGAGCAGAGGCAAGCGGCTGGGCCGCGGCGCCGTCGACGCCGTGGCGGCGTCGCTCCTGCTTTCGACCTACCTCGAGCGCGCCCGGGCGTGTCGCGACCAACCTTCATGAAGGCGCCCGAACCCGCGGCCAATCCCTCGCGCGGTTGGCAGACCCTGGTGCTTGGGGTGGCGGCGGTTCCCACCGTGCTGGCGGCGATTGGCCTGGGAGGCTGGCTCCACTTTCGCGCGCAGCTGCGCGCGGCAGACTCGCAGGGGAGCGCGA
>CAZTOE010000303.1:0-5331 GCA_964615045.1 uncultured Spirochaetales bacterium
ATTCACTTCACGGGCCAAAACCGGTGGTGGCTCATTTCCCCCACGATGGCTCATTTCCCCCACGCCGAGGCGGTCGCGGGGAGATGCGTTGTGCGCTCTGCTGCGTCGCAGGGGAGTGGAGGCGGGATGGTACGTGACCTGCAGCAAGAGTCCCGAGCGGCAAGCCCGCCGAGTACCGAGTTAGCAGCCGCTCACGGCGCCTAGTGACCCCCTCCACCCACTCAGAAGGAGGATATCGTGAACGACGTCGGACGCCAACCAGCTACGGAGCAGCTCGCCCGCATCGCCACCCGTCTGCGATGGCTCATCCTGAGCGCCACAGGTCAGGCGGGATCCGGTCACCCGACCTCGTCCTTGTCGGCGGTCGAGCTCGCCGCGTACTACGGCCTCGACAACCTGGTCGGCGTACTCGACGTAAACCGACTGGGTCAGCGCGGTGAGACCATGTACGGCTACGATCTCGACGTCTATCGGCGGCGACTCGATGCCTTCGGCTGGCGCACGGTCGTGGTAGAGGACGGTCATTCCTTCCAGGAAATCGAGCGGGCCTATCGAACGGCAAGCGAGGGCGCGACTCGTCCGGTCATGGTCATCGCCCATACCCTGAAGGGGAAGGGCGTCCCTGCCGTCGAGAACAAAAAAGGCTTTCACGGCAAAGCATTGGAGGGCCGCGATCTCCAGAACGCCCTCGCGGGGCTCGGCCAAGTGGATCACCAGGTCCGCGGGACGATCCTGCCGCCGCAGGACCGGCGGCCGCAGCGGCGTGTCGCCGCTGACACGAGCGCGGCCCCGGAGTACCCGCTCGGGGAAAAGGTCGCGACCCGCAACGCCTATGGCAATGCCTTAGTCCGCATCGCCGCTCAATTCCCGGAACTGATCAGCCTGGATGGCGAGGTGAGCAATTCCACCCGCGCCGCGTACTTCAAGGATGCCCACCCGGACCGCTTCTTCGAGATGTACATCGCGGAGCAGAACATGGTGGGAGCGGCGCTGGGTCTGTCGATGCGGGGGAAACTCCCTTTCGTTTCGAGCTTCGCCGCTTTTCTTACCCGGGCCTTCGACCAGATCCGGATGGCTCAGTATTCGGAGCCGAATCTCAAGTTCGTCGGATCCCACGCCGGGGTGTCCATCGGCCAGGACGGCCCCTCCCAGATGGGGCTGGCCGATCTGGCGATGTTTCGATCGCTGCGCGACGGCGTCGTGCTCTACCCGAGCGATGCCGTCTCCTGCGAGCGGCTCGTGGAGTGCGCTGCCGCTCACCGAGGCATGGTCTATCTGCGCACGACCCGCGGCGCCACACCGGTCACCTACTCGCCCGATGAAACGTTTCGGATCGGCGGATCGAAGGTGCTGCGCTCTTCGAGCAACGATCGCGCGACGGTCGTGGCTGCCGGTATCACCGTGCACGAGGCCTTGGCGGCACAGGAGGAACTCGCCGGAAAGGGCATCTCCGTACGTGTCATCGATCTGTACAGCATCCAGCCCCTCGATCGCGAGACGCTAGAAACGGCGGCCCGAGAAACAGGCGTGTTGATCACCGTGGAAGACCATCACGCCGCGGGAGGCATCGGTGAGGCCGTGGCGAGCACCTTGGCGGGTACCCCGATGCGTTTCCGCTCGCTCGCCGTGCGCACCAAGCCGAAGAGCGGCAAGCCGCCGGAGCTGCTGGCGCTGGAAGGCATCGACCGAGCCGCGATCGTCGAGGCGGTGCAAGCGCTGCTCTGAGGGCTCGGCCCGGGCACGATGAAAGACCGGTCGATCCCGGCACGTCAGAGCAAAGGAGAACGGACCATGAACCCTGTTGCTTCACAGCGCCCCGATCGCGTGGAGCGCAGCTCGCAGGCCACTACGCTCCGGCGTCACGCGGCGGCCTTGGCCGCGGACCGCGGGGCTCCGCAGCTCGAAACGCTGGTAGCGGAGATAGCGTTTGCGGCGAAGGTGGTCGCACGCGAGACCCGCCGAGCGGCCCTCACGGGGCGTCTGGGCACCGTCGGCAGCGCCAACGTGAGCGGCGACCCCCAAAAGGAGCTCGACCTGCTCGCGAATCGGATATTCCTCGACTGCCTGGATGCTAGCGGTCGTGTCGCGGCGGTGGTGTCCGAGGAGTTGGAAGGCGATCGCCATGCCTGGAGCGACCGCCTCGGGCTGTGGGCGTTCTGGCTCTACAACCTGGTGCTGGTGATGTGGGTAGTCATGAATTTCCTGCCCGTGGGCATTCCGCAGCTCGATGCGGTGCACGAAAAAGGCTACGCCTATGCCCGCAGCCTGGAGTTCTACCAGAGCACCGTCTTCTGGCAGTGGCTGCGCACCCCAGGCGATGTGGTCTTCGCCGTCGGCGATCTACTGATGGCAGCGGACTTCATCATCAAGATCACCCAGTATTTTCGAGCACGGCCTCAGCCCGCCCCATCGCTGGCGCAAACACGCTGAGCGTTGCGTCCCGCGCTCACTCGCAATCAGGAGAAACGACATGAACCCTCTGCTTGAACTTCACGAGCACGGTCAGAGTTACTGGCTGGACAATCTGACCCGAGACATGATCCGCAATGGCGAGCTCGAGCGCCGCGTCCAGGAAGAAGGGCTGCGCGGCATTACCTCGAATCCGGCGATCTTCGACAAGGCCATGTCCCGAGGCGACGCCTACGACGAGCAGATCGAGGGCTTGGTGCGGAAAGGGCTCGCCGTCGATGCCCTCTTCGAGCGACTCGCGGTGACCGACATCCGGGCCGCCTGCGACATCCTGCAGCCGGTCTTCGAGGACTCCCAGGGGGCCGATGGCTTCGTGAGCCTAGAAGTATCGCCCTATCTGGTGCACGCCACCGATGCGACCATGGCAGAGGCGAGGCGGTTGTTTCAGGCGGTGGAGCGGCCCAACGTCTTCATCAAGATCCCCGGTAGCCCGGCGGGCGTTCCGGCCATCGAGCAGATGCTCTTCGAGGGCGTGAACATCAACATCACGCTGCTCTTCTCGCTCTCCGCTTACGAGGCGGTGGCCGAGGCCTACCTGCGGGCCTTGGAACGGCGCGCCGAGAACGGCCGAGATCTCCGCTCGGTGACATCAGTCGCGAGCTTCTTCTTGAGCCGCATCGATGTCCTGACCGACAAGCTCCTGGGCCAACGCCTTGGCATCCCCTCGGCACCCGGCGATGCCCCCGCGCCCGAGCGTCTGCTCGGGCGCGCCGCGGTCGCTAGCGCCAAGCTCGCCTATCAGTCCTTCACGCGGCTGTTCTCGGGAGAACGCTGGCTGGCACTGGCGGAGCGGGGTGCGCGCGTGCAGCGCGTGCTTTGGGCGTCCACCAGCACCAAGAATCCACTCTATGAGGACGTGCGTTACGTCAACCCCCTGATCGGTCCGGACACGGTCAACACCATCCCGGATCGGACGATCCAGGCCTTTGCCGACCACGGCGTGGTCCATCCGCGGACGATCGAAGACGACGTCGACCAAGCCGAACGGGTGATGTCGGGAATCGCCGCCGCGGGTATCGATTTCGAGTGCGTGACCCAACAGCTTCTGGACGAGGGCATGCAGAAGTTCGTCGATCCATATAACGACCTGATGGCGACGCTGCAAGGCAAGCGCGTCGCCGTCTGTGGCGCCGCAGCGGCCGGACCCGCCTTCTCTGGCCCCGACGATGGTCGCCCCGACGTGCTCGATGCGCTCGCCGAGCGACAGTTCGCTCGGCGCCTGAACGCAAAGGACGCGTCTTTGTGGACGCTGGACCCCGCGACTGCCGAGGCAGTGCTGAACCGTCTGGGATGGCTTGACTGTGTCGCCAATTACCGGGAGCACGGCGACGAACTCACCGAACTCGCCCGCACGATCCCAGGTGAAGGTGTGCGCTCTGTGGTGCTCCTCGGGATGGGCGGCAGCAGCCTGTGTCCGGCCGTCTGCGCCCGTGTGTTCCGCCCGGCGGAGGGTTTCCCCGACCTTCTCGTGCTCGACAGCACCGACCCGGCTGCCCTGCATGCCGTGGAGGGGCGCATCGATCCGCACGCTACCCTCTTCGTCGCGGCCAGTAAGTCCGGAAACACCATCGAGACCCTGAGCTACTTCCGCTACTTCTTCGAGGCAGTGCGCAACGCCGGCGTCACCCACCCCGGCAGCCGCTTCGTCGCCATTACCGATCCGGGAAGCCCGCTCGCCGACGAAGCGCGCGAGCGGGGCTTCCGGCACATCTTCCTGAACCAGGAAGACATCGGCGGGCGCTACTCGGCGCTATCCCTTTTCGGACTGGTGCCCATGGCCCTCTTGGGAATGGACCTTCGCCGTCTCCTGGAGCGTGCCGCTCTCCAGCTAACGAGCTGCGCGCCGGCCGCACCCGCCCGCAGCAACTCCGGCGTATTGCTCGGGGCCGCGCTGGGGGCGCACGCGCGTGCGGGTCGCAACAAGGTGACCTTCACCATCGATGCGCCGATCGCCCCGTTCGGAATGTGGGTGGAGCAGCTCCTGGCGGAGAGCACCGGCAAGGACGGCCGCGGCCTGGTGCCGATCCTTGACGAGCCCCTCGGGGCACCGGAGATCTATGGTCACGACCGCCTGTTCGTCCACGTGAGTCTTGCCGGCGTTCGCGACCAGCAGCAGCTCGATCGGCTCGCCGCTCTCGAAAAGGCGGGGCATCCGGTAGTGAAGATCGGGCTCGAGGATCCCTATGACTTGGGCGCCGAGTTCGTGCGCTGGGAGGTGGCGACCGCGACGGCCGGCGCCATCCTCGGCGTCAATCCCTTCGACGAGCCGAACGTCACCGAGAGCAAGCACAATACCCGGGAGCTACTGGAGCGCTGGGGCGACGAGGGCAGCCTCGGTGAGCAGGCGCCGGTCGCCGAAGAAGGAGAGCTGGCTGCCTGGGCGGCTAGGGTCAGCAGCGCGGACGCGTCTCCCTCCGCGCTGCTGGAGGCCCTATGGGATGGGCTGAGCGCGGGTGACTACTTCGCCCTTCTTGCCTATGTCCAGCAGACCGACGCCCGGCAGCAGCGGCTGCAGCGGCTGCGGCTGCTGGCACGCGAGCGCGGGCGGGTCGCGACGACGCTGGGCTACGGTCCGCGCTACCTGCACTCGACCGGTCAGCTGCACAAAGGCGGTCCGGACACCGGGGCCTATCTGGTGCTGACCGCGGATTCCGCGGAGGATGCCGCAATCCCGGAGGCTCCTTACGGATTCGCCACCCTGCTACGTGCGCAGGCCTTGGGCGACTTCCGCGCCCTCGCCGAGCATGGCAGGCGAGTGCTGCGCATCCACATCGGCGGCGACTTCGATGCCGGACTGATCGCCCTGCTGAACACGCTGTCCGAGTTTCGTCGACCCTGATTTCAGCGTGATCGTGGAATTTA
>CAZTOE010000304.1:0-5330 GCA_964615045.1 uncultured Spirochaetales bacterium
TACGCGCAAGGCGCTTCGCGTTGTTTCTGCCCAGATCCGCGGCGATACCGATGAATCCTGGTCCCGCGGCGTGCGATGGCTCGTTCGCCATAGAGTGCTCGCGCAGAGGTAGGCGCCGAGACCGAAGCTGCGCAGGAGCTTTCGCTGGCGGCCCGAGAGCTGGCAGCGGCCGCGCGCGAGCTGACGGCGGCGGCCCGCGAACTCAAGATCGCGGGAGGTGGCGCTGCGACGCCCGCCCGCAGCCCTCGGGTGGCCGCGCGCGAGCCCGCGCCGCTCGCGTCCGAGGCGCCGGCGGTCGCCGCCGCTCCGGCCGCCACGACCCCCACCCCATCCGCGACCGAAGCGACGCAAACGGCGGCCCGCGAACTCGCAGTGGCGGCGCGCGAGGTGAACGAGGCGGCGCGCAAGCCGACCTCGGTCGCCCCGCCCGCGCCCGCGGTCTCGAGCCCCCCGCCCGTGGCGCTGGGCTCCGTGGAGCTTTCGGACGCCGTCTACCCGTGGACCTACGACGGGGTGATGAGCTGGCTGGAAAACAATCGCGACGCGGCGCCGCGCTTCGCCGCCGGCGATGTCATCCGCCAGAGCGATCTCGCCAAGCTGCGGCCCTTCCTGCCCCCCGGTTACTACGAGCAGTTCGACTTTCCCGGGGTTCAGGTCGAGATCCAGGCCACCGGGCAGCACACGCCGCATCGCAGCTATCAGAACGCCACCTTTCAGTACCGGGGACAGCCTTCGATCGAGGCCGATGGCTCAATCGCGAACTACACCGCCGGTCGGCCGTTCTCCGAGGAGCAGATTCTCGCGGCCTCGCCCCGGGATGCGGGCCTCATGGTCGGTTGGAACAACATCTTCCGGTGGCAGCATTTCGGGTACCGCGCCGGGCCCATTCCGATGATCTACATGGTGCCGGGAACCGCGGACGAAAAGAGCGCCGAGTACGCCGAGGTGTTGACGGGAGGCGGTCGCATCGAGCGAAGCGTGGTCACCGACTATCAGCGCGTTTACCTGAGCCATCAGGCGGCGCTCGCCGACCAGAATTACGAACTCGATATCGCCGACGCGCGCAAGCAGTATTTCAAAGACTGGATGCAGTTCACCGACCCCTTTGATATGCGCGGCATGGCGTTTGTCTTCGAGCGCTTCCGGGATCCCCACGAGCCGGACCAGGTGAACTCGTACCTGCCAACCGAGCGGCGGATCCGCCGCCTCTCGGCGAAGGAACGCTCCGACAGCTTCGTCGGCTCCGAGATGACGATGGACGATTTCGAGGGTTTTTCGGGACGCGTGCTCGACTACGAGTGGGAGTACCGCGGCCAGAAAGACGTGCTCCACGTCGCCGACTCGGGACATCCCCGCTCGCTGTTCTTCGGCCCCCAGAGCTGGCTGGCCAATGATCGCTGGCAACTGCGGCGTTGCCACGTCGTGGAAACCAAGCCCATCTATGAGGGGCATCCGTACGGCCGCAAGCTCACCTTTTACGACGCCGAGACGTTCGGGGTGGCGGCCACCGTCATCTTCGATCACCAGGACCGGCTGTTCAAGATCATCTACACCATCTACAAGTGGCCCGGTGGGGATCCGGACGGGGATCCGGCGGAAACGGTGAGCCACTGGCGGTCGAGCGTGGCAATCAATGTGCAGAGTGAGCGCGCGATGGTGAGTTGGTCGGAGAAGACCGAGATCCCGGACATGAAGGCCTCGCAGGTGCGACGCCTGTTCAGCGTGTCGAGCCTCACCGGAGGTCGGTAGCGGGGCGGAGGTCGCGTCGATCCCCCCGGCGGCGCCCAGCTCATCTAGCGGAATCGCACCATGCTCGCCGGCACCACCGTCCTCGACTTCACGCAGTACCTCGCCGGTCCGACGGCGACGCGCCTCATGGCCGAGCTCGGCGCCGAAGTGATCAAAGTCGAGCAGGCCACGCAGGGAGATCCATCGCGGGCGTTTCCGTTCCTGAGGGACGGACGCAGCATCTACTTCATCCAGCAGAATCGCGGCAAGAAGAGCCTGTGCGTCGACTTTCGCAATCCGGAAGGGGTTGCGCTGATCCGCGAGCTGATCCCCAAGGTCGATGTCGTCATTGAAAACTACGGTCCCGAGGTGCTCCGCAAACGCGGGCTCGACTACGCGTCCATCCGGGAACTCAATCCGCGCGTCATTATGTGCTCGGTCTCGGCCTACGGCCGCCAGGGCCCCCTCGCGCACCTGACCGGCTACGACTACAACGCCCAGGCCTTTGCCGGCGTCATGCACATGACCGGAGACGCCGAAGGCCCTCCGCGCTTCGTCGGAGTGCCGCTCGGCGACGGCATCGCCGGGGTGAATGCGTTCGCCGCCGTCGGATACGCGCTGCTGCACCGCGACCGCAGCGGGCAGGGGCAGTGGATCGATATTTCGATGGTCGACGCGCTCTACCACATGCAGTCGGTCGAGGTGCAGATGTTTGCCGCCAGCCACGGCGCGTACGAGGCCATGCGCTTCGGCAATCACCACCGGCTGTCCTGCCCGCAGGGCGTCTTCAAGGGACCCGAGGGCTATCTGGTGATTCTCGCGCTCGACCGCCAATGGCCCAACGTTGCCCGGGCCTTGGGACGGCCGCAGCTCGCCGACGATCCCCGCTTCGCCTCGGCCCGCCAGCGCGGAGAGCATCGCGACTTGTTGATCCCCATGATCGAGGCGTGGCTGCAATCCTTTCCCAGCGACGCGGCTGCGCTGCGAGCGCTCGAGGAACATCGTGTGCCGGCCGGGCCGGTGCTCTCGATTGAGGAGACCCTGGAGCATCCCTACTTTGTGGCGCGCCGGATGGTCCGCCAAGTGTCCGACCCGATCCTGGGCGAGGTCACGATCCCCGGTTTTCCCTTCAAGTTTTCGGCCTTTCCCGAGGAGTTGGAACTTTCCGCGCCGCGCCTCGGAGAACACAACGGCGAGGTGCTGGCGCGGTTTCTGGGCCGCTCGCCGGATTCGATCGACGCCCTGCATCGCCACGCCGTGTTGTTCCAGGACGAGCGCTAGGACCGCGTCGCGTGGTTTCGCCAGGGGCCCGGCGAGGGAGAGATACAGCCGCCGTGAAGCTCGAAACTCTGCTGCCGCTGGGCAAGCTCGACCCGGGACTGCGCGAGCCCGAGACGCCGCTGCGCATTGGCGAATTCGGCGCGGGCGCGCGCCTAGCGGAAGAGCTGGGCTACGACACCGTTCTCGTCGAGGAGACGAAGGAGGATCCGTACCAGCTGCTCGCGCTCGGGGCGGCCGCGACCTCCACAGTCGGTCTCGGCACTTCGGTCGCGATGGCGTTTCCGCGCAGCCCGACAATCACCGCCATGTCGGCCTGGTCGCTGCAGAAGTTGTCAGCGGGGCGCTTCACTCTGGGTCTCGGTTCGCAGGTGCGGGGGCATATCCGCAGGCGTTTCGGTCTCGCGTGGCACCCCCCGGCTCCCTGGATGCGCGACTACGTCCGGGCTGTGCGCGCAGTATGGTCTGCCTGGCAGCAGCGCACCCCGCTCGATTTTCACAGCGACCACTACGATCTCACCCTGATGGTGCCACTCTTCGATCCGGGTCCGATCGCGCACCCGGACATTCCCATCCACATCGCGGGAATTGGCCCGGCAATGTGCGGTGTGGCAGGAGAGGTGGCCGACGGTCTGCGCCTTCATCCGGTTTGCACGCCCGCGTTCATCGACGAACGCATCGCACCCGCGCTGGCCGCCGGAGCGCGCCGTGCGGGTCGGGCGCTGTCCGACATCGAGCTGTGTATGAAGCCGCTCGTCGGCACGGCGGCAAACGCCGAGGATCTGGAGCCGGTGGTCGAAAGCGTGCGATCCCGAGTGGCGTTCTATGTCTCGACGCCGGCCTACCGCCGGGTGTTCGATTTTCACGGCTGGGGGGAGCTCGCCGATCGGGCAGCCGCGCTCTCCAAGGCGGGCCGGTGGGAGGCGCTGTCGCGACTCGTCCCCGACGAGGTCCTGCATGCCGTGGCCACCCTCGCGACCCACGACACCATCGCCGACCGCCTGATCGAGCGTTACGGCACCCGCGTCGATCGCATCGAGTTCAGTATTCCGGTGACCACGCCGGATGCCGCCGAACGCCTGCGCGGTATTCTCGCGTCGCTGCGCGTGGCGAACCGTTCTCGATAACGCGACGGTCGTCGCGCTCACGGGCGCCGCGCAGCACTGGCGCCCGCGGCGCGGCCGAAGACGGCGCCGGCGGTCAGACCCGACCCTCCCGGGTAGCCATCCACGAACAAACCGCCGACGGTCTCGCCAGCGGCGAACAAGCCCGGAATCGGCTCCCCCTGGGTGGCGAGCACCGCGCCGTCCGGCCCAATCCGCAGTCCACCGTAGGTGAAGGTCACGCCGCAGGTCACCCGAAACGCGGTGAAGGGCGGGCTTCGGAGCGGCAACGCCCAGTTGGATTTGGGCAACGCCAGGCCCCGCGTGGAGCAACCGTCCTTCACGGTGGGATCGAAGTCACCCTGCGGATCGACGCTCGCGTTGTATTCCCGAAGCGTGGCGAGCGCCGCGGCGGCGTCAACCCCGGCGAGCCGTGTCGCCAGACCCTCGAGGGTCTCCGCTGTCACCCGGGTGGCGGTCGCGCTCCGGTACTCCTCGTAGAGCAGCGAAGACACCTGTGCATCGAAGATCTGCCACGCGAAGCCCCCCGGTTGCCTCAGCACCTCGCGTCCGTATTGCGCGTAGGTGTAGTTCCTGAAATCCGCTCCCTCGTCGACGAAGCGCTGGCCCTTTGCGTTGAGCATCACGCCGAACGGATAGCTGATCTTGCGAAAATTCTTGCGTTCGAGATGAGGAATCTCGCACTGATCGAAAACCGGTGTGGCCACGTCCATGCATACCGCGTGACAACCCGCGAAGTGCCCGCGCGTGTCCGCGCCGACCTCGAGCGCCATCGAGAGTCCATCACCTCGGTTGAGGGGGGTGCCGCGCACGACGGCGTTCCGCCATTCGGTGCCCAGATGGCGTTCCCGAAGCGACGGGTTCGCTTCGAACCCCCCGCACGCCAGGACCACCGCATTGGCTTCCAGGGGGCCGTCTCCATCTACCGAGACCCCGATGACGCTTCCGCCGCGCGCGAGGAGCGACGTGACCCTCCGCTTCAGGCGCAGCTCGACCCCCATTCCCGTTGCGATGTCGCGTTCGGCCATGACCAGGCCTTCGCCCTCGCCGCGGGCGGCCAGCACGAGACCGCCCCAGAAGCGATAGCGCCCCCCGCGGAGGAACGACTGTCGATCGTAGATGGGTTCGAACCGCACCCCACGCCCTACCAGCCACGCGAGCACTTCGTAGCTCTCTTCCACCAAGCGGGTTTGAAGTTCG
>CAZTOE010000305.1:0-5289 GCA_964615045.1 uncultured Spirochaetales bacterium
AAGCGAAGGGTTCATCGAGCAACAGCAGGCGCGGGTGGACGGCCAGCGCGCGGGCGAGCGCAACGCGCTGGCGCTCGCCGCCCGAAAGCGAGGCCGGGCGCGCATCGGCCAGATGGGCGGCGCCGACCTCCTCGAGGAGCGGCGCCACCACGCTGCGCGCCCGATTGCGTTCCCGACGAGCCAGCCCAAAAGCCACGTTCTGGGCCACGCTGCGGAAGGGAAAGAGCGAGTTGTGTTGGGGGACATACCCCATGCGGCGCCGATGGGCGGGAACGAAACGCTGCCGTCCGGCATCGAAGAGACATTCCCCCGAGACGCGCAGCACTCCGGCGACGGGGCGCACCAGGCCCGCGAGCGCCTCGAGGGTGAGCGACTTGCCCGCGCCAGAGGGCCCGAAGAGTGCGAGCACCCCGCGCGTCAGCCCGAAGGCGGCGCTCAGGCGAAAGGCGTCGCGACCGCTTCCCACCGCGATCTCCAACTCCGCTTCAAGGGCCGGTTCGCCGCGCTCGGCCGGGTTCATGAGAGTCTCGGCGGTGGTGCGAGACGCGACGCCAGCAGTACAACCGCCAGGGAGAATCCGCCCAGCACCGCCACGTAGAGCAGTGCCCGCCCGTCGTCGCCTGCCTGTTGTGCGGAGTAGATCTCGAGGGGCATCGTATTGGTACGACCGGGCAGGTTGCCGGCAAACATCAGCGTCGCCCCGAATTCGCCCACCCCCCGAGCGAAGGCCAGCACCAGGGACGCGACGATGCCCCGCCAGGCCGCGGGGAGCGTCACGCGGGCGACGAGCGCGGCGGGCGAGAGCCCCAAAGTGCGGCCCACCTTCTCGAGCTCCGCCGGCACCGCCTCGATCGCGGGCTGTGCGGTCTTCACCAAGATCGGGAGCGCCACGACCGCGGAAGCGATCACCGCCGCGGCGGGTGTGAACATGAGGCGCACCCCACAACAAGCCTCGAGCCCGGCGCCGATCCAGCCGTGTCTTCCGAGGCTCATCACCAGGACGAAGCCGACCACCGAGGGGGGGAGCACCAGCGGCAGCAGGATTGCGGCATCGACGAAGGCGCGACCCGGATAGCGAGCGCGCGCCTGCAAGAGCGCCAGGGCCAACCCAGCCGGTGCCGCGATCGCCAGAGCCACTACCCCGACCTGGAGCGAGAGCGCGATCGGGAAACCGAGGTCATCACTCACGGCGAGTTCCCGGGACGCCCGGCGGCCCAAAACCGAATTCTTGTAGAACCGATGTGCCACGGGGAGATACGACGAAGGCGAGAAACCGCTCCGCCGCGGCCCGCGCGGGCGCATCGCGCAGCACGACGGCAACGAGCTCGGGGCGCGGCGCCCCGCTCCAACCTGCGCGCTCCCAGACCGCGACGTCGTCGCGCCCCCGGCAGTCCGTTGCGTACACCACCGCCGCTTCGACTTCGCGCCGGCGCACCAGGGCGAGCGCAGCTGCAACGTCGCGCGTGTACACCAGGCGGCCCGTCAACCGCCCCCACGCCCCGACGCCGCGAAACGCCTCACGGGCGTATGCGCCGGCGGGTACGAAAGCGGGATCGCCGATGGCGACCCGGGCATTCGCCGGGAGTTCCGGAAGGTCGGCAAAACCTCGACGCCGGTCACCCACCGGGCCGACCAACACCACCTCGTTGGACGCGAAGGGTACGCGTGTGCGCGAATCCGCTGCCCCGATACGAATGAGCGCCTCGACTTCCCGAGGGCTGGCCAGGAAGAGCGCGTCGAGAGGGGCGCCCCCTTCGGCCTGCTGCCGCAGCGTGCCGGATCCCGCGTAGCTCGAATGAACCGGCCCGGGAGACTCTTCCTGGTAGGCGTCGATCAGGGCCGGCATCGCCTGCCGGAGACTCGCCGCCACGCCCAAGGTCAGCGCAGGCGGCTCGGAGCGGCATCCGAGCAGCGCGAACAAGAACGCGGCCGCCCAGCTCCACCAGTGCGTCGAGTGTGGCCGGTTCGACAGCCTCGAAAAGCTCAACGGAGGGGCGGTGCGTTTCACAGGTTCGCCGTTTTCGCCATACCGCTCGAGTATATCGACCACGCTTGGACATCCCGACGGTCGCGACAGTGCGCACTCCCGGAGCGCGATTGCCGACTCTGGAGCGAGCAGATAAGATCGCAACCAGGGATCGGATTCGAAACCTCTCACCCGTCGAGAAATCGAACGAGACCACCCCGACAACGAGACAAGATCGAGACGCAATCGAACCAAAAGGCTGGCACCCGCCGCCGGCGACCTTTCCAACGCAACGCGCTGCCCTCACTAGGAGCGCTTCGAGGAGAAGCAAATGGCAAACCTCAAGGGAAGCAAAACCCACAAGAACCTCAAAGACGCCTTCGCCGGCGAGTCGCAGGCGAATCGCCGCTATCTCTATTTCGCCCGCCAGGCCGACATTGAGGGCTATCCGGACGTTGGCGGCCTGTTCCGCGACACCGCAGAGGCCGAGACCGGCCACGCCCACGGCCACCTCGACTATCTGAAGCCAGCGGGCGACCCGGCGACCGATAAGCCGATCGGCAGCACCGACAAGAACCTGGTGGCCGCGGTCGCGGGCGAGACCTACGAATACACCGAGATGTACCCTGGGATGGCCAAGACAGCGCGCGACGAGGGCTTCGGCGAGGTCGCGGAGTGGTTCGAGACGCTCGCGAAGGCCGAGAAGTCGCACGCGGGGCGCTTCCAGCAGGCTCTCGACAGCCTGGACCAGCTCTAGGGAAAGTGACGAGGGGAACGGGCTCGACCCGTTCCCCTCGTTCCCCATGAAGGTCGCCCTACCCGAAACTCCGAGCGCCGCTTGGAGCTACGACGATCCCGGTTACTGGGACGACGAGAAGATCGAGCGGGAGCTTCGCCGCGTCGGTGAGATCTGCCACCAATGTCGGCGCTGCCTCCCGCTCTGCCCGTCCTTCCCCACTTTGTTTGAGCTCGTCGATGCCACTGACCGCGAGATCGAGGGCGTGACGCGTGAGGGATTGGAACGCGTCAACGAGCTCTGCTTTCACTGCAAGCTCTGTTACAACCATTGTCCCTATACGCCGCCCCACGAGTGGGACGTCGATTTCCCGGCGCTCATGCGAAGGCAACAGCTGGCGCGGTCCCGGCGCGAGGGCGTGACGTTCAGGCGAAAGCTCACCACCCAGACCGACCTGATCGGGAAGACGGCATCGCTCGCGCCACCACTCATGAACCTCGCCAACCGCAACCGGCTCTCGCGGGTCCTGATGGAAAAGACCATCGGGATACACCGGGATTGGGTTCAGCCCTCGTACTACTTCGAGACCGTGCAGCGCTGGTTCGCCAAGCGAGGCCCCCGTGCGGAGGGGCGCAATGGGCGCGCGGTGCTGTTTACGACGTGCTCTGTGAACTACAGCGATCCGCTCGCGGGACGCGCCACGGTCGAAGTGTTGGAGCACAGCGATATCCGGGTCGACGTTTCGTACGGGCGCTGCTGCGGCATGCCCTTCTCGGACGTGGGCGATCTCGATTTGATGCGCCGCAACGCCGCGGCGAACGTCGACGATCTGCTCCCCTTCGTGGAGGCGGGTGCCGTGATCGTCGTCCCGGGCCCTTCCTGTTCGCTGTTGTTCAAGACCGAATACCCCAAGCTACTCGGTACCGAGGCCGCCGCGAAAGTCGCCGGAGCCACGCGCGACGTGATGGAGTTCCTCGTCGAGATCGGGCGCGCCAAGCTGCTCAATCGCGACTTCCAACGACCGCTCGGGAAGGTGGCGTATCACGCCCCTTGTCACCTCCGCCACCAGAACGTCGGCTTCCCGGCGCGCACCGTCCTGAAGACGGCGGGCGCGGAGGTCGAGTTGGTCGACGCGTGTTCGGGGGTCGACGGCACCTGGGGCATGCAGGCGCGCTTTCACGAAGAATCGATGAAGGTCGCGCGCAAGATGCTCGACCGCATCGGGGCCGCGGAGCCCGATCACATCGCAACGGACTGCCCGCTCTCGGCGCTCCGCATCGAAGAAGGGCTCGGCACCAAGCCGGTCCATCCCGTGGTCTTGCTTCGCCACGCCTACGGTATCGACCCCTCGTGAAACGCCTCGAGCTCGCGGATCTGGTCTCGATCGAGGCCTACGAGTCGCTGCGCGACGAGTACCGCGCCCGCATCATGGCGCACAAGCGCAACCGCCGGATGCCGGTGGGCGACCGCGTCACCCTTCTCTTTGAAGATCGCGAGACGATGCGGTTTCAGGTGCTCGAGATGATGCGGGTCGAACGCATCCGGGACCCCGCGAAGCTCCAGCACGAGCTCGACGTCTACAACGAGCTCGTGCCCGGCGAGGGCCAGCTCGCCGCGACCCTGATGATCGAAATCACCGACCTCGGCGAGATTCGGCCCGCGCTCGATCGGCTGGTCGGACTCGACGAGCACCTGGCCCTGCTGCTGGGCGAAGGTGCCAATACACGCGTCGTCCGCGCGACCTTTGACCAGAAGCAGCTCGAGGAAGATCGCATCGCCGCGGTCCACTACGTGAAGTTTTCGCTCTCGGAAAACGACGTCGAATGCCTGCGCGACACCGCGACCCCGGCACGGATCCGGATCGATCAAGCGAACTATCTCGTCGAGGTCGAGTTGCCGCTTTCGACGCGGCACAGCTTGATCGAGGACTTGGCCGGCGGCGGACCGCCGCTCCTCGAGGTGCCCGAGGGAAGCGGCGTTCACGATACGCCCGTGCGATTTCTGTTTGAAGGCAAAGGGTTGCGGGTGCGGCGTCCCTTCCACGCGGCGGGGCGGGGACACGTCGTAGTGGAGGCGACCGCTCCGTTGTCCTCATGGCTGGATGCCGACCCGGCGCTTTGGAGCGAGCTTCAGGCGGTGCTCCGACGCTACGGCCGGGAGATCGAGACCCGTCACGGCGCGTGTCGATGCGTCACGGACCTCCACGCTGTGGGCGCCCGCTGGCACCTGTTCGCACCGAAGGATTGACGAGAGGAGAGGCGCCGCGATGGCCGAAGAATCCGACTTCGCGTATCAACCGCTGTTCGAACTCGGCGAAGACCAAACGGTCTACCGGCGGCTCGACGGCGATCACGTCGCGCCGCTGCGGTTGGGCGATCGCGAGTTTCTCTCGGTGGAGCCCGAAGCGCTCGAGCAGTTGGCGGCCGAGGCGGTGCGCGACATCTCCCACCTGTTTCGACCGGGACACCTCGAGCAGGTGAGAGCCATTCTCGACGATCCGGAGGCCAGCGACAACGACCGCTTCGTCGCGCTCCAGATGCTGCGCAACGCCAACGTGTCGTCCGGCATGATCCTGCCCTCGTGCCAG
>CAZTOE010000306.1:0-5284 GCA_964615045.1 uncultured Spirochaetales bacterium
CAGAGGCGAGGCGCGCAGCGAGCCGTAGGCGAGCGGAGTCAGCCAAGCCTCGCCAAAGGCGAGGCGCGCAGCGAGCCGTAGGCGAGCGGAGTCAGCCAAGCCTCGCCAAGGGGTAGCGACGGAGCGAGGCTCCTCACTCCTCCTTGGGAGCAGGGGGCGGCTCCGATCGGGGCTCCCCGCCGGGACTGCACGGGAACTCCTCGCGCAGCGCCTGCATCACCAGAACCAACGCTGGCTCACCGAGCAGGTCGAGATGTTCCTCCATCCAGAGAAAGACGAGCCGCTCGGCATCGCTCACCGTTACACCGTCTGGAACGCAATAGAGCGCGAGCCCTCGGTTCATCGCCATGAAGATGCTGTGGGTGTCCGAGTGGCCTCGAAAAAAGCCGTGACAGAACCCCTGCTCGATGGGGTCCTCACTGCGGCACATCGCGAGCAAACTCGCGCCAGTGAACTCGGCCGCTTCTGCCGCGAGCGAGATCCAAGAACATGCCAATGCCACCGCGATCCATCGCAACATCCCACCCCCGGGCCCTTCGGCGCCAAAGTGTGGTCGGAAGCATGGGGAAGAGCAAGTGAACTCGCCCCCAATTTAGCCAGAGCTAGGCTGAAGGGGGCGGACCCAACGGCAGCGTGGGCTCGGGGCCGGTCCATGCTGCCGGCGACCCCTCCGACTCTCCACCGGCATCGGAGAAGTCCGTGCCCACCGAATAGACGATGCGTTGCTCGGGCCGGAAACGCAGCGGCCGGCCGTCGAAGGCATCGATCGGAACCGTATCCAGATAGTCGGGCACGAGGTCGTCCAGAGATTCCGGAAGCCTCCCTTCGACCACCTCATACGCGCGGAGCGCCAGGAGTGCCTGGGTCGCGGCCAAACGCGTGTCGGCTGCGCAACGCTTGAACTCGTCCGACGCGTAGTGGTCGATCCCCTCCCGAACCACGAGCCGACCCAGACCGTTGGGCTCGAGCAAGAGCTGACTCAACGCGCCGCCGTCCTCGCCGTCGATGGGCGCCACGGTGGGCCGGGTCTGACCCGAACAGGGCATCGCGACTTGGCGACTGCGGCTGCGGAAGTATTCGGCCAGCTGCTCCCGGGTGCGGTTGGGCTGAAACACATAGGAGCTCGGAGCCAAGCGCTGCAGCAGGCTGGAGGGCTGCGCGCGCACTTCGAGGGCGTCGGCCGCCGCCCTGAAATCCTGGCTGAGGGAAGGCCTCAGAGCCTGGTATTCGGTGAGCCAGATCTCTGACCAACTCTCGTGATCGCTGCGGTAGGCCGGGAGCGCCTTCGCCAGCTCGAGACCGACCGCCTCGGGAACCAGCTCTGCACGGGCGTGATCCTCGATCGCCTCGAGGCCCAGCAGCCGGATCGAAAGGCCAACGTTGGCGCTCAGAAGGGCGCCGCCCCGGGCTCGCTCGATCCGCGCACCCAGGGTGAGAATGCGCTGCCAGTCCGCCGCCGCGCTCCAGGGATCATCTTCGGCCGCAAAGAGTGCCGCGCGCAGAACGAGGAGTTTCGCGAGCTTCTGCCACCCCACCATCTCGGGTTGCGGGAGGTCGGTCATCGGCGGAAGCACGAAGTAGGTGGCTGCAAGGGCCTCATCCACCATCTCCAGAGCCTCGGCATCTCGACCGAGGAGCTCGGCGACATGCCCGGGATCCCACTCCTCGCGGGTCGAAAGGGTCACCGCGAGGCGGCTCTCCTCGTCGGAAAGCATCAGCACGTCGAGCGCCGAGCGCAGCAACTCGACCCCGTTGTGGTCGGGTGGCGCGATATAACGCTTCACCTGGAGATCCCCGTCGTGGGCAGCCTTGAGGTCGTGGCTCTGGAGCCAGATCCAGCCGGGAATCAGGGCAGCGATTACGAGAATGGCGCCGAACATGAGGCGGACCGTGGTGCGCATTGCGTTCTCCGGTGCGCGCGGGGTAAGGGAATTCCCTGTGTTGCATCGGCATTTCGCCGCTCCGGGCTTAGGATCGGCACGACAGCGGCAGCGCGGACGCAGGGAGTGGAGCTATCTTTTGCGCCATGAACTTCTCGTACGAAAACCCGAAGTCTCTGAACGACGCGGTCCAAGCCCTGGCCCGACTCGGCCCCGACGCGCGGGTGCTGGCCGGCGGAACCGATCTCCTGGTCCAGCTCCGCTCCGGCGCGCGGCAGGTCTCGGCGGTGGTCGACGTCAAACGAATCCCCGAGCTCAACGAGCTCTCGCTGGGCGCAGAGGGACTGCGTCTTGGCGCGGCGGTACCGTGCTGGGACCTGGCCCTGCGCGACGACATCCGGCAGCGCTATCCCGGAGTCGTGGAAGCCGCGGAACTGATCGGTTCCATGCAGATCCAAGGTCGCGCCTCCGTTGGAGGCAACGTCTGCAACGCGTCCCCGGCTTCCGATACGAGCGCCGCGCTGATTGCCGCCGAGGCCCGATGCGTGGTGGTGGGCCCTGCCGAAACGCGACGCATCCCGATCGAGGCGCTATTCCGGGGTCCCGGTCAGACGGTACTGCGAGACGACGAGATCCTCGTGGCGTTGGAGCTCCCGCCGCCGGGGGCGCGCACGGCTGACGCCTACTTGCGCTTCATCCCGCGCGGTGAAATGGACATCGCCGTGGTCGGCGCCGGGGTACGGATCACGCTTGACGAAACCGGGCAATGCAGCGCCGCCCGGGTGGCGCTGTCCGCCGTCGCCCCCACACCCCTGTTGGTGCCCGAGGCTGCCGACGCTCTGATCGGAACCACGCTCGATGAGACGAGCCTCGAGCGAGCGGCCGAGGCAGCGCGCAACGCCGCGAATCCCATCAGCGATAAGCGCGGAACCGTCGATTATCGTCGCCGTGTGGCCGGGGTATTGACCCGACGCGCAGCGACGATCGCCGCCGAGCGCGCCAGGAGCGCATCATGAGGAAGCTCCACGTCGCGACGACCATCAACGGCGAGAGTGCCGAGTTCCTGTGCGAGCCTGCTCAGACGCTTCTCGAGACGCTGCGCGAGACGCTTCACCTCACCGGCACCAAAGAGGGTTGCGGAACAGGCGACTGCGGGGCCTGCACGGTGGAGATCGACGGACGGCTCGCGTGCTCCTGTCTGGTCCTCGCCGCGGAAGCCGAAGGTCGGCAGATCCAGACCATCGAAGGGGTGGCGCAGACCGATACCGAGACCGGAGAGCCGGTACTTCACCCGCTTCAGCGCCGCTTTCTTGAAGACGCGGCGCTTCAGTGCGGTGTGTGCACGCCGGGATTCTTGGTGGCCGCCAAAACGCTGCTCGCTCACAAACCGGATCCGAGCGAACACGAGATTCGCTATTGGCTATCGGGAAATCTGTGTCGCTGTACCGGTTATGACAAGATCGTCCGCGCCGTGCGAGAGGCGGCTGCGGAAGTCCGCGAAATGCAGGGAGACACGCGATGAGCGAAGAACGCAAGTTCAAGTGGGTCGGAACCCGCCCGATTCGTCCCGACGGCATCGAGAAGGTGACCGGCCGCGCCAATTTTGGCGCCGATCGCTCACTGCCGGGCATGCTCTTCGGTCAGGTGGTGCGGAGCACGATCGCCCACGGACGCATCCGGTCGATCGACGTCTCGGGGGCCCTCGCCATCGAGGGTGTAAAGGCCGTCGTCACCGGCGCAGATTTCCCCGACGTCGCCCGCGGAACCAAGGCGGCGGGCGAGGCGCCCGTCGACCTCGGCGATCTCGCGCGCAACATCATGGCCAGGGACAAGGTGCTCTACCACGGACATGCGGTCGCTGCCGTGGCGGCGACAACGCCGCGGATCGCCGAAGAGGCCGCGCGACACATCCGCGTCGAGTACGAGGAGCTCGAGCCCGTCCTCGAGGTATTGGCGGCGATGAAGCCCGGCGCTCCCCTGCTCCATGAGGATCTCTACACGAAGGGCGTCGAGCCCAAGCCGGAGCGCCCCTCGAACATCGCGCTGCGCGCGGTGTTCGACCGCGGCGACGTAGAGGCGGCCTTTGCCGAAGCCGACACGGTGATCGAGCGAGAGTATCGGACCGAGACGGTGCACCAGGCCTACATCGAGCCCCACGCCGCGGTGGCCGACGTCAGCGAGGACGGCCAGGCCACCGTGTGGTGCTGCACGCAAGGCCCCTTCATGGTGCGCAACTACTGCGCGGGAATCCTCGGACTGCCGATTTCCAAGATAAGGGTGATCCCGAGTGAGATCGGTGGCGGATTCGGTGGGAAGACCACCGTCTACGTAGAGCCAGTTGCGGTCGCCCTGGCGCGCAAAGCGGGCCGACCCGTCAAGCTGGTGATGACCCGCGAAGAGGTGTTCCGCGCGACCGGCCCGGCCCCGGCGACCTTTGTGCGCGTCAAACTCGGCGCTCGCAAGGACGGCCGCCTGACGGCCGGGCAGGTCTGGATGGCCTACGAGGCAGGCGCCTTTCCGGGCTCTCCGGTTCAGGCGGGCATGATGACGGTGCTGGCGCCGTATGCCCTTGACCATTTTGTGATCGAGGGTCACGACGTCGTGGTGAACAAGCCCAAGAGCGCCGCCTATCGAGCCCCGGGCGCACCCCAGGCGGCCTTCGCCACCGAGTGCGTCGTCGATGAACTCGCGGCCGAGTTGGGAATCGATCCGCTCGAGTTCCGGCTCAAGAACGCGGCCCATGAAGGAACCCAGGCCACCTACGGTCCCAAGTACAAGCGCATCGGTTTCGCCGAAACCCTCGAAGAGGCTCTGAAACACCCCCACTACCGCGCGCCGCTGGGGCCAAACCAAGGGCGCGGCGTGGCCTCGGGATTCTGGTTCAACGCTGGCATGAACTCGAGCGCCTCGGTCGCCATCAACGAAGACGGCACCGCATCGGTGGTGGTGGGTACGCCCGACATCGGGGGCTCGCGGGCCTCGATGGCGATCATGTGCGCCGAAGAGCTCGGCATCGATGTGGATCGGGTGCGGCCGGTGGTCGCCGACACCGAAACCACGGCCTATAGCGATCTGACGGGCGGAAGCCGGGTTACGTTCGCGACCGGGGCGGCCGTCATCAGTGCTTCGCGGGACGTCATCCGCCAGCTCTGTCAGCGGGCGGCGCAACTCTGGGACACAGACCCGGACCAGGTGGAGTGGCGCGACGGCGCCGCGCACCCGAAGCCGGGGTCGGCAAAGACGCCGGATCCACTCTCCCTCGCGGAGATCGCCAACCAGGCGGGACGTACCGGCGGCCCCATCGCAGCCAACTTCTCTCACAACGCTCGGGGCGCGGGGCCGGGTTTCGCGACCCACATCGTCGACGTCGAGGTGGATCGCGAAACCGGCAAGGTGACGGTGCT
>CAZTOE010000307.1:0-5255 GCA_964615045.1 uncultured Spirochaetales bacterium
CCTGTTCATCACCCATGATCTCGGGGTGGTGCGCTACCTGGCCGACCGCGTCTCGGTGATGTATCTGGGGCAAATCGTCGAAGAAGGCACGACGGCGCGGGTTTTTGAGGCTCCCGCTCACCCCTATACGCGTGCGCTGCTGCGGGCCGTGCCTTCCGTCGACCCGACCCGTCACGGCGCCGCGGCCGAGCTCGCCGGCGATGTGCCGTCGCCCTCCGATCCGCCGCCGGGCTGCCACTTCCACACCCGGTGCCCCGAGGTCTTCGGCCGCTGCGCCCGCGACCGGCCGGAACTCGTACCGCTGGCCGACGGCAGCAGTCGCTGCTTTCGCTCGGAGCCGGCAGCGACCGACTAGCTGCGGCCGTTGACACCCGATGGCGAGGAGGCGAAGCTGCGCCGGTTCGTGCGGCCCCCGCACGCAGCGGTGCCCCAAGGAGGGCCGTATGCGTCTCGAGTACCGGTTCGAGCTTTCGGATGTCGATGTGCCTCGCTTCTCCGTCGAAGCAGTGGAGGGCATCGGCAAGCTCTTCACGCTGGCCACGTTGGTCCTCAACGTCTTGGCCTCCAAGGAGCGCGTCGAGATCGTGTTCCACGGCTTGAACCCCGAGGATCCCACGCGCAAGATCGAGGCGTTCCGCCAGGTTCTCGCGACCGCCCAGGCGCAGGCTCCGGTCGTCATCGAGGCGCGCCAAGCGGGCAAGATCCCCGGTTCCTCGAGCTACTTCCAATGGCTTGAGGTGCGCCCCGCCGATCGCAGCTAGCGAGGCGGAGCCGAGCGAAGTTCATTGGGCCCGCGGGCTTAGTGCACAGCCGCGGCCACTCCAGCGGTGATTTCGCGCCAAGCTTTCACGCACGACACGCTCGAGCAGCCGATCGCGTGGAGCGGGCCACCCCAGCGCGCGGCAGTAATGAAGCCATGCGCGACAGCGCAGCTCGGTCGGAATATTGTCGGGGAGTGAGGCGTTGAGTTCGGCCAGGGCGCGCAACCGCTGGCGCGCCCGGAGGCGGGTTCGGAAGCGCACGCCTTCGAGATCGATCAAGAAGGGCTCGAGCCGATGGGAGCCCTGGCGCAGGACGCGTCGCAAAAGGATGTGAGTGCCCTTCAAGTCGCCGTGATCAATCTCCCGACGGTGCATGCGGATCAAGAGCGCGACGAGGGCATCGGTCACCTCCGCCGCGGCGGCATGGCCCCGCTCGACCGCAAAGGCCGCTTCCCACGCAGGCCGCAGGTCTTCGAGGACCACCCACGAGCGAGCTGGAAGGCCGAGCCATCGCGTCTCCAGAAAGGCGTAGGGCAGGGCGGCACCCACGCGTCTCGCGCGGAGGCCGTGACCCCCGAGCCACGCCCGTTGACCCGGCGAGCCCCGCAACGCGTCGGCCAAGGCGCGGGCGAGACCCCGCCAGGGCGTCTCCTTGACGATCAGGCGGCGAACCCCCAACTCGAGCTGCGTCACCTTTGAACGCGCGTCGTTCTTGATGACGCGCGGATCGTCCGCGGCGGTCAGGGCCGCCCGGTGTTGTTCGAGGGCGTGGCCCAGCTCGCGCTCGGAGAGGTCGCGGGTGCGCAAGCCGCGCTGGTCGCGGAGCGCGACCGGCGCGTAGAGGCGGCCCGGACGCAAGGCGCGCCGGGTGCGGCTGCGCGCGTGTTGGTGATAGCGCGCCGCGACCGCTGCCCCGGCGCCTCGCAGCGCCGCTCGCGCGGTTTCATCGCGTCCGCTCCCCGGGCGAGACGGGCGTTCGATCCCAAGCGCCGCTTCCCGAAACCGCATGCGCTGGGGGAGGGACAAGCGCCGCGCCAGGGAGTGCTCGAGGTGGGCACGATCTTCCCGGCGCGCGTATTCCGCTCGGGTACGCGCGGCGTGTTGCCAATCGATCAGGACTAGACGCCGCCCGGAAACCAGGAGATTGCCGACATGGAGATCACCATGGACCCACCCCTCGCGGTGGATCGAAGCCACGAGTTTGCCGAGGCGCGGTAGGACGGAGCGAAGCTCGTCGCGGTGCGCACGCAACCACTCGCCGAAGGAGTGCCCCGACACGAACTCCATCACCAGGACCTGGTCGCCGTCCGCCAGGGTGCCGAGGGCCAGCGGCTCCGGGACCGGCAAGGCCGCGTGGCGCATCGCACCGAGCGCGCGCCATTCGCGCCCGGCTTGGCTTTGCCCGAGCTGCGCCTTGACACGCTCGCGGAGCGCGTGGCGGCCGGAGCCCACGCGGAAGTGCTTGACCAGGACGGGCCGCCCGTCTGCGTCCACCGCGACGATGCGGCGGCGCGGGTTATCCCGCAGGACGGTGAGCTCCCCCGTGGCTTCGGAACCGACGTTCAGCAGCCGCTCCACCTGATAGCCGAGGGCGCGCTCGCCGCTATGCCAGACCACGGAGCGCGTCACCGCGCGCGGATCCTGGCGTAGAGCGCCTGAAGCTCGTCGAGGTGTCGGTCCCACCCGAAGGCTTCGGCGCGGCGGCGTGCGAGACTGCCCCGTTTCCGGCGGTCGGCGGGAGCTTCGATGTCGTCGAGCGCGGCAGCGAAGCCCTCCCAATCGTCGGGTCGCTCTACGACGAACCCCCCGTCGCCGAGAATCTCGGCGGCTCCGTTGCACGCGCTGGTGATGACCGGCAAACCGCTGGCGGCTGCTTCCAGGCTGGCATTGGCAAAGGCGTCGTAGCGCGTCGGCAAGAGCAACGCGTCGGCAGCCGCAAGGACGCGTTCGGGCGCATCGACCGCCCCGAGAAAATGCACTCGGTCCGCGATCCCCAGGCGCGTTGCACGGGCGCGCCAGGGTCGCGGGTCGTCGCGCCCCGCGACCCAGAGGGCGGTATCGCGTGCGCGACTATGTGCCAACGCGGCGAGCGCGGTCGCGAGTCCCTTGCGTTCGAAACCCGAACCCAGGAGCAGCCAGACTGCCGCGTCGCCCGCGCCTCGGGCCGCGCGTAGCGCGGCCCGAGCCTCGCGGTGGCGGTCGGGGTGGAAGCGCTCGAGGTCGACGCCGTTGTAGACGACGACGACGCGTTCCACGGCGAGGGCGTATCGGCCCAGGAGTTGCTCGCGAACCAGCTTCGAGTTGCACTGGATCCATTGTCCGGGCCGCCGCAAGATCGTCGCCTCGAGGTGCAGCAGAACGCGATGGCGGGGCGAAAGGAGTCTCAGCCGCCGCGCGTTGCCCGCATAGGCTCGCTCGAGATAGTCCGCATGGCTCCCGCCGCCCGCGCGGTAGAGGTCGGGAGCCAGCATCCGGGAAAATGAGTGCACCAGGTCGAAGGCCCCGCGTTGCGCGATGCGCCGCGCCGCGCGGGCAAAGGCCCAGACCCGGAGCGGCTGCCAGCGTTCAGGCACACGGGCTGCGATCCGGGGCACCGTATCGCTCGGCTGAGCGCGCCGCGCGATGACGCTGACCTGTTCGCCCCGTTCTGCCAGCCCGTGGGCGACCCGCCAGGCGGCGCCTTCCACGCCGCCGCCGGGCTCGAAGCGCTCTACCACCAGCGCGATTCGCAAGGCGCCTCAGCGAAAGCTGCGGTCTCGGCGTCGCCCGATCCAAACCGCGCCCAACGGCGCGGCTGCGAAGCCACCCGCCGAGCCGAGTGGAGCTGCGGGGACACTCGAGCAACTGGACCGCGTGCAGTACCGGCCCCGCCATGCGCTCAGATCGTCGGAGAGTCGGGGCCCCCGCACCGACGCGCCCCGCGCCTCGACTGCAGCGCCCGCGGGCACACTCGCTGTGCATAGGCAAGCCCAGCGCGCGGCGCCTGCGACGAGGGACATCCAGCTCACGACCCAACAGCGTATCCAAGCCCAGATCGGGCGCCACAGGGGCTCGGGAGCAGGATTGACGCCGGGCGCGCTGCGCCTAAAATGGCGCTCCGCGATGTTGCGGCCCGAACCAGGTTCGCCCGGCGTCGCGCGGATGCTCCGAGCCCGATCGATTTGCTTTCATGATTGAGGCCAGCGAACTCAGCAAACGCTATGGAGAACTGGTCGCCCTCGACCGGATCTCGTTCTCGATCCCGCCGGGTGAGGTGGTGGGTTTTCTCGGGCCCAACGGTGCCGGCAAAACCACCACGATGCGCATCCTCACCGGCTTCATCCCGGCCAGTGATGGCTCGGCTTCGATCGCCGGCCACGACATTTTCGAGGACCCCCTGGCGGCGCGCCGCGCCGTGGGATATCTGCCCGAGACTCCTCCGCTCTACCCGGAAATGACGGTCGACGGATATCTGTCGTACGTCACCAAGCTCAAGGACGTGCCGCGGGGCGGACGGCGTGCGGCGGTCGATCGAGCGCTCGAGCGCTGCGGGCTGGCCGACGTTCGGCGGCGCGTGATCGGCACCCTTTCGAAGGGTTATCGGCAGCGCGTGGGCCTCGCCCAGGCGATTGTCCACGATCCGCCGGTGCTGATCTTCGACGAACCCACGGTCGGGCTCGACCCCATCCAGATCCGCGAGATCCGGGAACTGATCCGCGACCTCACCCGGGAGGGTACGCGGACCGTCGTGCTCTCCACGCACATTCTCCCGGAGGTCGAGGCGATCTGCCGCCGCGTGATGATCATCAACCGCGGTCGCAAAGTGGTAGATCGACCCCTCGAGGAGCTCAAGCGCGACGGAGCCAGCCTCGAGGAAGTGTTCGCCCGTGAAACCGCTCGCGAACACCCGTTCGACGAAGCCGAGCCGACCTCCTCGGCATCGGAGGGGGCACAGCCGTGAGGCACGTCGGTGCCATCGCGGGTCGCGAGCTGCGTTCACTGTTCGCGTCGCCTGTCGCCTATGCGGTCCTGGTGCTCTTCGCGGTGCTGGGCGGTTTCTTCTTTCTGTCCGGCGTACTGCAGTTCGTGGAGTTCGTGAGCCAGCTCCAGATGATGCAGATGACGGACCGCCTGAGTGAACTCAATCTCAACGATCACGTTGTGGCACCGTTCTACCAAGTGATGTCGATCGTGCTGATGATCTTGATTCCGGCGGTCACGATGAGCCTCTTTGCCGCGGAGAAGACCAACGGAACCCAGGAGTTGCTCCTGACGAGCCCGATCACGATCGGCGAACTCGTGGTCGGCAAATACCTCGCCGCGGCGGCTTTCGTGGCCATTTTGGTGGGAATGCTCGGCGTATTTCCCGCGATCTTGTTCCTCTTTGGAGATCCCGAGATCGGGCGCTCCGTTGCGGGTCTGGCCGGACTTCTGCTGCTCGGCTGGGCCTATGCGGCGATCGGTACCTTTGCCTCTGCGGTGACGCGCAGCCAGTTGATCGCCTTCTTTTTGTCG
>CAZTOE010000308.1:0-4340 GCA_964615045.1 uncultured Spirochaetales bacterium
GGCGAAGACGGATCTTCGCGAGGGCGACACGCTAGACGGCATGGGTTTCTACATGACCTACGGGCAGTGCGAGAATGCGGAGCTCGCGCACCGGGAGAACTTGCTACCGATGGGTCTGGCGGAGGGGTGTCGTCTGAGGCGGGACGTAAAGCGCGATCAGGTCCTGACCTACGATGATGTCGATGTCCCGGAGGGGCGGCTTTGTGACAAATTGCGGACCGAGCAAGGTGAGCACTTTGCCGGACGAGAATCCGGGAAGTCGTGATCTCACGCGGAGCCCTCGCCAAGCTTGCACTGGCGGCATCGGTCACGATCGCAATGGCCTATGCGATCGAGGGCGCACTTCGTCTCTTGGACGAAGACAGCGCCTGGGTGGCGATCCAGCGCGCCGAACGTGAGGGACATCCCTTCGACGAGCGGGCGCGGATGGAGGTCGTGCGAGACTTGCGCGCGCACGGGATCGACGCCGCCCCGAGGATCATCCCCGCCGCCCTCCTCGTCGAGACCCCCGACGGCTCTCTCAGATCCCGCGTGCGCATCGACGGGGAGGAGGTCCTTCCGCTCGCGGGGATCTCTCGCAAGCAGGTCGTCTCATGCAACGAGACCGGCGAGTATCCCGTGTACGCGAGCGACGAACACGGGTTTCGAAATCCTCCCGGACTCTGGGCCCAGGCGCCCATCACCCTCGCTCTGATCGGCGACTCCTTCACGCTCGGAGAATGCGTTCCTTCTGAAGCGTCGATCGGGGGCCGGCTCCGTCGGCAGTTCCCCCACACGGTGAACCTCGGCATGGGAGGACACGGTCCGCTGCTGCAGCTCGCGACCCTTCGCGAGTAAGGGCCCGAGCTTCGACCCGAGACCGTGCTCTGGATCTATTTCGAGAATGACCTCTGGTGGTTCGACCTCGGCCGCGAGAAGCAAAGCCCGCTGTTGCTTCGGTACCTCGATCCCGACTTTCGGCAAGGCCTGGCATCTCTCCAGCCGCAGATCGACGCGAGCCTCGCGGCCGTCATCGCCGAGGGCAGCGAGCATCCAGAGGGTGAACCCAGTCCAGTCGTCCGAGTGCGCAAGAAGCTCGGTGATGCACCGACGCGAGCGTGGCGATTCTTGAAGTTGCGAAAGCTCCGCGCCGCGGTCCGATCGCTCCGGAATACCAGGTCGGAACCCTGGGATCGCGAACCCGCCGATTTCGAACTGTTCGAGGAGATCCTGCGGCTGGCGAGAGCCCGAACCGAATCCTGGGGTGGCGAACTGATCTTTGTGTACCTGCCGGGCGTTTGGAGTTTCGAGGGCGGTGGAAGCGAGGACCCCAATCGCGACCGCGTGCTGGAGATCGCGAAAACCGTGGGACTCGCCACCATCGATGTCGAAGGTCCGATGGCCCGTCACTCGGATCCGCAGTCTCTATACTCCTGGCGGCGCTCAAGTGTGATTGGCCCTCCCCACTTCAACGAGGCGGGGTATGAGCTTGCAGCAGAGGTGATTGAAGATGGACTCCGACGTTTTCGCCACATTGCGCGAAGCGCCAAGCCCTAGACGCGACCAGGCGGGTTGCGGCTCGCTCCGGCGACGTGACGCGCTGTTCGCCCTGCTGGGTCTGGTGGCTGCGTGCAGTCGGCTGATGCTTCCCGAAGGGGACGACGCACCGATCCAAAGCAGCGCCGAGGCGCTGCGGCAGACGCTGCGCTGCGGACGCAGCGCAGCGATCGTGGGCAAGTGCTATGTCTCGAGCCATCCCGAGGAGCGATCGCTGCGAAGGTTGACGAGAGAGCTGCGGGCAGATCTGGATCGCGTGGACTGGCGAGACCCGGGCGCACTGAGGTCCGCGGTATCGGAGCGGGTGCGCCGCGATTTCGCGGAGGGAAGAACCGTTCTGGTGCGCGGTTGGTTGCTGTCTCGCACAGAAGCGCGAATCGCCGCGCTTTACGCGCTGTAGAGCCGCGTGCCAGAAACACCCCGTGTTCGAGGACGCACGGCAGATCGAAGATGGCGCGGAAGTTCGGACCGATGTCTGTATTGTGGGAGCGGGCGCGGCGGGAATCACCCTGGCGCGAGAATTCCTGGGTCAGGGTTTCCGAGTGTGCCTCCTCGAAGCGGGTGGCCTGACCCGCGACAGCGCCGAACCCTCCCTCTACCGCGGGGAGAACGTCGGGACGCTCTACTATCCGCTTTCCGCTTGCCGTCTTCGATATTTCGGCGGGACGACCAATCACTGGGGTGGGGCCTGTTGGCCGCTCGAGAGGATCGACTTCGAGCAGCGGCCCGGAGTTCCCCACAGCGGATGGCCGATCGCCCGGGATGACTTGGATCCGTACTACGGGCGGGCATCGGAGATCTGTCAAATCGGCCCGGATGACTACCGGCCCGAGTTCTGGTCGCGTCCTGAGACACCGCTGCTGCCACTTCAATCAGACCGTGTTTGCACGAAGCTCTATCAGGACAGCCCGCCGACCCGGTTCGGAGAAGTCTATCGCGAGGAACTCCGGAAGTCCGAGAACGTTCGGGTCCTGCTCCAGGCCAACGTGACGGAGATCGAGGCGGAGCCCGAAGCTCGACGAATCCGGAGTGTCCGCGTCGCGTGCCGGAGTGGATCCCACTTCACGGTATCCGCCCAGCTCTACGTTTTGGCGGCTGGCGCTCTCGAGAATGCCCGGCTCCTCCTTCTCTCGAATCGGCAGCAACCCGAAGGTCTCGGGAACGCCCACGATCTGGTAGGGCGCTTCTTTCAGGAGCATCCGATGCTCCCCGTGGCCACCCTGGCCTTGCGCCACCCCACCAACCTGAAGTTCTTTGTTCGGCACCGGGTGGGTGAGCGTTGGATTCGAGCAGGTTTTGGTTTGACTGAGGCGACGTTGCGCAGTGAGCAGCTTCTCAACGTCTGGTGGGGGTTGTTGCTTCCGGGCAATGTGCCAATCAAGCCGCAGGCGTTGCGGAGTTGGAACTATCTGAAGCGATCGATTCGGCGCGGGGAGATTCCCGAAGACTTCGCCCGCCACATCATGGTCGTGATGCGAAACCTCGACGACGTGTTCGATTCGGACTCTTCGCCGAGGGAAGCCGAGGGAGGGTCGGACGACGACGTTTGGGGAACGGTGGGGCTGCTCGCGCACGCGGAGCAATCGCCCAACGAGAGCAGCCGGGTAACCCTGGCGGACGAGCGCGACGATCTGGGTCTCAGGCGGATTCGCCTCGATTGGAGGCTTTCGGAAATCGACAGACGGAGTCTCCGGCGAGCCGTCGCGATCTTCGGCGCGGAACTCGGACGGGCCGGCATCGGGCGGCTGCAGTTTCTGCTGGATGACGACGACGCATCGTGGCTTGACGTGGCCCGCGCCTCCGAAGACGGAGGGCCGCGCGGAAGCTTTCATCAGATGGGGACGACCCGAATGCACGCCTCGGCCAGCGAAGGCGTGGTCGACGCCAACTGCCGCGTCCACGGGATCGAGAATTTCTATGTCGCGGGGAGCTCGGTTTTTACCACCTGCGGCTACGCGAATCCGACGCTGACCATCGTCGCGTTGACGCTCCGGCTGGCCGACCACCTGAAGGTCCGCCTCAGGGCCGAGGTGTAGCCCCACCCTTGAGCTCAACGCGCGGCCGGAGACGAGGCCTCGCGCCCACCTCGCGGTTCGAGGGCGGAGCCGGGCATGACGACTCAGCTGGCGAGAGATCGCGCTAGCGCCCGCGGAGTGGTGCGATCCGCTGGTGCGGCGCCCCCGGCGAGCCGGACTCCGACGGCGTCATGGAACGCTTCAAACTGTTCTCGCGTCCAGATGCGCCGTAGCTGTGTAGTGAACAGGGACCTGCGCACTCCAAAGATCGCCAGCTCGGCCGCCCGAATCGCTGCCCACAGCTTGTCACGCTCCTGGTTGCACTCAAAGACGATAAAGCGGAGATTGGATTGTCGGAGGAGCCACGGCAACAACCGATCCTCGGCTCCCTCCACGTCCAGTTTCACCCCGAACCTCCGCTCGCCCACCAGCGGGGGAACGCAGGTCGAAATATCCCTGACCGTCAGAGTGAATGTCTCCGTATCCCCCTTCGCAACGCGGACGAAGCTGCCCGCGCCGCTGTGACCCACGGGTTTCTTCAACTCGATCTCGTCATCGCGGTCCAGAAGCCCGATCGAGTGCAGGTGGACGTGCGCGAGGCCCGCCGATTCCACAGCGCGGGCAATCCGCTGAGCGAGCTGCGGCTGGGGTTCGAAGAGGTGGACCGAGCCACCGGGAAGAACCGAGACATGGCTCTTCAGCCCAATCGTGCCTATGTTGGCGCCGATGTCGAGGAAGACATCACCCGGTCGGATCAGACCCCGGCAAATCGCGACGATTTTCGGGTCG
>CAZTOE010000308.1:4350-5134 GCA_964615045.1 uncultured Spirochaetales bacterium
ACACACCATCCGGCCGTTCCAGTCGCGCGGATCGACCTCGATAGAGATCCCCCGGCCCAGGCGCACCTGGACCGGACCGGTTGAGCGATCGAACATCGCACCGAACCAGGGATGGCCACTGACCCGACTCAACCCGCTGGCCAACGGCACAGCGCGGAAAAGGCCTTGGAGCAGGCGGAGCGGAAGCGGCAGCCGGCTCGTCGCGACCCTACCGTCTCCGCCCACAAACCATCCAATGCGAGAACCGGGCGCGAAGCCCGCGATTATGCAATCGATCCGGTTCGAGTGTCAGCTCCAGATTCGCCACGGGGCCTTGCCCGAATTCCAAATCTGCTCGAGAGAATTCTTCTCCTTGAGGGTATCCATGCAGGACCAGAAGCCGTAGTGCCTGTATCCCGTGAGCTGGCCTTCTTGCGCGAGCTTCTCGACGGCGTCTCGCTCCCAGACGGTTTGATCGTTCTCGAGGTACCGGAAGACTTCCGGCTTCAGCACGAAGAAGCCGCCGTTGATCCAACCCTCTCCCTCCGTGGGCTTTTCGAAGAACTCCACCACCCGGTCTTCGTCAAAGAGCAAGCGGCCAAATCGGGCCGGCGAACGAACGCTGGTTACGGTCGCGATCTTCCCGCGCTGCCGGTGAAAATCGACCAGCGCCTCGAGGTCGATGTCCGCAACGCCGTCTCCGTAGGTGAACAGGAAGTCCTCTTCCGATCCCAGCCATTTCTCAAGTCGTTTGAGACGACCGCCCGTTTCCGTGTGCAGACCGGTATCGACCAGATGGACCTTC
>CAZTOE010000309.1:0-2556 GCA_964615045.1 uncultured Spirochaetales bacterium
GCGTGGTACTCGCCGGGGAGCCAGCCGGCCCCGAGACCCAGGATGAGACGCCCCCCGCTCACGATGTCCAGCGTGGTCGCGATCTTCGCCAGAAGCGGCGGGGAGCGGAACGATGCCGCGACCACCGCCGGTGCCAGACGGATGCGGTCGGTTCGGGCGGCAATCGCGCTCAGGATCGTGAAGCACTCGAGCTGGGGATCGCGGGGTGAACCGAAGGGGGAGAAAAAATGGTCGTTCGGTGAAAAGGAATAAAAGCCAGTCTGCTCAGCGCGGAGTGCCGCCGCCATCACCGCGGAGAAATCGCCGCTGATCGAAAATAGGCCGAACTTGACGTGCATCGTCGATCGCCTGTCCCGTGCTCGCCCGAGTTTTGAGGCACGCTACCACGATCGGGGCGTGTGGGCACCTCTCTCCATCAGACCCGCGAGGCCGCCAATCGTCCGCTTCGCGCGGTCTCACTTTCGTCGGACCCGGTACACTGATCGCGATGGATGTCGACGCGTGATGACGGGAGCGGGGCGTTCGGAGCCGGCGATGGACCCCACGAACCTCAAGAAGTGGTTGATCCTCATCGCCGTTCTCTATCTCGTCTTCCCCCGAGACTTGATCCCCGATTTTCTAGGACGCGGTCTCGGCCTGGTCGACGACCTGCTGCTCATCGGACTCCTGACCTACTTCTATCGCACCCGTCGACGAGAGCCGGCCGCTGGAAGCGGCAGGGAAGGCGAAGCACGGGATCGCCGAGGACGTTCGACCCGTCCTCAAACGGACGCCTCCAAAAGCCCGTTTGATCCGTATGAGATCCTGGGGGTCGCCGCGTCGGCATCCGAAGCGGAAATTCGAGCTGCCTACAAAGCCCGTATGCATGAATACCATCCGGACAAGGTCGCTCACCTGGGTAAGGAGTTGCAGAAGGTCGCCCATCGCAAGGCGGTCGAGATTCAGCAGGCGTATGAGCAGCTACGCCAGTAGATGGGGTCGAAGACCGGGACGCCTTACCGCGCTTTCGGATCGAAGCTCCGGCGCGTGCCCACCTCGAGCCAGTGTGCCAGGTCGCGGCCCACGCGGTCGATCTTGACCTCGTCGTAGAGCGCCAGGCTCTCCGGGGAAAAGACCCCCCGCCACTGACCGCTCGCGCCGGTGCGGAAGAAATCCGCATTGTGTTTCCACATCTTCTCGGCGACCTCGGGGGCGAGCTGGTCGGCGTTGCTGCGCATCGCGTCAAACGTCGCCGCCTCGACCAGCGCGGGCCAGATCGCCTCGTCGACCTCTACGCCCAGAATCGCAGCCACCCGGCGCATCTCGCCCCCGAGGTCCGTCAGCAGGTCTTCGTAGTGGAGGAAGTGGATGTTCGGGAGATGGCGGAAGTTCCAAAACGATTCTGCGTGACGGAAATGCGAAAAGAACGGAAAGCCGTCCTTCTCCCAGGGGAAGGTGCTGCGGGTGAGCCAGAGGCGAAAAATCTCGTCGGGATCCTCGGGGAGCTCGAACGCCGGTAGATCGGCTGGCGCGTCAGAGTCGGACATGACCTGCGCCATCGCTTCGGGGCGTATGTTCTGCATGTGGTTCAGCATCGAAAGCAGCGTATCGCGGGGGTCGCGGCCGACGTAGAGATAGGTGGTGTTCTCGAAGTACGGCATGGCGTCGAGGGGAGCGTGGGACTTGATGAACCGGCGGTGGGTCTGCGCGTCGAGCTTGGCCAACGTTTCCTCGACCGGGGTGCCGCGTCGATCGAGCCACGGAGAATATTCCGTGAGCGGACGCTCGAGCTCGGGCTTTCGAAACAGAACGAGCGCGCAGATCATCTGCGTCCAGGTCGTCCCCGCCTTGTACGACGTGCACACGATGATGTCGTCGTTGCGCGGGACGAAGCCGTCCCAGCGCGCGCTGTCCATATAGTGGTGGTTGTAGCGGTGTTCGATGGTCGGACGTCTCATCCGCCTGCTGCTCCTGGTTGGCGCCCGGGTCGAAGCCTAGTCGAAGCGTGGTCGAAGCCCAGTCGGGGCGGTTGGAGGCGGGTAGTCGGAGGCGCATCGCTGACTGCGCTAACGTCTCGACTCCGTTCTTGGCTAACGAGACTCACGGGCCGGAGGATCCCCGATGCGCAAGATCATTGTATTCCTTTTCGCTGCCCTTTGGCTGGGAGCGTGCCATAGCTACAAAGAAGAGTGGCTGCAGACTCAGCGTCGGCTCCAAGAGGTGGAGGTCCAGAACAGCACGCTTCAGCGCGAAGTCGAGGCCCGCGAGCAGGGGATTCGGGATCGCGACCAGGCGATCCAAGATCGCGATCGTGCGCTGCAAGAGCGGGATCGGATCATCCGCGAGCAGTGCGTTGCGAAGCCGAAGTCTGGGGGGTGAAAGCCCGGGTGTAGCCAAGATCAGCCAAAGAGCCTCCTCGGCCGGGACGTTGACCACCTGACGAAGCATCCGCGGCGCCACGAAAACACTTCCGTGCCCGGGAACCGCAACGGACCGCGCGTGGCATAGTGACGCCGGCGTCTCGACGGGCGCCCGCTTGCAGGCAGGTAGCGGCTCGGTACCCTCCCACCTTCCATA
>CAZTOE010000309.1:2566-5065 GCA_964615045.1 uncultured Spirochaetales bacterium
CCGGAAATACTCACTTTCTGCAATGCGCACCCGCCGTTGCCCCCTGAGAAGGAAACCGACCATGGCCGAAGCGGTTCAGCTCTCCGAACAAACGTCGATTCCCACACCCGAGGAGCTGGGCTTCGACCCGGCCGATCTGCGGCGCAAGTACAATGAGGAGCGCGCGAAGCGCCTCCGTCCGGACGCCAACGAGCAGTACCAGGAGATGACGGGCGAGAACGAGCGCTACAGCGCCGATCCCTACGTCGAGCCGGGCTTCACCCGACCGGCGCTTCAGGAAGAGCTCGACGCGGTCATCGTCGGCGGGGGGTTCGGCGGGCTTCTGGCGGCGGCGCGGCTCCAAGAGGCCGGGATCACCGCGATCCGCATCATCGAAAAAGCGGGCGACTTCGGCGGTACCTGGTACTGGAACCGGTACCCCGGTGCCCAATGCGACATCGAGTCCTATGTGTATTTGCCGCTTCTCGAAGAGACGGGGTACATGCCGAAGGAGAAGTATTCCTTCGCGCCCGAGATCTTCGAGCACGCCCAGCGGATCGGAAAGCATTTCAACCTCTACGAGCGAGCCTCCTTTCAGACACAGGTCAAGGACGCGCGCTGGGACGAGGGGGATGGGCGCTGGGTGATCCACACCGATCGCGGCGACGTTTTCAAGGCGCGTTTCGTGATCATGTCGAGCGGCCCTCTCAACCGACCAAAGCTCCCCGCGATTCCGGGGATCGAGAAGTTCAAGGGCCACACCTTCCACACCAGTCGCTGGGATTACGACTATACCGGTGGCGATACCACCGGCGGGTTGCACAAGCTCGCCGACAAACGCGTGGGCATCATCGGGACGGGCGCCACGGCCATCCAGTCGGTCTCCCACCTGGGCAAGCACGCGCAACAACTCTACGTGTTTCAGCGCACGCCGTCCTCGGTCGACGAGCGCGGCAACAAGCCGACGGATCCGGGGTGGGTGAAGACGCTCGAGCCCGGGTGGCAAGCGTATCGAAACAACAACTTCTGCTCGATCCTGGCCGGAATTCCCGTCGAAGAGGATCTGGTCGGAGACAAGTGGACAGGCCTCTTCAAGAATCTCTCGAGGCTCCTTTCGAAGAAGGAAAACTCGGACCTCTCCGACGATGAGATGGCCCTGATGTCGGAGATCGCCGACTACCAGAAAATGAACGAGATTCGCGACCGCGTGGCGAGCGTGGTGGCCGACCCGGAGACGGCCGAGGCGCTCAAGCCGTGGTATGGCCAGTGGTGCAAGCGTCCGACCTTCAACGACGAGTACCTGCCCACCTTCAATCGTCCCAACGTGAAACTGGTCGACACGAAGGGGAAGGGCGTGGAGCGGGTGACCGAACGCGCGGTGGTCGTGGCTGGGGTCGAGTACGAGGTCGACTGCTTGATCTACGCCACCGGCTTCGAAGTTGGAACCGCCTACACGCGGCGCTCCGAGTTCGAGGTGTACGGTCGCGACGGTCAGTTGCTCAGCGACTCTTGGTCCCAGGGGATGAAGACCTTTCACGGCTTCTTGAGCCACGGCTTCCCCAACTGCTTCCACATGGGCCTCACCCAGACCGGCCTCGCGCCGAACTTCACCTATATGCTGAACGGGCAGGCCCATCACATTACCCACATCATCTCGGAGGTGAACGCCCGCGACGCGAAGGCGGTAGAGCCCACCCTCGAGGCCGAGGCTGAATGGGTGAAGTTGGTGACCGGCCCGACCTTCATGACGCAATATCAGGCCGCCTGCACCCCGGGGTATTACAACGGCGAGGGGAGCAACGACGGGCAGGGCTTCCTGGAAACCCAGTATCCCGAGGGCGCGGTGCCCTTCTACCAAATGCTCGCCGCCTGGCGCGAGAATGGTGATTTGCAGGGCCTGATCGTCGAGTAGGCGGCTCACGCAGGTGTCAATCATCTCGGGTGGAGGAAACGATACTGCGACCTTGGTACCACGGGGAGGAACGCCCGAATGGATCACGGCGAACTTGAGAGACAACTCGCGGTTCTACAGGACATCGAGGCGATCAAACAGCTCAAGGCCGAATACTGCGACATTTGCGACGACGACCACAATCAGGATCGGATCGTCTCGATCTTCGCGGAAGACGGCATCTGGGAAGGAAAAGGGATAGCGCGCGCACAGGGGCATGGGGAGCTTCGGAAGCTCTTCAAGCGATTCGCCGAGGAGATCAGCTTTTCTCAGCACAACGTGTTCAATCCGCGCGTCCGGGTGGACGGCGACACGGCGCACGCCACCTGGTACTTCCTGGGTCCCTTCACCTTCCGCAAGGGCAATCGGCAGCACTGGCTCGCCGCTCGCTACGAAGATGACTATGTAAGAGTCGCGGGCACTTGGAAATTCCAACACTTGCGTGCCTTGGGTCGAATGGTGGCACCGTACCAAGAGGGATGGGCTTCACGAGCCAAAGCGGACGCACTTTCGAATCTGCTCTGAATTGGAGCAAGCAATGCAGCAGAGAACTCTCGGCCCTCGCGGCC
>CAZTOE010000310.1:0-4992 GCA_964615045.1 uncultured Spirochaetales bacterium
GCCTTTGGGCATCCGCTCGAGGCTGTCGAGCCATTCGGGGAACGTGACCCAATCCCAGAGCATGCCGGCTTTCATCGAATCAAAGGGAATCGCTTCGACGCGCGACATGCTCAGCATCACGCGGTCGCGATTATCGGGGCTCACCGGGGCGAAGCCGAAGCCGCAGTTGCCGAGCACGAGCGACGTCACGCCGTGCCACCCCGAGAGCGTGCAGTACGGATCCCATTGAATCTGCGCGTCGTAGTGGGTGTGGAGATCCACGAACCCCGGTGCCACCACCAATCCATCTGCGTCGATGACCCGCTGGGCTTCGGTCGGGTCGAGCCCGACGCGCGAGATGGCGACCACCTTGCCGTCCCGAATCCCGAGGTCGCCGCGGAAGCGCGGCGCACGCGTGCCGTCCACAATGGTTCCGTTCTGGATCAGGGTGTCGAATTGAGGCATGGTGGTCTCCTGTCTCTTGGGAGCATGGAGCTCGAAAAAGGTAATACCGGATTCTACCCCGTTTTCGGGGCCTTGGCCGCAATGCGAGCCGGTCCGAGCGTCGGGAAGGCCTCGAGGAGTTCCGGCGCTATGCGCCGCGGGCGCTGGGTTGCCGCGTCTGCAAAGACCCAGGTGGTGCGGGCCTCCACCAGGATTTCCCCGGCGCGGGAGAATCGCGTCGCGCGCAGGCAGCGCGCCCCCCGCATCCCCTCGATCCAGGTCGCTTCGATCAGCTCATCGCCGGGCAGGGCGGGCCTGTGGTAGTCGATTTCGTGGCGATGAACGATCCAGAGCACACCCGCCTGCCGGTAGCGCTGAAAATCCCAACCCACAGCCGCGGAGTGAGCCGTGGCGAGTTCGAGGGCAAACCTCAGCCAGACCAGATTGTTGACGTGGCCCAACTCGTCGACGTCGCGCTCCGTGATCAGGCGCCGGCGCTGGAAGACCGCTGGCTCGCCGGGCCGGAGGCGATCGGGATCGGTCAAGCGGGGATCGACTCGTCGCGGAATAGGTCTTCCACGCTTTGCCGAGCCCGTACCAGGGAAGTCTTGCCTTCGCGGATCAGGACTTCTGCGGCCATCGGCTTCGAGTTGTAGTTCGAACTCATCACGAAGCCGTAGGCGCCCGCGCATTCGATCACGAGGAAGTCGCCGACCCGGGCTTCGGGAAGCGGTTGGGTCCGCACAAAACCGCCCTCGTTCTGCGTGAAAATATCGCCCGATTCGCACAGCGGGCCCCCGACCACTACGTCGCAAAGCGGACGCTCGGTCGCGGAGCCCGATGCGGGGGCGATCGTCATCGGGTGATAGGCGCCGTAGAGAATGGGTCGCGCCAGATTGTTGAACCCGGCATCGACGAGGTAGAACCGGTTTCCTGCCACCGTCTTGATGGCGCGGATCTCGCTCACGAGGTAGCCGGCTTCGGCGACCAAGTAGCGCCCCGGCTCGATCTCCAGCCGAACCGCGTGACCGAAGTCTTTCTCGAGTGCCTTCCTCTCCACGTCCCAGATCCGGAAGTAGCCCTCGAGATCGATCGCCGGATCTTCCGGCAGATAGCGCGTCGGAAGGCCGCCGCCCGCGCTCAACGAGCGGACCGAGGTCCCGACCCGTCGCGCGAAACCGGCTGCGGCCTCGGCCACCCGGGACAGATGCCCCATGTCGGCACCCGATCCGATGTGCACATGGATCCCCGTGACCGCGAGCCCATAGCGGGCGGCGCGTTCGAGGCACGCCTCGATCTCCGTGTGCCAGATGCCGTGCTTGGAGTGAGCTCCGCCGGTATTGGTCTTGCGGCTGTGCCCGTGGCCGAAGCCCGGGTTGATGCGCAACACGATCTCGCCGCCGCCGATGCGCTCTCCGTACTGGTCGATCATATCGGGAGAACCGCAGTTGACGCGAATCCCGTGTTCGGCCACGGAGTTGAGCGCGTCGCGATCGAAGAGGTCGGCGGTGTAGACGATCGGCTCCGGATCACCATTGGCCGGAAAGCCCGCGCGCAACGCGCGGGCGATCTCACCCGCACTGACGGCGTCGACCAGGACGCCCTCGCGTCGGCACAGATCGAGAATGGCGAGGTTCGAGTTGGCCTTCTGCGCATAGCGGATCACGTCGAAGCGGCGCAGCGCCCGAATCTGCTCCCGGATTTTCGCGCCGTCGTAGACGTAGGTGGGAGTGCCGTACTCGCGGGCGATCTGCGCCACGTCGACGCCGGCGATTTCGGCGCGCAAGCCCGGGCCCGATCTCCCCGATGCTACCGATCCCCGTGTTCGACTTTCGCGACGCTCGGTCATGGCCCGCGAGGCTAACTCCTCGCTCGGCGAGTTGCCGCTCGACGCTTTGCGCAGCATCCTCCCGACCATGCCGCAAATCGAGTCGAACGGAATCCAAATCGAATATGAAATGTTTGGCGACGGACCCGAGTCGCTCCTCCTGATCATGGGCCTGGGCGCGCAGATGATCCTCTGGGACGAGGATTTCTGCCGTCGACTTGCCGATCGCGGTCTTACCGTAATTCGCTTCGACAATCGCGACGTCGGCCTCTCGACGCACCTCCCGGAGCTGGGGGTGCCCAACGTTGTGCAGATGTTCGCCGACCTGCAGGAAGGGAAGCCCCTGGAGTCGCCCTACAGCGTGGATGACATGGCCGACGATACCGCCGGCCTGCTGGAGGCCCTGGGGATCGAGCGGGCCCACGTTTGCGGGGCTTCGATGGGCGGCATGATCGCCCAGACACTCGCCTATCGGCATCCGCAGCGGGTGAAGTCATTGATCTCGGTGATGTCGTCGACGGGCGATCCCGATCTGCCGCAGGGCAAACCCGAGGTGATGGGTTTGCTCTTCCAACCGCCGCCGTCTCACCGGGAGGGCTACATCGACCACTCGGCCACGGTATGGCGAGCGATCGGGAGCCCGGGGTTTCCCTTCGATGAAGAGCGGGTGCGGGAGCGGTCGGCGCGCCACTACGACCGGAGTTTCGACCCGGGTGGGGTCGGACGCCAGATGGCCGCGATCCTGGCCCACGGAAGCCGCCGCGAGGCGCTCGGGCGCGTCGAGGCGCCGACGCTGGTGATCCACGGGAAAGATGACCCCCTGGTGCCGGTCGAGGCCGGGATCGCCACCCATGAAGCGATCCCCGGTGCTCGGCTTCTGGTAATCGAGGGCATGGGTCACGACTTTGCCCCGGGCGCCTGGCCCCAGCTCATCGAAGCGATCAGCTCCCACGCGCTGGAAGGAATCTGAGATGGACGCCGGCCCGCTCCACGGGATTCGGGTCGTCGATCTCTCGACCATGATCTCCGGCCCAGTGGCGACGATGCTCCTGGGCGATCAGGGTGCCGACGTCATCAAGGTGGAGGCGCCGGGCCGCGGGGACCTCGTGCGTGAGCTCGGAGCGCGGCAGGGCGGAATCTCCGCCACTTTCGCGACGGCCAACCGCAACAAGCGCTCCCTGTGCCTGGACTTGAAAGATGGCCGGGGCCGCGAAGCGCTCACCCGACTGGTTGCCAGCGCCGATGTCTTCGTGCAGAACTTCCGCCCCGGGACTGCCGAGCGGATGGGCGTAGGAGAGGCCGCGATGCGGGCCCATCGCCCGGACCTGATTTACGTCTCGATCTCCGGTTTCGGAGAATCGGGACCCTACGCGGGCAAGCGCGTCTACGATCCCGTCATCCAGGCGCTCTCCGGACTGGCGGATGTGCAGCGCGATCGCGACACGGGGCGGCCGCGCATGGTGCGCGCCATCGTGCCCGACAAGGTCACGGCCCTTACCGCCGCGCAGGCGATCACCGCGGCGCTCTTGGCGCGCGAGCGAACCGGCCGTGGTCAACACGTGCGTCTCGCGATGTTGGACGCGATGGTCGCCTTTCTGTGGCCAGAATCGATGGCGGGCTACACCTGGCGTGGCGATCGCGTGGAAGGCGCGCGGACTGAGCTGGCCCAGGACTTGATTTTCGAAACCACCGACGGCTACCTCACTGCCGGCACCGTTTCGGACGCTGAATGGGAGGGCTTCCTGCGCGCGGTGGAGCGCCCGGAATGGGCTCGCGATCCCCGTTTTCACACCGCTGCGGGTCGCGTCAAACACGCCGCCGAGCGCCTGGTGATGGCTGCCGAGGTCCTCAAGACGCGCTCCCGTGACGAATGGTTGGAACGCCTCGACGCAGAGGGTGTACCGTGCGCTCCGGTGCTCGCCCGTCACGAGGTGCTCGCGCATCCCCAGGTTCGCGCCAACGATCTGATCGCGGAGTTCGACCATCCCCACGCGGGGCCAATGCGCCAGGCCCGTCCCGCGGCGCGCTTCGAGGGAACACCGGCTGCACTCCGCCGCTCGGCGCCGCTGCTCGGTGAGCACTCCGAAGAGATCCTCCGCGAAGTGGGCTTTGAGCCCCGGGCCATCGCGCGACTGCGCGAAGACGGAGTAATCTGAAGCCCGCCGGCCCGCCGAGCGGGGATCGATATGAGTGATCGGCTATTCAAGACGCGCATCCGCTTGCGGGCTCGCTTTCTAGGGCGCTCGCGGTCGACGCCTGGCTCGGCGGATGAGAATCCGCAGGGCAGCGGGCCGCCCAACCGCCACGGCATGCCCCGGGTGCCGGTCGGGCAGAACCCTACCGCTCCCGGTAAATGGCCGGTGCTCGATCTCGGAATGCATCCCACGATCCCTCGAGAGCGCTTTCAGCTGCGGGTATACGGGGCTTGCGAAAATCCACGGATATTCCGTTTCGAGAATTTCATGGCGCTCGAGCAAGTGGAAGAGGAGAGCGATTTTCACTGCGTGACGGGTTGGTCGAAACTGGATATCCGCTGGCGCGGCGTCCGTTTCGCGACGCTCGCCGAAGTTGTGGCGCCGGCGCCCGAAGCGCGCTTCGTCGTGTGCTACGCCTCGGATGGCTATACGACGAATCTGCCCCTCGAGGAGGCGTTCAAGGACGACGTGCTACTGGCGCATGCGGCCGAAGGAGTGCCCCTCCCGGTCGAGCACGGGGGTCCGGTTCGGATGATTACTCCCCAG
>CAZTOE010000311.1:0-4939 GCA_964615045.1 uncultured Spirochaetales bacterium
GAGGTGGTTGCTGAGTCGATCCGTCTGGCGGACCTGCACCGGAGTCGCCACGTCGCCGTGGGGGCCGACCTTGCGCCCTGCCTTCCCGCCGTGCGCGGCTCCGCGCAGCGACTGAGCCAAGTCTTCGTCAACCTTCTGGTCAACGCTAAACAGGCGCTCGCCGACCGGGACAAGGCGCAGATCTGGGTGAAGACCCGACGCGAAGGCGACTTCGTCCACGTCGAGATTCGCGACAACGGCCCGGGGATTCCCGAGGCGGCCCGCGACCGAATCTTCGACCCCTTCTTCACGACCAAGGGCCCAACGGAAGGGACCGGGCTCGGCCTCGCGATCAGCTGCGACATCGTCCGCGAGCACGGCGGCATGTTGGAGGTGCAGACCGGTCCCGAGGGCGGAGCCCGTTTCGTGGCGCACCTGCCGGTCGCCGGACCGAGGCCGCCCGGCGAGACCACCCCGCCCGCGGTCTAAGGCGTCGGCTACCAGGCTTCGCCGAAGGGTCGGAGATCGACTTCGAAGCTCCAGCCGGAGCGCTCCTGGTGGGCCAGGAAGTAGACCGTTTCGGCAATCGCGTCGGGTTGGGCGAAGAACTCGTCGGGACGCTCCGCGAAGGCCTCGCGGGTCCACGGGACGTCGATCACCGCGTCGACCACCACGTAGGCGACGTGGACACCATGCGGTCCCAGGGCGCGCGCCATCGATTCGGCCAGGATCCGCTGAGCGGCTTTGGTGGGGGCGAAGCCGGCGAAATTCACCTTGCCACGGCGTGCTGACGTATTGCCGGTCACGATGACGGCCCCCCGGCCGCGCTCGATCATCGCCGGAGTGACCGCCTGTGCCAGGATCAGGAGCGAGACCGCATTGGTGCGAAACGCCCGCTCGAAGCGCTCGGGCGGGACCTCATGGAACTCTCCAAAGACGCCATAGGGCGCGTTGTGCACCAGGACATCCACCGGACCGAGATCCCTCTGGACCCGTTCGCCGACGTCTCTCGCCTGCTCGTGGTCCGAGAGATCAGCCACGAAGGAGCGACTTGCGGGGATGCCGGCTTCGAGCGCGGCCAACCGCTCGGCATTGCGGGCGACGAGGGCGACGCGGTACCCCCCCAGCGCAAAGCGGCGCGCCACTGCCGCACCCGTTCCGGGCCCGGCGCCAGCGACCAGACAGATCGGCATCGCCTCAGACATCGCAGCGTCTCCCACCCGCTAGGATCCCGGCCATGAACGACACGCGTTTTCCGGATTCCACCAAAGCCAGCCGTGGCGAGGCCAATCGCATCGAACTCGGCCACATCGAGTCCATCTGGGAGGAAGAGATCCTCCCGGTTCTGACCGACTATGTCGCAATTCCCTGCAAATCGCCGGCGTTCGACGCCGAGTGGGCGGGGCGAGGCGAAATCGACCGCGCGGTGAGCCTGGTCGAAGACTGGTGCCACTCCCAGGACCTCAAGGGTCTCGCGATCGAAGTGGTTCGGCTGCCCGGCCGCACGCCGCTCCTATGGCTCGAGGTTCCCGGAAGCGGCCCGGATCGGGTGCTGCTGTACGGGCACCTCGACAAACAACCCGAGATGACGGGATGGGGCGACGGGCTGGCGCCGTGGACGCCGACGCGACGAGGCGACCGCCTCTATGGGCGCGGCGGTGCCGACGATGGCTACGCCGTCTTCGCGTCGCTCACGGCGCTGCGCCTACTGCAGGAACAATCGATCCCTCACGCCTCCTGCGGAATCCTGATCGAGGCCTGCGAGGAAAGCGGCAGCTACGACCTGCCGGCGTACATCAACCACCTGGCGCCGCGCATCGGAGCGCCAAGTCTGGTGATCTGCCTCGATTCGGGCTGCGGGAACTACGAGCAGCTGTGGTGTACCACGTCGCTGCGAGGCCTCGCCGGGGGCGTGTTGCGGGTCGAAGTGTTGCGCGAGGGGGTGCACTCGGGCGACGCGAGCGGCGTGGTGCCTTCGAGTTTCCGCGTCGCCCGCAACCTCCTCTCGCGCATCGAGGACGAAGCCTCGGGGGCCATCAGACTCCCCGAGCTGCAGGCCCAGATTCCTCCGGAACGCGTGGCTCAGGCTGCGATCGCGGCGCAGGTCCTCGGAGAGGGGGCCCACGCGCGGTTCCCGTTCGCGCCGGGTGCGGGTCCCGTCACCCACGACGTGCACGAGCTGGTGCTGAACCGCACCTGGCGTCCCTATCTGGAAGTGATCGGCGCCGAGGGCCTGCCGGCGCTCCGCGATGCGGGCAACGTCCTGCGACCTGCGACCGCCTTCAAGCTCTCGTTGCGGCTGCCGCCCACCGTGGATCCCGGAGCCGCCAACCGCCGGCTGCGCGAGGTGCTCGAGGCCGATCCGCCCCACGGCGCGTCGGCTCGCTATGAAGCCGAATGGGGGGCGGCGGGATGGAACGCGCCCAGCCTGGCACCCTGGCTGGAGGTCGCCCTTGACGAGAGCTCCCGCACGTGGTTTGGCCGCGAGCCGGTGTTGATGGGCGAAGGGGGCACGATCCCCTTCATGGCCATGCTGGGGGAACGCTTCCCCGCAGCGCAGTTCGTCATCACGGGGGTGTTGGGCCCGGAATCCAATGCCCACGGGCCGAACGAGTTCTTGCACGTTCCCACGGCGGTCCGCCTCACCGGCTGCGTCGCCTCGATCCTCGAGCGCCACGCAGCCCGCGCGCAGAGCTGACGCAACCGTTCCACCGCAGCATCAAGCGAAGCCCGCGATCCTCCGAAAAGCGGTGCGATGCGGCGAGACGTCGTCCTGATTCTTGGGGGATCTGACCGCGCCGAGTCGCTGGCGGCGCGCGTCCTGGTATTGAACTACCGGGGTGTACCGGTTTCGAGCGTGGCCGAGGCGATCCGCGCCGACGCTAAGGCGGCGACCCCGGTACAGTGCTTGATCCTCACCGAGAGCCACGGTCTCCACGCACCCGTCCGCGAACTCGCCCAGCTGGCCGAAGGGTTCCGCGCGGAGAACCTGGAGTTCATCGCCGTCGGCAAGCGCCCGGGCGCCGACGAGCGCGACACGCTGCGTTGCGCCGGCGTCGGTTTTGCGCTCTGGGAGCCGTACACCGACGAAGAGCTCCGCTTCGTGATCAACCTCGCGCACTACCAGGGTCAGATGGGGAAGGCCCGCTCGGCCCAGCGTGTACCCACCAACATGGTGGCTCAGGTGGTGGGGAAAACCGGAGAGAAGCCCGCCATCGTCTACAACCTGTCCCTGCACGGGGCGTATCTGATCACGCCGCGGCCCACCCTGCGCGGAGGTTTGGTGGAGGTGCGCATTGCACTGCCCTGGGGTGAGGCGATCATCGACGCCGAGGTGATTTGGAACAATGTTCCGGGCAATCTGCGCCGCCCCAATGCCCCAATCGGCATGGGCGTGCGCTTTGTCGACATGGAGACCCAGGTCTACGACGCGGTTCGCCGCTACATCAAAGAGCGCGCTGCCGCCTTCTCGCTCTAGCCCCGGCTTCGACCGCGAGACACCACAATCGGATCGCGCTTCGCAACGTGGTCGTGGCCGGGATTCTGGCGCCCGAGCTCCTCCACACGGCGGTCGAGATCGTCGGTATCGCAAAGCGCGCGAGCCCGGAGCAGCCGCTCGAGGGCCTGAAGCCAGAGCCGGTAATAAGAGTACTCCGCGCCACTCGGATGGGCCGTCTCCCACGCCCGAATCTCCTCGACGAGCAGTCCCTGGAACTCCTCCCAGCTGAACAGGCCTTGCCCGTGGAGCGACATCACGAGCGCAAAGGCGCGCCCTTCCCAGGGCGCCTCGAACACCGGCTCACCGCCCTGCTCGGGAAGGGCCTTCGGAATCCTCTCCAACGGGTTCGCGCCGCGCTCGGTCACGAAAACTTCGGTGTCCGCTTCTCGAGAAACGCCTGCACCGCCTCTTTGTGCTCGGGCGATTGATAGCATTCCCGGAGCAACGTCATCTCCCGCTCCTGAACCAACGAGAGATCGGTCTCGCACCCGTTCTGGCTGAGCAGTCGCTTCACCATGCGCAGCTGGGGTCGAGGGTTCTCCGCGATCTGCTGCGCGAGCGCCAGGGCGGACGGGAGGAGCTCGTCCGCGGTGACGAGCCGATCGACGAGATGGTTGTCAAAGGCCTCCTGCGCGCTGTAGAGACGCCCCGAGAGGCAAGCCTCGCTCGCGCGACCAAAGCCCATGCGCTGCACCAGGTAATGGGAGCTCGCGAGCTCGGGCACCAGCCCCATCTTCACAAAGAACATCCCCAAGCGGGCCCGTTCAGACGCGATCAGGACGTCGAAGGGGAGCACCATGGTGATCCCCACGCCCACTGCCGCCCCGTTGATCGCCGCGATAAGCGGCTTGGCTTCGCGCACCAGCGCCACCCAGTCGAGATCGTCGGACGTGCCGTCGCGGTCGCGCTCGTTCTCGAGGCGGGCGTGAAAGGTGGCTTCGATGTCGGCACCGGCGCAAAAGCCCCGTCCCGCACCGGTCACGACGATAGCCCCGATGCCCGCGTCATCGTTTGCCCCCGAAATCGCGTGAGCGAGCTCCGCCGACATCCGCGGGGTCCAGGCGTTGAGCCGCTCGGGACGGTTGAGGGTCAGGAGCAAAACGCCGTCTCGGCGCTCGTGCTCGATCTGTTCGTACTGCATCGCACTCCCCTGGCTACCGACAACCCGATTGTGGGTGGCGGCCCCGGGGTCCGTCAAGGCGGCCCGGAATCTACCCCTCGGTTATCTTCGCCCTCTCCATGGAACTCGACCACATCCGCATTCAGGGCGCGCGCGAGCACAACCTGCGCTCAGTCGACGTCCGCATCCCGAAAAAGAAACTCGTCGTCCTGACCGGAGTCTCGGGGTCGGGCAAATCGTCGCTGGCCTTTGACACGCTCTACGCCGAGGGGCAGCGGCGATACGTCGAATCACTCTCCGCGTACGCCCGACAGTTTCTCGGCCAGATGGAGAAGCCCAAG
>CAZTOE010000312.1:0-4914 GCA_964615045.1 uncultured Spirochaetales bacterium
GCTCTCGACGCAGCCCGCGACCAGGGCGCGGCAGTCGGCCTCGCGGGTGGCGTCGGCCTCGAAGGCCTGGGCACGCCCGCCCTCGGCCTCGATCAGCTTCACGGTCTCCTCGGCGGAGTCGAGGCGTCGGTCGACCGCCACCACCTGTGCCCCCTCGCGGGCGAAGAGGATCGCGGTGGCCCGACCGTTTCCGATCGTGTCACCCGGCGTCTGTCCGGCGCCCACCACCACGGCCACCTTGTCCGCGAGGCGCCCGCTCATCGGCTGGGAAAGCCAGGCGAGCCGGCTTCGAGCTGCACGCCCAGGGTGTTGAGTGCCATCGACACCAGGTTGTACTGCCCCACCGCGAAGACGAGATCCATCATCTGCTCAGTGTTGAGGTGTTGCGTGAGAGCGCGCCACGTCGCGTCGCTGACAAACGCATCGCTGTGGAGTTCGTCGGTCGCCCGCAGCAGGAGCTTGTCGAGCTGGCTCCAACCCGGAGCGTCCGGGCCTCGCGTGATGCGGCGGATTTCTTCGTCGCTCAGGCCCGCTTCGCGGCCAATGATGACGTGTTGGCCCCACTCGTAGCCGGCTTGGCACAGCCAGCCGATCCGAAGGATCACGAGTTCGCGCTCCCTGGGCGCGAGGCTCGATTTGAACAGGACGTGATTCGCGAACACCAACCAACGCTTGAGCAATTTGGGGTGGTTGGCGAGGGTCCGGAAAATATTGAGCGGCTCGCCCGATCCGACACCGTCAGAGCGGGCAATGATCTCCGCAACCTCGGCGGGAAACTCGATACGGGGTTTCGTGAGGCGCATCGGCCCTCCTTTGATGGCACGGGGTCGGAAACCGGGACCGAGCGCCGCAGCATACACACCCGAAACCGTCCTCACACCCATGACGTTCCGTGTCCGGCAGAATCCGGTGCCTCCGTCGGCGAGGGCTTCGAGGTCTCCCGTTTGCACGCGGACTGGGCAGCCGGCTGCCCAATGCTGGTGCAGAGCCAAGAAGCTCTCGCCCGCGCGTGGCTGGTGGCGCTTGGATCGCGCCGGAACGGACCTTGCAATCTAAACAGGTGATGGCGATTGAAATGTCTTCGGGAGGTGAGCCCGGCCTCGCCCTGTCCGGGCTGGGAGAGTGGCGGGTGGATCGGCATCACGATGGTGCCGAGGGCCTTTTGGCAGAAGCCTACGATCGGTTGAAGCGAGGCGGAATCGGGGACGCCGTGAGCTTGCGCGATTGGCTTGACGTGGCGGAGCGGTGGCGAATTCTCCGCGCGCTACGTGAATGCCGCGGAAACCGATCCGAGGCCGCGCGTCGTCTCGGGATCGGCCGGCGCACCCTCTACAGCAAGATGGAGCGACTCCGCATCCAAGACCGCCCCTGAGCGCGAAGCTCCTCCCCCATATCCCGCATCCCAAAACGGGGCCAGAGACCCGATGGACCTACGGCCCGTCCGCCAACCTCCCGGTCGGGCAATCGGTCCGTCGGGGGGTGGGCCAACCCGGTCGGGCTTCGGCGGACCGGGTCGGCCGACGGCTCTGATTTGCCGTCCTTGCACGTCGGCAGGAGATCCCAGAAGATCCGCCCCCCAGCTGTTCTGAGGTTAGATGGACGACCCTGTCGTACAGGCTATCGGAGTCCCCCTGACCATCGCTCTGGTGGCGGTCGCGAGCGCCGCAGTGTTGCCGGCGCGGGGCCGCTCGCTGGTCCTCGGATTTTCCCTGTGCGCTGCGCCCCTGGTCGCGTGGTGTCTCCTCGAGGGCGTGCCGCAGTTCCCTCCCGTCCAGGGCAAACACAAGGCCGTCTACCTCGCCGGGGCTGCGGGCACGCTGGGCCTGGCACTCGAGGCGGTGCGGGCGGGAGCTCTCGCCCGATGGCTCGGTATCGTCGGGTGGACGGCGGCGGCCCTGCTGTGGATCGGGTGGCGGCGCTGGCTCGGGGGTGCCGATGTGGGATTCGCTCTGGCGGGCCTCGTTTGGTTGATGGCCTCCGCGGGCGTGTTGTTCCGGCTGGAGGCGGCAGGTCGAGCGCAGGGCGCCGCAGGGGTTCTTGCCGCGCTTCTACCGACGGCCGCGGGCTGTTCCGGGGTCGCGCTATTTGGAGCGTCGGCCTCGGTCTCGCTCTTTGCTGCGGCGCTCGCGGCGGCCAGCGGCGGCGCCGCGTTGGTGGTGTACCTGCACGGGCTTCGCGGGGGAGGCTTTTTCCCGGCCGGGGCCGGGGCTGCCTTTGCGGGCGGCGGTGCGCTACTCGCGCTCGCCCTGATAGGGGTGTGGTTCATCCCCCAGGCGAGCCGTCTCGCCCTCGCACTGCTCGCCCTGGCGCCCTGGGCGAGCGCGCTGCTCCCGCCGCCTGCGCAGTCCACGCGGCTGGCCCGGCTCACCTACCCGCTGCTGCTGCTGGCGGCGGGCGCCATCGTGAGCGGGGCAGCCCTCGGGGTCGCCCAGCTGCAAAGTTCCCAGAGTTCCTGAAGGGAACCCGCGAGCGGGTATCCCGGTGCCACACATAGGAAGGAGATTGCAATGAGGATTCGAAACTTTGGATTCGCCGCGCTCGTCGGATTCTGGTTCGCCGCGGGGGCGCCGGCCAAAGCCGAACTGAAGACCTATCAGTTCGATCCTGTTCACACCAATGTCATCTTTCTTGTGGACCACCTCGGCTTCTCGCGCATGGTGGGACAGTTCGAGACCTTCGACGGGAGCGTGCGGCTCGATCCGGCGGCGCTCGCGCAGGGCGCCGTCTCGATCACCATCCAGACCGACAGCGTGGACACAGATCACGAAAAGCGCGACGCGCACCTGCGCTCACCGGATTTCTTCAATACCGCCGAGTTTCCCACCATCACGTTCGAGAGCACCAAGGTCGAACCGACTGGCGAGAAGACCGCCCGGGTGCAGGGGAACCTGACGATGCTCGGGGTGACAAAGCCGGTGACCCTCGATATGACCTTCAACCGCGTTGGGCCGCATCCGAGCCCGCAGATGGCAGGTGTGATGGTTGCGGGCTTTTCAGGCCGCACGCAGATCAATCGATCAGATTTCGGGATGACCGGCATGATCCCCAGCCTCGGTGACGAGGTCGAGATCTGGCTCGAGGTCGAAGCGCACCACAAGGAGTAGGCTCCGAGCTACTTCTCGGGCGCGATGACGTTCGGGAGCGATCCCCGCGCTTCGTGGGCGCGGATCTTGGCATCGGGGCTGTAGTAACGGTCTGCCCAAATGCCTTTGTAGGACTCACCCGCGACGGGCATGCGCCACGTCCGCACCTGGGCGCCGTCCTCGGGCCGGAGCGACACGGCGCACAGGGCCCGGGCCTGGTCGATGGTTTCTTCAATGTAGGCTTCGGCGTCATCGGGGGGCACGTAGCGGCACGCGATCCGGCGATAGGTGTCGCGCCATTCTTCGTCTAGGCCCAGGTCGTAAACGATCGATGCTTCGGCCTCCACGACCACCTTCGGGTAGGGAAACCCCTGATCGTCGATGCACAGGCACACGTTGGGTTTGTGGCGGATGTGAGCGAGCCAGACCGACATCCGGCGAGGTGTAAAGAGGATCCGGTCTCCGTCGCGCAGGTACCAGATGGGTACGCACAACGGTTTGCCTTCGGGGCTCACCGTGGCGATGCGCATCAAGATGCCGGGGCGGTCCAGGAACTCGTCGCGCTCGGCGCGGGTCATCACGGGCATACGCGGTCCTCCTGGCCGAAATGATACCGCGCCGCTCCGTGCGGGCGGAGCTCCGTTTGAGACGAAGTCGAGTAGCATCAGCGAGAGGGGGAACCCGTGGTGGCGGCACCGTCGCTTCGCTTTGGCCTTTGGTACGACTTCCGCAACCCGCATGCCTGGCGGCAGGATCCCGCCCAGCTCTACGAGGCGATCTTCTGCCAGATCGAACGCGCTGAGGCACTCGGCTGGCACGACGTGTGGCTCTCCGAGCACCACTTCATCGACGACGACTACACGCCCTCAATGCTGCCCCTCGCCGCGGCCGTCGCCGCGCGGACCCGGCGCGTCGAGATCGGGACGAGCGTCCTCCTGCTCCCGCTTCACGATCCACTGCGCGTGGCCGAGGACGCGGCCACCGTGGACGTCGCCTCCGGAGGCCGCTTCCAGCTCGGCCTGGGAGTGGGCTACCGCGTTGGGGAGTTCGAGGGCTTCGGGATCCCGCGCCGCGAACGCGCAGCGCGTATGGACGAGGCGGTTCCGTTGCTGCGGCGCCTCTTCGCGGGCGAGCGGGTGAGTTCCTCGGGCTACTACAACTACCGCGAAGTCGAACTGCGGCCGCGTCCTGTCCAGCGCTCGATGAAGCTCTGGATGGGTGGATTCTCGGTGCCGGCGATCCGTCGCGCCGCTCGCCTGGGCGACGCCTACATCGCGATCTCGCGCGTTCCCGATCTCGTGCGACTGTACCGCGATGAGCTGACGGCGCTCGGAAAGGATCCCGACGCCCACGAGGTTGCCGCCGGTCTCTCTTGGCTGCTGGTGGCGCGCGATCCGGAACGCCGGTGGCGTGAGGCCGAAGCCCACTTTCTCTACCAGATTAATCGTTACGCCGAGTGGTTTGCCGAGGCCGGGATGGCGGTCGCGCGCACCGCAAAGTCGCGGGCCGATCTCGAGGGACAGGGAATTTTGATCGTGACCCCCGAGCAAGCTCTAGACGCCATCGAGGAGTATCGCCGCGCCCACTCGATCAGCCGCTACTACGGATGGACGGTGCCGCCGGGCCTACCCCCCAGCTGGTGTGACGAGCACGTGGAGCTGATGGCGCGCGAGGTGATTCCCGCGTTCTCCTGATCGGCCTGCGGCGGCTGGGCACGGGCGTCTGGTGCGGCGTATACTCGGGCGAAATGCAAACAAGGAGGTCCGAGGTCATGAAGGTCGGCGTCTCGCTCATGTTTCAGAATCCCGAGAATCACATCCCCGACCGCGAG
>CAZTOE010000313.1:0-4894 GCA_964615045.1 uncultured Spirochaetales bacterium
TTCCGCAATTGCTCGGCGCGCTTCAGCGCGTCGTAGATGCGACTCATTCGGTTTGTGTCGGCCTCAGGGGCGGCGAGTTTAGCGGTACGTCGTCCGCTGGTGAGCCCTGCGATGAGCCGCCAGACGGACCGGGTCCCGAAACATGTATACCGATACGATTCCGGCAACGAATCCTCCAGTGTGGGCCCAAAAAGCTACGCCTCCCTCACCGCGGTCGACGCAGCCCCCCACCATCTGGAGCACGAGCCAATAGCCCAACATCAAGACCGCCGGTACCGCGATGCGATCGATGTAGAAGCCCAGGACAATGAGCAAGTGTACGCGGGCGTGCGGGTAGAGAACCGCGTAGGCACCCATCACGCCCCCGATCGCTCCCGATGCACCCACCATCGGAACCGCGCTGTCGGGATTCGAAACAATCTGGGCTGCGGCAGCAGCCAGCCCGCACAACAGATAGAAAAACACAAAGCGCACACTTCCCATCGCGTCCTCGACGTTGTCGCCGAAGACGTACAGGAACCACATGTTGCCAAGAACGTGAAACCAGCCCCCGTGCATGAACATGGAGCTGAGCGGCGTCCAGTAACTGGGCGAGGATTGGATGACGCAACGAGCATGCGGGCCGAGGGGCACCTCGGTACCGCCCGCGACGGTACCGAGCAGCTCACCCGGAATGGCGCCGAAATGACAGACCGAGCGGCTCAGCGCCGGCTCGCTCCCCAGACCCTGAACCAGTGCCCAGACCGCCAGGTTGAGCGCGATGATCGCAAGGGTCACAAAGGAGGTGCCGAGGGTCGGATTGTCGTCGCGGATCGGAAACACGGCGCCTCCGGGCCGGGCTCAACGCCGGGTATACCCCAGCGCCACGCCGGCGCACCCGGGTGCGACAGCGCGGACCAGGCGATAAGCTCGCGTGGCTGACACCGGGTCCTCCAAACCCCGAGCTCGTTACCAGGCGACCGTGACCGGATCTGTCGCAGCCAACGCCGAGGCTGCGCAGAATCGAACCCACACGTCGGGAGCGAGCCATGAGTGAAGCTGCGTTCGAAGCCTTTGAGGCTGCCCAACGGGGACCCCGCCGCGACGCACCCGACCCGCGCGGCGCCGAGAAGCTCGGGGTCCTGGAACTGACGTTGCAGCTGCGCGACCCCGAGGTGGTCGAGGAGCTCACCGCGATCGCCTCGCCGCGCGAGCGCGAGCAGTACGCGGTCACCGCCCTGCGCGTTGGTTTGCTTTCGCTGCGGACGGCGCGCGGCCAAGTCGATGGCGAGACGGTGCGCCGCGAAGTCGACGCGATGCTCCAGGCGCTGGAGAAGAATCTCGTCCAGCACCGTGATGCGCTGCAGCTCTCGTTGGGTTCCGCGCTGCGCGAGTACTTTGACCCCAAGAGCGGGCGCTTTGCCGAGCGCGTCCAGGCGCTGACCGACGAGGACGGCGAGCTCGCCCGCGTGATGCGCAGCCAGGTGGAGGGAAACGATTCCGCGCTTGCGCGAACCCTGGGCGCCCACCTCGGGCCCGAAAGTCCGGTGATGAGAAGCCTCGATCCACAGAACACCGACGGACTGCTGCCCCAGATCCATCAGGCGCTCGAGGAAGCGCTGCGAAGCCAGCGCGAGCGCATCCTCGGGGAGTTCTCGCTCGACAACCGCGAAGGTGCCCTGACGCGGCTGGTCGGCGAACTGACCTCACACCATGGAAAGCTCGCCGAGGCCATGGAAAGTCGCATCGACGAGGTCGTCCGCGAATTTTCGCTCGATGAGGGCGACTCGGCGCTGAGCCGTTTGGTGCAACGAGTGGAGCGTGCGCAGCAGCGCATCACCGACGAATTCACCCTCGATTCGGAAGACTCCGCATTGGCGAGGATGCGGGGCGAGTTGCTGCGAATCGCCGAGCGGCAGACCGAAAAAATCGCCGAGCTGGAGCGCCGCGTCGCCAGCGAGATGGCAGCGCTCGGCGCGAAGCGGTTGGCTGAATCCCAATCGACCACCCATGGCCACGCCTTCGAGGCCGAGCTGCTCGGCTGGCTTCGTCAGGCCGCGGCGGGCGCGGGCGACCTGCTTCGCGAAACCGGGACTACGCCGGGCCGGATCCGCCACTGCAAGGTCGGCGATGCGGTGGTCGAGTTGGGAACGGGACACAAAGCCAGCGGCGCCCGAATCGTGATTGAAGCCAAAGAGAAGGCGGGCTACGGGCCGGCCCAGGCCCAGGAGGAGCTCGAAACGGCGCGCAAGAACCGCGATGCTGAGTTTGGCATCGCCGTGCTCTCCGCGAGGGCCGCCCCCGAGGGCGCGCGCCGCTTCTACCCGCTCGCGGGCGGCGTCCTGGTGATCTGGGATGCCGAGGATGCACGCGCGGACGTTTTTCTCGAAGCTGCCCTGGCGCTGGCCCGCGCCTCGTGTCTGCGCGCCCGGGCACGTGCCGACGATCGCCTCGACATCGCGGCCCTCGACCGTGCCGTGCGCCAGGTCGAGAAGCAGATCGAGGGGCTCGACGAGATCAGGACCACGGCCGAAACGATCGAACGGGGGAGCGGCCGGATCCTGCGGCGCGTGCGGATCCTCAGCGAGAACTTGGCCCGTGCTGTCTCGAGCCTCGACCGTTCCGCCGAGGCCGCCAAAGAGCTCGTGGGAGAGTAAGCCGCATGAGAGGGCCGATCCCGAAGCTCGGATTCCTCGCTCGCAACATGGGGCCGCAGGCAGACGCAGAAACGCTGGTCGGGGTGGCCGAGGCTGCGGAGGCGGCCGGCCTCGATGACCTGTGGGTCGTCGATCACATCGCGATCCCCCCCGACGATGCCGAGGGGTCGCAGGGCCGCTACCTCGACCCGCTCGCCACGCTGGCGTTTCTCGCCGCCCGCACCGAGCGGATCGGCCTCGGCACCGCGGTGCTCATTTTGCCCTATCGCCCCCCGCTGCCGACGGCGAAGTGGATCGCCTCGGTGCAGGAACTCTCGCAGGGAAGGCTGCGTCTCGGGATCGGCGCGGGCTGGATGGAGCCGGAGTTTCGAGCGCTGGGCGTTCCGCGCCGCGAGCGAGGTGCACGCACCGACGCGATGCTCGCGTTCTTGAGCGAGTGCTTCGCGAGCGACCGGGTCGAAGCCCACGGCCAGGAGTTCCTCTTCCGGCCGCGCCCGAAGCGCCCGCCGATTTATATCGGGGGCGGAACGCCGCGAGCGCTGGAGCGCGCGCTGCGTTGGGGCGAAGGATGGATGCCGATGGCGCGCGACCCCGAAGCGCTCCGCGAGCCGATCGAGACGCTGCGCACCCGCGCCGCCGAGACCGGGCGGCCACCCCTCGAGATCGTCGCCCTCTGCACTCTCCCCTTGGACGATCCCGGACGCGCCCGCGCACGAGCGGCCGCCTTCGGGGCGGTAGGCGCCGACCGACTGATCCATGGCGAACGCTACGCCGACCTCGACGCAGCGCGGTCCCGCATCGACGCGCTCGGCGCGCTCGGGAACCGAAGCGCCTAGGGTCCCTGCGAGCAATGGACCGTGGCGCGCAGTCCCGTGCGGGGCGTCCCGCGTCCGCGCTCGGTTCGACCGGGCTAGATGCGATCGAACTTGGGCGGGCGCTTCTCCAGGAAGGAAGCGACGCCCTCTTTGAAGTCGGGTCGCTTCAAGCTCTCGTGCATCAGGCGGATCGTCTTCTCCTCCGCCTCGGGCAGGGACAGCGTCAGGTCCTCATAGAGCTGGCGCTTCATGATCCGCATGGAGGTGGGCGAGCAGTTTTGAGCGAGGTCCTCGATGTAGGCGCGCACCGCGGGCAGGAGTTCGTCGTGGGCCAGCACGCGGTTCACGAGGCCGAGGTTGTGGGCCTCCTGTGGATCGACGCGCCGGGCCGAGAGCATCAGGTCGAAGGCGTGGGAGGGACCCACGACGAGCGGCAGCAACCACGAGAGCCCCCACTCGGCGATCAGCCCGCGCCGGGCAAAGGCGGTGGTAAAGATCGCCTTCTCCGACGCGAACCGCATGTCGCACGAAAGCGCGAAGGGCATCCCCATCCCCGCGCAGGGCCCATTGATCGCGGCGATCACCGGTTTGCGCACCGAGAACAGATAGCTGTGTTGGCCGCGATAGTCGGTGAGCTCGGGATCGCCCGCTTCGGCACCGGCGAGCGCCCCGGCCGCCTCGGATACCGCGCCGCCCTCGGAGAGGCTCTTCAGCGACTCCATGTCGGCGCCGGCGCAAAAGCCCCGACCCGCACCCGTGATCACGATCCCTACGACGCTGGTGTCGGCCTCGGCCTGGGCCACGGCGTGGCGAATTTCGTGGCCCATGCGGCCGGTCCATGCGTTCAACCGGTCGGGCCGATTGAGCGTGATCGTCGCGACGGGATCGGAAACCTCGTAGAGAATTTGTTCGTACACGGCGGGCTCCGGTTGGATTTCGGCTCATCTTACCGCAGGCCGCCCGAGCGGGTCGTGGCCTCGCGGCGCGCCGCGGTGGTTCAAGAACCTCGCTCGAGGCGATCCCGGCGCCGGGTGAGCCGTTCGACGAGCTCGTTCCTCACCCCGCGCGCGAGCAACTTCCGCTGTGCCCAACCCAGGTCGTCATCAAACAGGGAATGGTCGAGGTAGATCAGCAGGGTCGCGGGGCGATCGCCCCGGCTGTCGTCCAAGAGCAAGCTGACTTCGAAGCGGGCGCGAAAGTAGTGGCTGGCGTAGAGCTGTTTCTGTGCGATCAGGATCGGCTCGTTGCGTTCCGCATCCGCGCGATACAGAAAGGCCTGATTCAGGCTCGTGATAGGACGGTAGCCGTACTCCGCGACCGACCAGTAGAGAAAGGTCTCCACGTCGCTGGGCGGCTGTTCGGGAAATTCTCTCACGTAGCGCAGAAACGGGGACGCGTTTTGGGACAGCCAGCGCATCCCCTCCAGGATCTCGTCGAGGCCCG
>CAZTOE010000314.1:0-4880 GCA_964615045.1 uncultured Spirochaetales bacterium
CGGAGTTTACCCAGGCAAGCGAAGCGCGCAGCGAGGGCAACGCCCGAGCGGAGTTCACCCAGGCAAGCGAAGGGGCGGAGTTCAAGCCGAGCAGGAGGTCACTGCCGCGGGGTACCGCCCTCCTGAAGCAGGCGGAAGAAATCGCTATCGGGTGACAAAACGAGCGTGGTGTTCGCGCCGATCGTCTTTCGGTAGGCCTCGAGGTGACGTTGAAAGGCGTAGAAGTCAGGCGCCACCGCATGGGCCTCGGCGTAGATACGGGCCGCCTCCGCCTCGCCCTGGCCGCGCCGAATCTCGGCATCCCGGGCCGCTGCGGCGCGAAGGCGGCGCGCTTCGCCATCGGCCTCGGCGCGCATGCGAGCCGGCTCCTGATCCGCCTCCCGCTCGAGGCTCCGCGCCTGCTCCGCCTGCCGTGCCACCATTGCTCGGACGGCTCCAGATAGCTCGACCTCTTGAATGCCCGCGGCACGCACCTCCATACCCGCCGACACGAGTATTTCGCGGACATGTTCTTCGAGCGTCGTCTCCACTTCGACCCGATCGCTCGCGAGTAGCTCTTCGAGGGTTCGGTCGAGCGCGAGCGAGCGCAGTGTCTCCCGCAGCGCGGCTTCGACCCGAGCTCCAGCGTCTGCCGGATCGATCGCAGAGGCCGCATCCCGAAAGCGCCAGATTGCGAAGCAGCCGATCTCTGGTCGCTCGCCGTCACTGGTCTCGAACAACGAGGCTCGGCTGTCGTGAAATTGCCAGCGCGTATCGATCCTCACGTTGTCGGAGAGAAGCGGCACTCGCCAACCGAGACCGGGCACCGCGTAGACAACGCGGCGTTCTCCCGGCCCCGTGACGCGATGTTGTTCTCCTTCGTGGGTGACCACGACGGGGCCCCAGCCGCGCTCGCCGAGGGCGACGAGGCCGGCTGCCAACGCGATCCCGGCGAGCACGCAGATCAGGAGCCGGATCACGGCGCTACGCTCCCGACCGGCCCAGCGGTAGGCGGCGCTTCGGGAGGCGGCGGCGAAACCGGTGGGGCAATCCGGGGCGGAAGCGTGACACCGGGCTGCGCCACGATCACCTGCGCCGCGGGCAACACCTGCTCCATGGTCTCGAGAAAAAGCCGCGTGCGGACCAGTGCGGGTTGCCGCACGTACTCCGCCGCCAGAGCACGAAACCCCTCTGCCTCCCCCGTGGCTTTGTACACGCGTGCGTCGAAATCCGCCTGCGCCTCCTCTCGCATGCGAAACGCGTCCGCCTCGGCCGACGCGATCACCTCCGAGCGGTAGCGGGTCGCCTCGGCTACCGCGCGATCGCGCCGCCGGGCCGCCGCAGTTGCAGCGTCGAAGGCCGAACGCGCCTCGGCCGGGGGCTCTGGGGCCTCCACCTCCAGCCCCACCAGCCCGATTCCCGCTCCACACGCGTCGAGAATCCGTTGCGTCCGGGAACGAGCATCGTTCGCCAGCTCGGCGGTGAGACCCTGACGGAGCTCGGCGAGATCCCGGCGCGCAGCGGCACGCCGCAGCGCGGCCTGCGCAACACCTTTCAGCAGTAGTTCGGGTTCCGCTATGGCGTAGTGATGGGCCACAGGGTCGTCGACGCGGTAGCGGAGAACGAAAGGAAGCTGCACCACGTACTCGTCGCGAGTCATTACCGTCGGCGCGACGCCACCAAACTCCTCTCCTTCCTGCGATACGCCAAACCGCAGCACCCGCTCCCCACTCCTGGGCACCACCTGGTGTCGACCGAGCGGCGTGGGCCAGCGCAAGTGTTCGCCCGGCTCGCTCACCACCGCGACCTGTCGGCCCATCCGGCTCACCAGGGCGATCTCCCCGGGTGCGAGCGAATAGCGGCCCAATGCGTAGACCCAGCCTCCCACCGCCGCTGCCAGCAGGAGGCAAAACGCGAGGAGTTTCGCGAAGCCGTGCCGGCGGGCTGGGCGCTGCTCAGAGGCGCGCGCCTCGGCCATCAGGAGTCGCCGCTCTCCTTGGTGCTCGGGTTCGCCCGCTCATAGAAGGGGCGCAGCAGATCGAGGGGCACGGGGAAAATCAGCGTGCTGCCCCGTTCGGTGGACAGCTCGCTCAAGGTTTGTAGGTAGCGCAGCTGCATCGCCGACGGTTGTGTCGAAAGTACGCCGGCCGCCTCCGCGAGTCGTTGGGAAGCTTGGAACTCACCCTCTGCGTGGATAATCTTCGAGCGCTTGTCGCGTTCCGCCTGGGCCTGGCGCGCCATCGCGCTCTGCATCTCCTGCGGCAGGTCGATCTGCTTCACTTCGACGGCCCGCACCTTGACCCCCCAGGGCTCGGTCTGCAGATCGATGATCTCTTGGAGCTTGCGGTTGATCGTGTCGCGTTCGGCGAGCAGCTCGTCCAATTCCGCCTGTCCGCAGACACTGCGAAGTGTCGTCTGCGCCAGCTGGGAGGTCCCGTAGAGATAGTTCTCGACCTGGATCACCGATTTCTCGGGATGGAGCACGCGGAAGTAGAGCACGGCGTTCACCTTCACCGAGACGTTGTCCCGGGTGATCACCTCCTGGGCGGGCACATCCATCACGATCTCGCGCAGGCTGATTTTCACCATGCGGTCGACGAAGGGGATGATCCAGCGAAACCCGGCGCTCTTGACGCCCGTGTAGCGACCCAGCCGAAACACCACCCCGCGCTCGTATTCGTTGAGGATGCGAATCCCCAAGAAGAACAGCACCAACGGGATCACGACGGCAATTATCGGAATCGGCATCTCACCCCCTCGCTCGCGGCCGAACGCGCAGCTGCAAGCCCTCCACTTGAGTCACCTCGACCGGATCTCCGGCATCGACCGCCAGCTCGGTCTGGGCCGTCCAGTATTCCCCGTGGATGAACACCGTGCCGGTGCCACCCGCGGCGATGGCCGTCTCGGCGCGGCCTTGCATCCCCATGAGCTCTTCGACCCCCGCCGTCTGTCTGCGGCCCATACTGCGCGCCACACCGAACACGACGATAGCTGCGAACAGTGCGAAACCCCCGACTGCGGGCACCAGGACCGACCAGAACGAGACCTGCAGGTCGCTCACCTGGGGCACGTCGAAGATCATGGTCCCGCCGAGGAGAAGACAGATGATCCCGGCGGCGAAAAGGACCCCGAAAGACGCGACAAACACCTCAGCCACGAGCAGACCGAGTCCAAGAAAGAAGAGGATGAGACCCAGCCAGGAAAAGGGCAGGATCTGAAGTGCGATCAGGCCGAGGATCAGGCAGGCCGCGCCGATCACGCCCGGAAGCACAATCCCCGGGTTGGTGAACTCGACGTAGAGCCCCAGGAGTCCCGCCATCATCAAAAGCACGGCCACATCGGGGCTCGCCAGCACGTGCATAAAACGCTGGAACGGGGTCATCACCACCAACTGCACCGGCGCGTCGCGCACGGCCAGGGTCACTTCGCCGACGTTGGTCTGGACGCGGCGGCCCTCGAGCTGCTCGAATAACGCCCGCCGGTTGGGAGCGATCAGATCGATTACACCGAGTTCGAGTGCCCGATCGGCGGTTACCGCAACCGACTCTCGCACGGCCTTGATGGCCCACTCCACGTTGCGCTCGCGCTGTTTGGCAATCGATTCGATGTAGGCCGCCAACAGGTTCTCGGCTTTCTCGCCCGCAACGTCGCGTCCTTTGGTGCCTTCCCCGTCGCCCTCATCGCGCTTGTCACCCCCGCCGATTCCGACCGGGTGAGCAGCGCCGATGCTCGTGCCCGGCGCCATGGCGGCCACGTGGCCAGCGAGCGTAATAAACGTGCCCGCCGAACCGGCCCACGCACCCTGCGGTGCGACGTAGACCACGACGGGAACGTCCGCGTTCAAAATCGCCCGGATGATATCCTTGGTGGCGGCCACCAGGCCGCCCGGGGTATCGAGCTCGAGGAGGAGCGCTGCCGCCCCCTCTTCGGCCGCGAGGGCGATCCCGCGCTGGATGTAATCGGACGAGGCCGGATTGATCGTGCCCTCGACCTGGATCACCACCACCTGACCGGCCGCCTGCGCCGGCGCGGGAGCCCCCGCAAAGGACCCGGAGAGGGCAAGAGCGATCAGCGCGGAACGCGCTGCGGTGCTCAAGCGCGGTTCCCCCGGAGTTTCTCGATGCGATCCAGGAGAACACCCGCGACTTCGCGTTTGGAGCAGAGGGGCAGATCCTCGACCTCGCCTCCGGGCCACACGAAGGTGACCGCGTTGGTGTCGCCTTCGAATCCCGCCCCGGACCGGCTGATGTCGTTGGCCACGATCAAGTCGCATCCCTTCGCGGCGAGTTTGCGGCGCGCCGCGGCGACCAGCTCGCGGCTTTCGGCCGCGAAACCCACCACCACGCGCGGCGCCGAGTCCGCGGCCACCTCGGCGAGGATGTCGGGGTTGCGTACCAGCTCGAGCGAGATGGGACCTTCGCCCATCTCGTCCTTCTTCAGCTTGTGGGGCGCTCGGCGGGCGGGCCGGAAGTCTCCGACGGCGGCGGCCGCGATGAACACCGTCGTTCGCGCCAATGCGGCTCGGACGGCATCGCGCATTTCGAGCGCGGTCTCGACGTCGACCCGTGCCACCCCGGCGGGTATCGGCAACGCAGTGGGTCCCGAGATCAACACCACTTCCGCCCCTCGGCGCGCGGCTTCACCCGCGACGGCGTAACCCATCTTTCCCGACGAGCGATTCGTGATGGCGCGCACCGGATCGAGGGGTTCGCGCGTGCCCCCTGCCGTGATCAGGACCCGTTCACCGCGCAAGCTCTGCGGGGCCAGAAGCCGCTCGACCGCGGCGGCGATCGCGGCCGGCTCGCTCATCCGCCCCTCGCCCTCCCAGCCACAGGCCAGCTCCCCCGCCTCGGGACCAACGAAGGATACGCCGCGCTGGCGCAGAAGCTCGACGTTGGACT
>CAZTOE010000315.1:0-4879 GCA_964615045.1 uncultured Spirochaetales bacterium
CGTGTGAGACGTGATGGAGCTCTTCGTGGACCACGGGGTGGAGGAAGTTGGCCAGGCTGTTCGAGTTGGGGACGCCGAAAAGGTCGCCCCAGACCTGGGGCAATCCGATGAATCCGCCCACCACGGAGAGACCAGCGAGGACGATCAGGGGCGTCGTCACGACCCGCGGCGGCTCGTGGATGGAGGCCTGGAGCTCCCGGGGCGCACGACAACTGCCAAAGAAGGTCCGGGCGTGCAGCCGCATCATGTAGAAAGCGGTGATGCCCGCGGTCCCGAGACCCAACCAGTAGAGGACGCGGTGCCCTGCGACGCCCTCGGCGGTCCAGGCCGAAAGCAGGATCTCATCCTTCGAGAAGAATCCTGAGAGCGGTGGGATGCCGGCGATCGCCAGAACCCCGATGAGGAAGACCAGGTGGGTGAGGGGCAGGCGCTTGCGCAAGCCGCCCATCCGATCGGTGTCCTGCTCGTGGTGCATCGCCATGATCACAGCGCCCGAGCCGAGGAAGAGCAGCGCCTTGAAAAAAGCGTGGGTAGTGACGTGAAACATCGCAGCGGTGTAGGCGCCGCATCCCGCCGCGACGAACATGTACCCGAGCTGACTCACCGTGGAGTAGGCCAGCACCTTCTTGATGTCGGTTTGCGCGATCGCCATCGTCGCCGCGAAGAACGCCGTGATCCCGCCCGCCCAGGCGATCGTCGCCGACGCGCCCGGCGCCGCTGCGTAGAGGAACGACATCCGGCACACCATGTAGACGCCGGCGGTCACCATGGTCGCAGCGTGGATGAGAGCGGAGACCGGCGTCGGACCGGCCATCGCGTCGGGAAGCCACGTGTACAGCGGGATCTGTGCCGACTTGCCAACCGCCCCGAGAAAGAACGCCAGCCCGATCAGCGTCGCCAGCCGCCATTCGCCCGACCCGGGGAACCACGCCGGCACCGCTACCACACGGTCAGCAATCGCCTCGAAATGGACCTGCAGCTCGCGAAACACCACGGTGGGATGGCCCGCGTCGGCCAGCGCCCAGAACAGCAGGAAGATCCCGCACAGGAACCCGAAGTCCCCGATGCGATTCACGATGAAGGCCTTGCTGCCGCAATAGGCGTTGTAGCGGTCGCCGTACCAGAAGCCGATCAAGAGATACGAGCACAGGCCGACCCCTTCCCAGCCTAGGAACATCACCAGCAGGTTGTCCCCCAGCACCAGGAAGAGCATCGCGGCGGTGAACAGGTTCAGGTAGCAGAAGAAGCGTTGGAAGCCGCCGTCGTCGCGGTGATCGTCGTCCATGTACCCGGCGGCGTAGATATGGATCAGGCTCCCGACCCCGGTGACGACCAGCGCGAGCACGCAGGCCAGGGGATCGAAGTGGAGCGCCATCCCGGCGTGGAAGTCCCCCGCACCGATCCAGGGGAACATCTCGTCGATCAGGAGGCGCTGATGTTCGGGAAGCTGCGTCAGCTCGTACGCCGCCCTACAGGTCACCAGAAAAGCGAGGATCGGTGCCGTCCAGGAAATGCCGAGCACCGTGCTGCGCGAAAAGCCGCGGCGCACGAAGACGAGCGACACGCCGTGAACGGCCGCCGCGGCCAGAGGCAGCAGCGGGATCAATCGCAACCACTCGCGGTGCTCGACGGTCTCTACCATTTGAGCAGACTCACGTCCTCGACGTTCACCGATTCCCGGTTGCGGAAGAACGCGATCACGATGCCGAGTCCCACGGCGACCTCCGCTGCAGCCACGGCGATCACCATCAGTACGAAAATATGCCCGCCCAGGTCGGCCCAGGCCCGCGCGAAGCCCAGAAAGGCGAGATTCGAGGCGTTCAGCATCAGCTCGATCGACATCAGAATCACGATCAGGTTGCGGCGCGTGAGCGCGCCGATGGTGCCGATCGCAAAGAGCAGGGCCGACAGCGCGATCACGTGCTCGAGGGGGATCGCGAAATCCATCTCAATCGAGCCTCCGCTTCGCCATCACTACCGCACCGACCATCGCTGCGAGCAGCAGGAGCGAGGTCACCTCAAAGGGCAGCACGAAATCGGTATAAAGCGCTCGGCCCACCTCCCGATAGCCACCGAAGCCTTCGGGAACCGGCCCGACCGCGGGGAGCGCCGCCGGAATCCAACGGAGGAAAACCAGCGCCGCCAGGGCGGCCACACAGCCGGCCAAGATCTTGAGGCCGATCTGGCGTTGGGCCGAAAAATCGTCGCGCCGGAGATTCAGGAGCATCACCACGAACACGAACACCACTACGATGGCGCCGGCGTACACCATGATCTGAAGCGCGGCGATCAGATACGCCTCGAGCACCACGTAGATCACCGCGAGCGAGATCATCGTCACCACGAGGCTCATGGCGCTCGCCACGGTGTTGCGGACGTTCAGCACCATCGCCAGCGCCGAGACCACCGAGAGCCCGGCGAAGAGATAGAAGATCCACTCGGAAGCGGTCACGGTCCCCCCCGCACCCAGAGCAACACCGCTCCGGTCACCATCACATTGGCCAGCGAGAGCGGCAGCATGGTCTTCCAGCACAGATCCATCACCTGGTCATAGCGGGGACGCGGCAAGGTCCACCGGATCTGCATCTGGAGCCAAATCATCACGATCACCTTGAGGAAGAACGTGAGTACGTGGAGGACCAGACAGAGGCCGGTGGCGAAGCCCACGCCGAAGGCCGGCGCGACGCCTCCGATGATCGTCGCCTGGGAAAGATACGGGATCGACCAGCCGCCCAGGAAGAGCGCTGTCATCAGCCCGGCGATCACCACGACCTCGATGAACTCGGCCATGAAGAAAAGTCCGAAGCGCATCCCCGAGTACTCGAGGTGGTAGCCGGCGATGATCTCCGATTCGCCTTCCGGAAGATCGAAGGGTGGGCGCTTGTTTTCGGCCATCACGCAGGTCAGAAACATCACGAAGCCCAGCGGTTGAACGAACACGCCCCACATCGGGAGCCGCAGCCAGTCGAGCCAACCCGGCAACGTCGCTCCGAAGAGTTCCACGAAGCCGAGCAGGCGGAACGTCGTATCTTGCGCCACGCCCATGTCGGTGAGCCGCAGGGTCTCAAAGACCATGAGGATACCCACCACCGCGAGCCCCATCGTGACCTCGTAGGAAACCATCTGGGCGGACGCGCGGAGGCTGCCGAGCAACGACCAGTTGTTGTTGCTGGCCCAACCGGCGATTACCGTTCCATAGGCGGCGATCGAGCCAACCGCGAAGACGTAGAGCAGACCCCAGTCGATATCGGCGACCACCAAGTTCACGGTGTTTTCGCCGAACTGGTAGGTGCCGCCGAAGGGAATCACGGCGAACGAAACGATCGCCGGGACCGCGGCGATGACCGGCGCGATCAGGTGCATGAAGCGGTTGGCGCCACGGGGGACGTAGTCTTCCTTGGAAAGCAGCTTCACCACGTCGGCGAGCGGGTGGAGCAGCCCGAGTACGGTGATGCCGCCGATGTCCGCCCGGTTGGCGCCGATGCGGTCCTGCATCACGGCGCTCTGCTTGCGCTCGATCCACGTGATGACCGGGGCCATCGCTCCGACGATCACGCCCAGAATGAAACCGATCTTGATCAGGACTCCGGCGAGCACCTAGGCCTTCTCCCCCGATGCGACCTGGAGATGCAACGGCATGCCGGTCTCGCCGACGCTGTCGAAATGGATTCCCGCGAAGACCGCCACCTCCTCGCCGATCACCTTGGAAAGGGCGCGCGGGTCGTAGCGCCCGGTGAAGCCCTCAAGGCCGAGTGCGGCCCCCAGTTCCCACAACACCTCGCCCTCGGGACGCGCGTCGAACGCGGGTTCCACCGCCGGGACGACACGCTGCACGCGCCCCGCGTGATTGGTGAGGGTCCCGAGCTTCTCCGCGGCGTGGCGGGCGGGGAAGGCTACGTGCGCCACGGTCTCGAGCTCAGAGTGGTGGGTGTCGATCAGGATCACCGTGTCGAGCGCCGCGAGGGTCGCCGCGTCGACCGCGCCGGCGGCCAGGAGGTCGTCTCCCATGACCACGAGGGCCTCCACCGCGCCGCCGCGCATCCGCTCGACGAGCGACGCCGCGTCCTCGAAGCCGAGCGCCCGCGCTCCCGCGCCGTTGGCGGCCTTCTCGGCGCGAATCAAGCGCTCGTCCTCGCGGCCGTACACCGCGCTGAAACCGATCTGACTGGTGCCGACGGCCTCGGCCCACTTGCGCGCTGCGAACAGATCCTCGTTGGTGGCGTGGGGCGACACCACGAGGCCGATCGCGCCGCCTCCCTTGCGCTCGATCACCCGCCGCAGCCGTTGGCTGGCGGCGTCGAGCGCCGCTTCGAAGGCGGCGGGTTGCAGCGAGCCGTCGTCGGCGCGCACCTGCGCCGTGTCGAGGCGGTCGGCGGCGTTGATACGCGCGTAAGAGAGCCGGCCCTCATCGCAGATCCACGTCTCGTTCACGGCGTCGTTGCGGCGCGGGATGTAGCGGTAGACCCGATTGCTCGCGACGCCGATGGAGATATTGCAGCCCTGCGCGCAGCCGGTGCAGATCCCCGGCACGTGCTCGAGGAACCAGACTCGGATCTTGAACCTGAAATCACGCGTGGTGAGCGCGCCAACGGGGCAGATATCGGCGACGTTCATCGAGTAGTCGTTGGTGAGTTCGGTGCCGGGAAAGGTCTCGATCACCGACTGATCGCCGCGGGCGAACACGGCGAGCTCACCGGTCCCGGGCACCTCGCGGCAGAAACGGACGCAGCGCCGGCAGAGGATGCAGCGCTCCTGGTCGAAAAGAATGGTGGGGCCGAGCGCGACGCGCTTTTTCGCCGCGCGGCGCGGCTCTTCGGTGCGGGCGTGGGGTTGCCCGTACTCGAAGGCGTAGTCCTGGAGCTTGCACTCGCCCGCCTGG
>CAZTOE010000316.1:0-4875 GCA_964615045.1 uncultured Spirochaetales bacterium
ACGTCATTTCGGGCGACCCGCACGCACCGTCAGTCTCCACTTCAGCTATACGGCGCAAGCGCGGGTCAGTCCGTTTCGGGTGAGCGCCGAAGTGCTGCGAGCCGAAAACCAGAGCGTGCTCAGCCGCGTGGAGCTGATCGACGTCGGGCAGGACGACCGTCTCGCAGCGGTGGGGACGTCGTGGGCCGTCCCGATCCCGTAGGGATCTCTGAAGAGGGTTCATCGGGCGCCTCGTGGTGACGCTTCCACTACTCAACGGCGAACCGCTCGAGCACTACGAAGCGGCGATACACCGCCATCAGGATCGGCACGATCACGCTACCCCACATGGCGCACCGCGAAACGCCACCCGATCGGGATCGGTAGACGGTTCAGGGCGCCTGGGGCGCGTCCTCGCCCGCAGGCCGGAACTCCCGGTCACCCGGCCTCTCCCAGTCGAAGAACTTCAGGTCCCGCAAAGGATAGATGCCCTGGTCCAGAAGCAGGACGCTACGCATGCCATCGGTGAAGTAGGGGTCCCCGGTCAGGTTCTTGTGCGGCGCGGACGGCGTGGCGGGACCGACGCCGCGCACGAAGCCGATCCTCACGAGTCCCTTCGAGAACAGGATGTCCTGGACGATGGCGTTGCGCGTTTCGTCGACGTCGGGATCGATCTTGTGCGTAACGCCGGTGCCGGACTTGAGCGTGAAACGCACCCCGATGTCGCGGCTGATCTGGCCCACCCAGATGGCCTTGCCCTGGTACCGGAGCGGCGTGAGCCAGAGTCGGAGGTGGTTGCGCTGATGCACCGTGCCTCGCGCCTTTTGAAGCGCCACGTCCTGGGATCGTCCGAAGGCGTAGAGCGGGCTGACCGGGGAGTACCGATATTGCTGGCCAAAGAGAAAGGAGTTGATCGTCTTCCAAACCGAGCTCAGATAGGTTTCCTCAGCGAGCTGCCAGCCCCTGCGCACAAACGCGGGAAACAGATCTGACGCATTGCCGATCACGATCAGGTTGAGCGGGTCGCCCTCACCCTCGTCGTGCCGATCCGTCGTGCAGCAGGGCAGGTACTGGAGGGCGTAGCGCAAATCGTCTTCCTCGACGTCCCTGAAGTCCTCGGGGGCGTAGATGTTCTCCGCGCCCTGGAACGTCTTCGCGCGGAGGCCGGGCAACTCGTGATAGAACGTGAACTCCTCGAACCGCCCCACCGACAGGAGCTGCAGGTTGACCTCCTTGGCCCCCTCGTCCCGGTGAACGAAGACGAATCCCGAACGAGTCTCTCCCGGATAGACCGGGTTCTTGAAAGTGAGCCGCCTCAGGTGCCGCGCGAGCGCGCGCACCCCCCTTGCGTTCAGCTTGTGGTGAAAGGCGTAAGCCACCTCATCGGCCGAGAAGTACTCCGGATCGACAGAGGGGAAAAGAAGCCAGTATGGAACCTCGTCCCGGTTGGTCACCTCGAGCCAGAGCATTTGCATCCACCGATCTTGCAGGTCCACGCCAGTGATCTCACGGGCCTCGTCGTCGGAGAGGATCGCGGTCGCGACATGGATCGCCCCGCCGACAGCAGCGCGCGCGCGATAGGAGAGTTCGGACGGGTCCAGCGTCGGAGCCTGGTAGTTTGCACAGCCCACCAGCGCGGCGACCGCCAGCCAGCAGAATTTCAGGGCGCAGGTCTTCCCGCCACCGGAAGCAGACCCCATCTCAGCGAAGGAGGTAGGCCTGCCGCCCGATCTCTTCATTGGCCTGTCTCACGAGCTTCCGGAAGGTGTTTGAGGGAAGCAGACCCTGAAGGTCGCATTCGGACCAACGTAGTATTTGATAGCTAATTGGCTATCAAACGCAGCATGTCGATCACCAACCTCGTCCGGGAGGCACGCCGGCGCTCCAGCCTGACCCAGGCCCAGCTGGCCGAGCGGGCAGGGTGCCCCAGTCCACGGTCGGGCGGAGCGAGTCTGGCGCGCGGGTTCCGTCGAGCGAGCTGGTCGAGCGGCGGGTCCGGGCCGCGGGCTGGAACGTGTCGGTTTCCCTCTCAGAGCCCGATTCCGGTACCGATTCGATGTTTGAGCGGACGCTGCGCCGGAGTCCGGCCCAGCGCCTCTCGGATGCGACGCGCGCCGCCCGCTTCGTCCTGCGCGGGCGCCGGACCGTTTCGGCAGCGTCCGATGGCTAGCGCCGACTTCGACCCCGAGCGGATGCTCAGAGCACTGTCCGAAGGCGGGGTTCGCTACATCCTGATCGGTGGAATGGCCGTCGTGCCCCACGGTGACTTGGGTGTGACCATCGACATCGACGTCGTCCCGGAGCGTACGGACGAGAATCTCCAGCGCGTCATCCGTTCCAAGGAGGGGGCCGGCCGCGAGAAGGATCGTCTGGCCCTGCCACGGCTGCGCAGGTTGCTCGACCGGCGGAGAGACGGTCGTTGAGTAGGACGAGCGAAGCCGACGAGGGAGGGATCTCCGAAGGACCTGCCGCAGAGCGCGCATGGGGGGGCACCCTGGCCATCTACCTGCTGGCCACGCTGGTGGGTGCGCTCGCCGGATCCCTCGGCGCGGCGTTCCACTATTGCGTGGAGGGAGTCGTGGGCCTGCACTCAGGCGTCGCCTCGCCTCTGATGTCGGCGGCGGTTGGCCTGGTCATGGTGGGCGGAGCCTTCTCGCTGGTTCGGCGTCTCGCACCGGAGACGGCCGGGAGCGGCATCCAAGAGATCGAGGGCGCCATGGCTGGGCTCCGAACCCTGCGCTGGGTACTCGTGATTCCCGTGAAGTTCGTGGGCGGCGTCCTCGCCATCGGTGCGGGCCTCGTGCTCGGTCGCGAGGGGCCAACGATCCACATGGGCGGTGCCGTAGGGAGGCTCATCGGCGAGAAGGCGAAAGTCGCGACCCACCCGATGAACACCCTGCTTGCCGCGGGAGCTGCGGCGGGTCTCAGCGCCGCATTCAGCGCCCCCCTGGCCGGCATCCTTTTCGTGACCGAGGAGATGCGACGCCGGTTCCACTACGACTTCGTTTCCCTCCACGCGGTGGCGCTGGCGTCGTTCACCAGCTTCGCGGTGAACGACCAGGTGTTCGGCATGAAGCCGGCCCTGCCGATTGAGCTCCAGACCTCGCTGCCCATGGCAGGTCCACTTCGGGAGGAGGTGTTGAGCTTCCTGGCACTGTACCTTGGCCTCGGCGTCGTGATCGGGGTCTGCGGCGCCGGCTTCAACTCCGCGCTGCTGGGCTGCCTTCGCCTCTTCGACCGGCTGCGTCCGGGACGGCTCGGCATCCTCGCCGCACTCGTCGGCGGCGTCGCAGGCACTCTCCTGGTGATCGCGCCCCGTTTCGTGGGGGGCGGCGAGAATCTGGTCGAGGCCGTTTTCGCCGACTCGCCTGCGATCTCGTTCCTGGTGGGTGTCCTGCTGCTTCGCGCTGCCATGACCTTCCTGAGCTACTCCTTGGGCGTGCCCGGTGGGATCTTCGCCCCAATGCTGGCACTGGGCGCGCCGATCGGAATGATCTTCGGCCTGCTCGCCCACCAGCTCCTGCCGGGCCTGGAGCTTCACGCGGGTACGTTCGCCCTCGCGGCCATGGGTGCCCTGTTTGCGGCGACGGTGCGCGCGCCGCTGACGGGCATCATTCTCGTGGCGGAGATGACTTCGAGCTTTGAGCTGCTGCCGCCCCTGATCATTACCTGCGTGGTCGCCAGCATCATGGCCCAGCTCCTCGGCAGCAAGCCCGTGTACGAGCTCCTCCTGGCCCGCACGCTCGAGTCGGGGCCCGTGTCCGAGACCAAGGACGGTCGCTCGACCCCGTAGCGCTTGCGGCGGGCCAGGAGATCGCGCTCAGAGATCATGTTCTTTTCGAAACTGCTCGAGGGAGTGGACGGCGTCCTGCCAACGTCCGGCATAGAACGCGCGGCCCGCTTGGCAGGCCTTGAGGAAAAGGTGGTCACCGGCGCCCCGTTGACCCGCCCGCGCAGCCGCGGTCGTGTTGAAGAGGAGATCCCGGGCGTGTTCGTAGCCATCGTCCAGCCGCGGACGCATCGCGTCCCGGGCCGGTAGTCGATCGGCCCCGCGAAGCGGGGTCTGGTACCAGTATGCGACCGACGCGTAGTCGTTGGCGAAGTTGTTCGCGTGCCCGTGCTCGATGGTCCAACGCAGCGACTGGGAAAAATGAATCGGATCGTTCAGATACCAGCGGTACATACCAACGAGTCCATCATAGTCGTCCGATTCCACCAGGTGAAAACCGGAATAGGGGCCAGTGTATTCTTGGGACGGGCAGGCGCCCCCGCCAAAGATCTCCTCGCTACCGGTGCCGTGAATCGACGGGGGCCAGCTCTCGCCGTCCACGAAGACCATGTCGTCTCCCTCGCCGTACCACCGCTTCCGGTGGCGGTTGTCGATTTCGAGAAGAAGTCCGGCCATTCGCCCTTCACCCACGGTATCCAGGGCTACATAGTTCTCCGAACCATCGAGGTTTACGGCGTCGTGGAGAGATACGTTCTTGGGCTCGCCGATTGCTCGCGTCGGTCGCTCTTGGCGAAAGGTGGCGTGAAACCGAAGCACGTCGCCGGCCGGCCATTCGTCTTCCCCGTAGGTTTCGTATTCGATGTGATACCAGAAGGCGCCCAAGGGCCCACCGAGCGGGGTCTCGCCCCGGTTTTCAACCGTGATTCGGGCTCCCTTCGAGAAGGGCATCGGAAAATAGAGATTGAGCCCGTGGGAGGCGCCCAGACCTTCGTTGACGGCTGCCAGCAAGCTGGCGTAGGGGCGCACACGCCCGTGAGCGATGCCAAAGAAATCGCCCAGCGGCACGGCGACCGACGCTTGATCCGAATCGTCCCAATAGCAACGGACGATCGCGTCTCGATACTCGGTGAGATCCGGTAGCACCAGGGCGCAGTAGAAGTGGGTGA
>CAZTOE010000317.1:0-4855 GCA_964615045.1 uncultured Spirochaetales bacterium
GGAGCCGCCTTCTCGCGACGCAGGTTTTCGACGGTCTCGCGGATGGGCCAGACCAGGTCGTCGTCGGTGCAGCCGCCGCGGCGCCAGGCCTCGGCGTAGCTGCGGAGCAGTTGACCCTGGTCGTAGAGCATCTTCTCGAAGTGGGGGATGGTCCAGGTCGCATCGACGCAGTAGCGGTGAAAGCCCCCTCCCAAGTGGTCGTAGAGCCCGCGGCGAGCCATCTCGCGACACGTGAACAGCACGTGTTCGAGGGCTTGCTGCGCCGTCTCGTCCGGGGCGACGTCTACTGCGGCGAGGAGCGCGTCGAGCGAGGTCGGCATCGGGAACTTCGGCGCCCCGCCAAAGCCGCCGTGCTCGCGGTCGGCGCCGCGCAGCAGACGGCTTGCGGCTTCGACGAGCGTGGCCAGTCCGGGCGGGCCCTGGGCCACGCCACCCCTGCCGGCGGGTCGCGCCGAGAGCGCCGTCACGGCTTGGCGCGCGTGTCGATCGACCTCGGCGCGCCGCTCCTGATAGGTGCGCGCCACCGATTCGAGCACCTGGCGGAAGGCCGGCATATTGTGGCGGGCCTCGGGCGGAAAGTAGGTCCCCCCAAAAAAGGGCCGGCCTTCCGGGGTGCAGAACACCGTGAGCGGCCAGCCCCCCTGGCCGAGGCTGCGCACCACGAAATCCATGTAGATGCGATCGACGTCGGGGCGTTCTTCGCGATCGACCTTCACGTTCACGAACCGCTCGTTCATCAGCGCGGCGGTGACCGGGTCCTCGAAGGATTCGCGCTCCATCACGTGGCACCAGTGGCAGGCGCTGTAGCCAATCGAGACCAGCAGCGGCTTGTCTTCCGCGCGGCTGCGCGCCAGTGCCTCCTCGCCCCAGGGAAACCAGTCCACCGGGTTGTGCATGTGCTGACGGAGGTAGGCGCTGGTCTCGTCAGCGAGGCGGTTTTTGGAGCGCGCGGCGCCACTCGCTTCACTCAAGGGTCTTGCCCCACTCATTCCAGTAGGTGACCTCGCGGGCGGGCCGCCGCGCGGCCGGCCGCAGCCGCGCGCCGCGCAGGTAGCCCACCGGCAACAGCACGGTCTGGGTGACGTCGGGCGGAATTCCGAGCGCGGCAGCCGCCTCCTTTTCGTGTCTCAAGTGCAGGGTGGTCCAGGTAGAACCCACGCCGCGGGCGCGCAGGGCCAACATCAGCGACCAGGTGGCGGGGAGGATCGAGCCCAGATGCGCGACCTGCCGGGCCAGATCCTCGCCGTCGGAGCGTCCTTCGATGCACGAGAGGATGAGTGCGGGCATTTCGTGCAGCCGATCGGCGAGGAGCCGGTAGGTGGGGCGCTGCGCTCCCGGGCCTTCGGGCTGACGCGCTACATGAGCGTCAAAGGCGCGCCGGTACAGCTCGGCCACCGCTCGTTTGGGGGCGGGCTCGGTCATCACCAGAAAGCGCCAGTGCTCGTTCCTTCCACCCGTCGGTGCCTGGAGCGCGATGTCGATGCACTCCTCGATGAGACGCGGCTCGACGGGCCGCTCGAGATCGATGTATTTGCGCACCGAGCGGGTGGTGCGCAGCACGTGATCGATCGACGCGCGATCGAGGCGCGCCTCGGTCGCTTCGATGCCGTCCATCGCTGTGGGATCGTCGAGGGGTTCCACCGTCGGGAAGATAGGGCGCGTCGACGCGGGCGCCCGGATGGCCGACTCTCCCGGCATGTTGGAGCTCGTCTTGAAGCCCGGGCGCGACCGCGCGCCGCGCCGGCGTCATCCCTGGATTCTCTCCGGAGCGGTCGATCGCTGCGAGGGGGGCGAGTCCGAGGCGGGAGCGTGGGTGCGCGTACTCTCCCACGAGGGCGAGGTGCTGGGCTTCGGCCATTATTCGCCCGCCTCCCAGATCCGCGTGCGGATGTTTCGCTTTGGGAAGGAGCCGCCTGACGACGATGCGCTGCTCGAGCGCGTCGCGGCCGCCGCGAGGCGGCGCGAGGACGACCCCTGGCTGGCCGAAACCGATGCGCTGCGCCTGGTGAACGCCGAAGGCGACGGCCTTCCCGGGCTCGTCATCGACCGCTACGACTCGGTCGCGGTGCTGCGGGCGACGAGCGTCGGGATGCTCGTGCGCCGCGAGCCGGTCGGGCGGGTTCTCGCGACGTTGCCCGGCATCGCCGCCGTGCTCGATCGCCCGGACCCCGCGGCGGCGCGGCGCGAAAAATTCGTCGCGTCTTCGCAAGTGCTGGTGGGCCACGCGCCCGACGCGCCGGTGTCGATCCGCGAAGACGAGCGTCGCTACGAGGTCGATCTCATGGCTGGCCAGAAAACCGGCTTCTACCTCGATCAGCGTGAAGCGCGCCGCTGCGTCGCCCGCCTCGCATCCGGTCGCCGCGTGCTCGATCTCTTCGCCTATACGGGCGGCTTCGCGGTCGCCGCGGCGGCGGCCGGGGCGGCGTCGGTGACGCTCGTCGAAAGCTCGGCGCCCGCCCTGGCACTGGCCGAACGCAACCTGGCGTTTGCCGAGCCGCGTTGCACGGTGCGGGTCGTCCAGGGCGATGCGTTTCGCTTCGCGCGCAGCGACGGACGTGAGTACGACCTTCTGGTCATCGATCCGCCACCGTTGGCGCGCCGCGCCGGCGAGGTGGCGCGCGCGAGCCGCGCCTACAAGGACGTCTTGATGCACGCACTGCGCCTGGCCGCGCCCGGCGCCTGGATGCTCGCGTTCTCCTGCTCCCACCACGTCGGCCCCGAGCTCTTCCGCAAGATCGTGTTCGGGGCGTCGCTCGATGCCGGCCGCCCGCTCCAGGTGGTGGGAGAACTCGGCGCGCCCTCCGACCACCCGGTCTCGTTGGATCATCCCGAGGGTCGCTACCTGAGCGGCCTGCTCCTGCGGCTTTGACCGCGCGCGGCGAAGGAAGCGACGCCGCACTCCGCGCCGCGCGAGGCTTTCTCGCCGCGCGCGGCGGTGCGCGCGATGCCCGCCGCGCCGCGGCGCTCGTTGCCATGCCACGGGAGCGACAGGAGCAACGGCAGGCCGGGGAGCGGCGGGACGCGTTTCGCGCGGCGCTCGCGGCAGAGCAAACCGAGGCGGGGGCCTTCGCGCTGCCCGAGTTTCCTGGTGCGCTTGCGGGCACGCTCTACGCGCTCGCCACCCTCGACGACCTCGGCGCGCTTTCCGGCGAGGCGGTGGCGCGCGCCGTCGCGTGGCTCGAGCGCGAGCAAACCGAAGCGGGAAGCTGGGTCGTGGCGGGCGCTGGTCACGCCGGGCACAACGAACACGCCGAACACGCCGAAACGGTCGTGACCGGGCTCCTCGCGGGCTATCTCGCCAAGACTCCGTACGCCCGGCCGGCCGGGCTCCGGCGCGCCGGCCGCTTCCTCGGCGCTCACTGGTCGCCCGCGCAGGTCCGCACCGGCGACTGCGGTGCCATAGCCGGTTTCGCGCACTTTTTCGCCAATACCCCGCACGAAAGCGCGGACGCCGCCCTTCAGTGGTGCGGGCGCGAGCTCGAGCGCGGCTACCGCGCCGGGCGCCTCTCGGCACCGCAGGTCGCGCGGATCCTCACGCTCTGCGACACGGTCTCGCTGCCCGGCGCGCGGTTGGGGCTTGGCGACATCGTGGTGGACCTGGTGCGGGAGCAGGCCGGGGACGGCGGCTGGGAGCCCGCCGCGCCGCTGGCTGCCCGTCTCGCCGCCACGTGGGCAGCGGCGGTCGCCCTAAGCCGCGCGGGTGCACCGCGGTTTGCGAGCGCCGGGGCGGCGAGGCAGGCTTCTGCATCCGCATCGGTTGGGCCGCGTCGCTAGGCGGTGGAGGAGCATCGATGTTCAATCTGGCCACGATCCATGAAGCCATCGCCGAAGTCGCTCCCGACCGCGACTGCCTGGTCTTCCGCGACCGCCGCTACAGCTGGGCGCAGACCACCGACCGCACCCGTCGCCTCGCCGCCGTGCTGCGCGCCCACGGTCTGGGCTGTCACCGCGAGCGCGCCGAGCTCGAGAACTGGGAGAGCGGTCAGGATCACGTGGCTCTCTACCTCTACAACTGCAACGAGTATCTCGAGGGGATGCTGGGCTCGTACAAGGCGCGCTGCGCGGCCTTCAACGTGAACTATCGCTACGTCGAAGAAGAGCTCCTCTATCTCTTCGACAACGCCGACGCCCGCGCGGTGATCTACCACGCCCGTTTCGCCCCGGTGTTGGCCCGCATCCGCGACCGGCTGGGCGACGTCGCGCTCTGGCTGCAGGTCGAAGACGAGTCCGGCGAAGGACTCGTTCCCGGCGCCCTCGAATACGAAAAGGCACTCGCCGAGGCCAAACCCGAGCCGCCCGAAGGTCTCTCGTCCGACGATCTCTACATTCTCTACACCGGCGGCACGACGGGGATGCCCAAGGGCGTGTTGTGGCGGCAGGAGGACATCTTCCTCTCGGCCCTGGCGGGCCCGCGGCCGCCGCGCGATCTCGAGACGCTCGTCGAGAAGGCGCGGGTGCGCGATCTGCGCACCATGGCGGCGCCGCCCTTCATGCACGGCGCGGCGCACTGGGTGGCGTTCAATGTCTGGGGAGTGGGTGGCACCGTCGTGGTGCAGTCCAAGCCGGAGAAGCTCGACCCCCACGACATCTGGTCGATGGTGGAACAGGAGCGCATCAATACGCTCACCATCGTGGGCGACGCCTTCGCGCGCCCGCTGCTCGACCAGCTCGACAAACGCGACTACGACCTTTCGTCCTTGAAGATGATCACCTCGGGCGGCGCCATCCTGACCGCGTCGCTCAAGGAGGAGCTGCTGCAGCGCATCCCCGGCATGCGCATCCTCGACGCGTTGGGCTCTTCGGAGAGCGGCGCGCAGGCGTCGCAGTTTTCGGAGGCGGGGAAGAAGGCGACCAC
>CAZTOE010000318.1:0-4707 GCA_964615045.1 uncultured Spirochaetales bacterium
GACATAGACCAGGACCAGCACACCGAGGACGTAGCTTGAATAGGCGGCGGACGGCGGGTCGGAGGCTTGCTCGGGGCGAGGGAGCTCGGTGGCTTGCGCGCGCATCGGTTGATCCCTCGCTCCGAGGTGGTACTGGGTTTTCGCAGGAGCCCGCGAGTATACTGGTCTTCGTTCACCCACAGGAAAGTCGGAAACCCCGATGCTCGAAACTCTCGCGTCTGGATACGGCCTCCTCGAGGGGCCCCGAGAAGATTCCGAAGGTCGCCTCTATTTCAGCGACGTAACCCGGGGCGGCGTCTACTGCCGCCACCCCGATGGCGCCATCGAGACGGTCGTTCCCAAACGACGGGGCGTCGGCGGCATCGCGCTGCACCGCGACGGCGGTCTCGTCATTTCCGGCAAGAACGTCTGTCACGTGCGCGATGGCGAGACTCGGGTGTTGCTCGAGATCGCGGGCGTGGGCGGCTTCAACGATCTCTTCACCGACGCTGCAGGTCGCATTTATGTCGGTTCGCTGCGTTCGGATCCCTTCGCCGAAGGCGACCGTACGCCCGGGGAGCTCTATCGCGTTAGTGCCGGCGGCAAGGTCGAAGAGCTCTACGGAGATGTCGGCCTCACCAACGGCATAGGGTTCTCTCCGGCGGGCGATCGGCTCTACCACTCGGATTCTGCCGCCGAGGCGATTCTGGCTCACCGGGTCGATGCCGGTGGCGCGGTGTCCGATCGACGTGTGTTCGCCCGGCTGGAACGGGGGATTCCCGACGGGCTGGCCGTCGACGAAGCGGGGGGCGTGTGGGTCGCGGTGTACGGTGCGAGCGTCGTTCTCCGCTTCACGCCGGACGGCGGCCTCGATCGCACCCTCGAGATTCCGGCCGAGGCCGTCACCAGTCTCTGTTTCGGGGGCGCCGATCGTCGTGATCTGATCGTGGTGACCGCCGACAACCGCGACGATCCGGCGCGTGGAGGCACCATCTTTCGGACGCGGGTCGACATCGCGGGGCTTCTTGCTCCCCCGGCCACGGTCTAGAGCACAACAGGAGAAGCGTATGGCTGGCCCCCTTTCGGGTTTTCGCATTGTCGAGTTCGTGGGCATCGGTCCCGGCCCCTTTTGCGGCATGATGCTCTCCGACGCCGGCGCCGACGTGGTTCGCATCGACCGGGCCGATCGCGTCGGCAGCGGCAATCCGGCCGAGGCTACGAGTGACGTCCTAGCTCGCGGACGCCACAGCGTCGGCATCAACTTGAAGAGCGATGCCGGCCGCGAGGTGGCGCTGCGCCTCATCGCAAAGGCCGATGCGCTAATTGAGGGCTTTCGCCCTGGCGTGATGGAGCGACTCGGTCTCGGCCCCGACGTTTGCCTCGAACACAATCAGCGCCTCGTGTACGGGCGCATGACGGGATGGGGACAGGAAGGTCCGATCGCCCACGCCGCGGGCCACGACATCAACTACATCGCCCTCGCGGGAGCGCTCCACCCCGTGGGCCGGAGCGACTCGCCGCCGCCGCCGCCGCTCAATCTGATCGGCGATTTCGGCGGCGGCGGAATGCTGCTGGCGTACGGCGTGGTGTGCGCGCTCCTCGAAGCGCAGCGCTCGGGTCGCGGCCAGGTCGTGGATGCCGCCATGGTCGACGGTGCGGCGGCACTGATGGCGATGGTGTACGGCGCCCACGCGGCGGGCTGGTGGAAGGACGAGCGCGCCGCCAATCTTTTGGATGGCGGTGCCCACTTCTACGACACCTACGAAACGAAGGACGGACGCTACGTTTCCATCGGCTCCATCGAGCCTCAATTCTACGCGGAGCTGCTCGATCGTTCCGGCCTGGCCGGCGAGGTCCTACCCAAGCAGATGGACCGCGCGCAATGGCCCGACCTGAAGCAGCGGCTCGCAGCCCTCTTCAAGACCAAGACGCGCGACGAGTGGTGTGAGGTGATGGAAGGGAGCGACGTTTGTTTCGCTCCGGTGCTGACGCTTTCCGAAGCTCCCCAACATCCCCACAACCGGATGCGAAAGACCTTCGTCGAGGTGGCGGGAGTGGTTCAACCGGCTCCAGCGCCGCGCTTCAGTCGGACCCCGGGCCAAGTGTCGCGTCCGCCGGCACTCCCCGGCGAGAACACCGATGCAGCGCTCGCCGCCTGGGGCTTCGGCGCCGACGAAGTCAGCTCGCTGCGGAAAACCGGGGCGATCGCTTAACTCCTCGGTGTCGGTGTCTCCGGGTCGCGGCGCTAGCGCGCCGCCCCGCTGCGCAGACCCCAGAGCGCTCCGCCGAAGCCCAGCAGGCCGAGCGGCCCCCAGCCCGCCGCCGCCGGCGGGAGAACGCCGCCGAAGGCCAACGCGGCGGTCGCCGCGCTCCCCACGCCGTGGAACAAGGCGAGGCCCAGGCCGGTCAGGACGATGCGGCTCACCGCGGGAAAGGGGGGGCCGACGTTTGCGTACAGCAAGATCAACGCCGGTAGGACCGCGCAAGCGAAGGGTGCCGCCAAGCGCAGGTGGTAGTCGACCTGAAAGCGGCGGGGGTCGTAGCCATCGCGCCGCGCGGTCTCGATTTCTCGGCGGAGGGCGATGAGGGTCAGATCCCCGGTGTCCACCTCGGTCGTGAGATCCTCCCCCCACTGCGCGTAGCGCTCGGAGCGTACGGTTCGGAGCCCGCGCTCGGCCAGCAGCATGCGGTGAGGCTCTTCGAGCAGCCAGACGCCGCCTCCAGTGTGGCGGGCTTGCACGGTTTCGGTGCGGCTCAGCGGCAGGCCCTCCGCGTCGAGTTCGTACACCACCACGTCGCGTGCCAATCCGTTCAGCGGGTCGAGATACGCGACTTCGAAGAGCAGGCGGTCCGTGGGAAACCAGACGGCCTCACGTTCAGCGCTCCGATTCTTGATTTCGAGCTGCTTGATCTGACTGGCGCGTGCGCTGAAGCGCGGAACCCACTCGTTGGCCAGTTGGTGCTGCAGCCCAGCCATCAAGGAGCAAACAAAAACGATCGGCAGAGCCGTCCGAAGCGGTGCGACGCCGCAGACGCGCGACGCGATGAGCTCATTCGAGGCAGCGAATCTCCCGGTGGTGATACCGGCTCCCGTGACCAGCGCGAGCGGGAGTACCCGCGAGAGAAGAATGGGAACGCGCGCCTGGTAGTAGCGGCCAATCTCCTCGAGTTGCGCGGCGTATTTGGCAAACCATTTGAGGTTGTCGAGGATGTCGACGAAGAGGCTCACCAGCAAGAGGCCCAGCAGACACAGCGTGGTGATCTCGACAAAGGCGCGCAGCCAGTATCGTTCCAGGGCCCACGGGCGAACGCGGAGTCGCCGTCGTGCGGCGGGTCGGTGGGACGAAGGCCGCGCCCGACCTTTGAGTCCGGTCCCCCGGACCGCGAGGAGCGCGAGGGAGACGCTGAGCAGGAGCACATTGGGGAGCCAGGCGGCGAGGGCCGGAGAAAATGCCGGGTTGCGGGCGAACCCCTCGCCCAGCTGGACCACCCCGTAGTACGCGACCAATCCCAAAAGCGCCAGGAGGATGCCCCCGGCCCGGGAGCGACTACCGGGCCCGAGCCCGAGGGCAAGCGCCAGACACCCGAGCACCCACGGGGCCGCCGCCGACGCGATTCTCCGGTGAAGCTCGCCGGCCTCCGCCCGCGCTCCCGCTCGTTGCGCCTGGCGCCAGAGCACCTGTGAGGAGGTCGCGTCGAGGGTGTTTACGGCCAGCGTCTCTTCTTGCGGCGGGACGAGTGGCTGTTCCAACGAAGCGAACTCGACCCGTGTCAGGGAGGACTGGTTGGGATAGAGGATGACGCCCTCCTCGAGTGAAACCGTCGCCGGTCCTTCCGGGCCGCGCGCGACCACGGCCCGCTTCGCGAACGCCGTCGTCTCGATCGAGGGCAGCCACACGGCGACGCCACTCAGGCGATCGCCGTTTGCGGAGACTTCGCGGGCGCGCACCCGAAGGTTGGCGAAGCGACCCACCCGTCCGCTCTGAAGGGTCGCCGCCGGATTCAGCTGAGCGGCTTCGGCGACGAGCGCATTCACGCTCCGGTGCGACCAGGGAGCCGCTTCGAGGGTCAAGGCTGCGACGACGAAGCAGAAACCGAAGGCCGAGCCGAGGAACGGCCGCGCGAGTCGAAGCGGGGCAATGCCGCAACTCGCGAGCGCGGTCCGCTCGCCGTGCGTGTGCATGCGGCCCAGCGTCGCCAGGCCTGCGACCAGTACCGCGGGTGGGATGGCCACCGAAAGGGCGGGGACCAGACGCAGCGCGACCAGCGGCAGGATCTGGGAGACGCGAAAACCGCGATTGATCATCAGATCGGCGAGGCCGACGAGGTCGGCGAGCAGGATCGGCGCGAGAAGACCGATCGCAGCGAGGAGCGTCGAACGCGTTACTTCGCGACGGATGCGTCGGCGCAGCGTTCGACCCAGCGGCGGCGAGCGGCGCATCAAGCCGTGGTAGAGGAACCGCTGAGCTCCCCGGGCATCGGTTCCCCGTCGGGGGTCGCTTGGAACAGCTCGCGTACGTAGCCGGCTGCGATCTCGGCATCATCCGGCACCGGCGCGGGCCGGCAGCGGGGCGGAAGATGCTCGCCCTTGGTGGCAAGGCCGTGCGCGGTCAACCAGTCGTAGAGCGCGTGGAAATCTCGCGTCTGAGCCAACAGGCCGATGCGAAACAGGGCGCGTCCGCAGGCGCGCCGGAGTTCGTGGAGTCCCCCGCCCTCGCGGCGCGGCTC
>CAZTOE010000319.1:0-4706 GCA_964615045.1 uncultured Spirochaetales bacterium
GCTTCAAGTGGTTCGTGGACGGCCTGCTCGACGGCTCGCTCGGCTTCGGCGGGGAGGAGAGTGCGGGCGCGTCGTTCGTCCGCCTGGATGGCAGCGTGTGGACGACGGACAAGGATGGCATCATCCCCGCCCTGCTCGCGGCGGAGATCACGGCGCGGATGGGCCGCGACCCCGGCGAAATATACGGCGAGCTCACCCGCGAGCTCGGTGAGCCGGCCTACGACCGGGTCGAGGCGCCGGCCACTCCGGAACAGAAAGCGATGCTGGGGAGGCTCTCCGCGGAGCAAGTGCGGCACGCCGACCTCGCGGGTGAGAAGATCCAGACAATTCTCACCCGTGCGCCGGGCAACGACGCCTCGATCGGCGGCGTGAAGGTAGTGGCCGAGAGCGGGTGGTTTGCGGCACGCCCCTCAGGGACGGAAGACATTTACAAGATCTACGCCGAGAGCTTTCGTGGAGCGGACCACCTGCGCCGCATCCTGGACGAAGCCCAGGAGATCGTCAGCGATGCTCTGGCGGCCGCGCCGCAACAGCCTGGCGCTCCAGCCGAGGCGCCGATCAAGGAGAAATCATGAGCGGGGGAGCGCCCTTCGACAAGCCGGCCTACAGTCTCCTGCCGACGGATGTTGAGGGGTTCGACTCCCTGGCTGAGCTTGCCCTGGACATGCGTTGGTCGTGGAATCACGCCACTGACGAGGTGTGGCGGCAGCTCGATCCCGAGCTGTGGGAGGTCACGCACAGCCCCTGGGTCGTCCTGCAGACGGTCTCGCGGGATCGGGTCGAGCGGGTGTTGGCCGACCCGGCGTTTCGCAAGGATGTCGAAGATCTGGTGCGGAACAGACGGCACGAGGCGGAGACGCCAGCCTGGTTCCAGCAGACTCATCCGCAAGCCCCACTCTCGTGTGTCGCATACTTCAGCATGGAGTTCATGCTGAGCGAGGCCCTGCCCATCTACTCGGGCGGGCTCGGCAATGTGGCCGGTGATCAGCTCAAGGCCGCGAGTGATCTCGGGTTGCCGGTGATCGGCGTGGGGCTGCTATACCAGCAGGGCTACTTCCGTCAGGAGATCGACAGGGACGGAGCGCAGCACGCCCTGTTCCCGTACAACGACCCCGGACAGCTGCCGATCACGCCCTTGCGCCAGCCCAACGGCGAGTGGTTGCGGCTGGAGATTGCCCTCCCCGGGTACGCGGTCTGGCTGCGCGCCTGGCAGGTCCAGGTCGGCAGGGCGAAGCTCTACCTGCTGGACAGCAACGACGCCGCGAACTACCCGGCTCATCGCGGGATCACCAGCGAGCTCTACGGCGGCGGACCCGAGCTGCGCCTCAAGCAGGAGCTGCTGCTCGGCATCGGAGGATGGCGGCTGCTCGGCGCGCTCGGCATCAAGCCGGAGGTCTGCCACCTGAATGAAGGCCACGCGGCCTTCGCCGTGTTGGAGCGCGCCCGCGGCTTCATGCAGGAGACCGCGCAGCCCTTCGAGATCGCGCTGGCCGCCACCCGGGCGGGCAACCTCTTCACGACCCACACGGCGGTGGCCGCCGGCTTCGACCGTTTTGCTCCGGCGCTCATCGGACAGTACCTTCGCGGCTATGCCAAGCAGCAGCTCGGCATCGGCCTCGAGGCGCTGTTGGCTCTGGGCCGGCAGAACCCGGACGACCCGTCGGAGAGCTTCAACATGGCCTATCTGGCGCTCCGCGGCAGCGGGGCAGTCAATGCCGTCAGCCGCCTGCACGGCAGCGTCAGCCGACGACTCTTCGAGCCTCTCTTTCCGCACTGGCCGGCGGACGAAGTGCCCGTCGGACACGTTACCAATGGGGTCCACATGCCGACCTGGGACTCGGCCCTGGCCGATGATCTGTGGACGCAAGCCTGCGGGAAGGACCGCTGGCAGGGGACGACGGAGACCCTGGAGCGAGACATTCGGGGCGTCTCGGACGGCGACCTCTGGCAGTTTCGCACAGCCGCCACCAGGTCTCTCGTCGAGTACGCCCGCGAGCGCTTGTCCCGGCAGCTGGCCGCCTCCGGCGCGTCGCCCGAGGCAGTCGACGAGTCGAAGCACCTCTTCGACCCGGAGGCGTTGACACTGGGTTTTGCGCGCCGCTTCGCGACCTACAAGAGGCCGAACCTGCTGCTGCACGACCCGGCGCGGCTGCTTCGTCTGTTCAGCGATCCCGAGCGCGCGGTGCAGCTCATCATCGCCGGCAAGGCCCACCCGGCAGACCAGGCGGGGCAGGCGCTGATCCAGGAGTGGATCCGCTTCATTCGCCGGCCGGAGGTTCGCCCCCATGTGATCTTCCTCAGTGACTACGACATGCTGCTGTCCGAGCGTCTGGTGCAGGGAGTCGACGTGTGGATCAACACGCCACGGCGGCCCTGGGAGGCGAGCGGAACCAGCGGAATGAAGGTGCTAGTCAACGGCGGCATCAATCTCTCGGAGCTGGACGGCTGGTGGGCCGAGGCGTACGCGCCGGAGGTCGGGTGGGCGTTGGGCGACGGCAGGGAGCACGGCGACGACCCCGCCTGGGACGCGGCCGAGGCCGAGGCGCTCTACGACCTCCTCGAGCGCGAGGTGATCCCGGAGTTCTATACCCGCGACTCAAGCGGCATTCCAACCGCATGGGTCAAACGGATGCGGGAGAGCATGGCGCGGTTGACACCACGCTTTTCGGCAAACCGCACGGTGCGCGAGTACACCGAGCAGCACTACCTCCCGGCTGCCGCCGCCTATCGTGAGCGCGCGGCGAACGGAGGCGCGGTGGGCAAACAGATCGTCGACTGGCGGCACACGCTGGAACAGAAATGGGCCACATTGCACTTCGGCGACGTGCAGGTCGAAACCCGCGGCGAACAGCACATCTTTGACGTTCAGGTCCATTTCGGCGACCTCGACCCGAATGCGGTGCGGGTTGAGCTTTACGCAGATGGTGTCAAGGGCAGCGCTCCTCTACAGCAGGAGATGAAGCGAGTTCGCCAACTGGCCGGGGCGCCGGGCGCCTACGTTTTCAGTGCTTCCGTGCCCGCGACCCGCCCGCAGGCCGATTACACCACGCGAGCGATACCGCGCTGCGACGGCGTTGCGATCCCGCTCGAAGACGCACGAATCAACTGGCAGCATTGATCATCTGGGGACCAATACCATGACGGACACGCTCGTGCAGCAACGACATGACATCGGCATGCTGCTGTGGTCCCGAGCGAAGTACCGGGGGCCAGTGGTAAAAGTTTCCCAGCGCACAAAAAAGGGAGAACGCTCATGACTCGACACACCATCCCGTTGGGCAGGATTCTGGGGATTCCGATTGGTTTGGATTACTCCTGGTTTGTGATCTTTGCGCTGCTGACTTGGATGCTGGCGGGTAGTTACTATCCCGCCGAGTTCAAGGACTGGCCGCCCATGCTGTACTGGTTCGTGGGCGCGGTGACGGCGATCATGTTGTTTGTCAGCGTGCTGCTTCATGAACTGGGGCACTCTGTGGTAGCGCTGCGGCACGGAATTCCGGTGCGCAGCATCACGCTCTTCCTCTTCGGGGGTATCGCTCAAATTGGGGCGGAACCGCCCAGCGCGATCGCCGAGTTTCTTATCGCAATCGCCGGCCCGCTCGTGAGCCTGGCCCTAGCGGTTTCGTTCTACGCAGTGCTGCCGCTGGTGGCTGGCATGGAAGCCCTCTTCGGTCTGGCAAAGTACCTGGCCTACATCAACCTGGCCCTGGTACTGTTCAACCTGATTCCCGGCTACCCACTCGACGGCGGTCGCGTGCTTCGGGCAATCGTGTGGGCGGTCACGGGAAACATGCGCCAGGCGACCCTCGTGGCAGCGAACGTCGGCCGGTTCTTTGCTTTCGCGCTGATCTTCGTCGGCGTCTGGCAGATGTTCACGGGGAACTTCGGCGGAGGGCTTTGGATCGCGTTCATCGGCTGGTTCCTCGACAACGCGGCTTCCGGCCAGGTGCAGCAAACGATGTTTCAAGGCCTGCTGGCGGGCCACAAGGTCTCGCAAGCCATGAGCACTCATTGCGCTGCCGTTCCCGCAGATCTGACGCTGCAGCAACTGGTGGACGAGCACATCCTCACGAGCGGGCAACGCTGCTTTCTCGTCAACCGGGGAGACGCCACCGTTGGTTTGATGACCTTGCATCGCATCAAGGAAGTGCCACGTCCAGAATGGGCGACGACGAGCGCCGCTCAGGTCATGCTTCCCCTGGAACAGTCAAAACGCATCGATGTTGATTCCGAGCTGTGGGCGGCCCTCCAGGAGATGGATCGGGATGGAGTCAACCAGCTACCCGTCACCCGGGATGACCATGTCGTCGGCATGTTGAGCCGCGACGACGTCATCACGTTCCTGAGGACGCTCCAGGAACTGGGTGCGAAGGCGGCATGACCCCGGAAGCTGGTGAGATATGCGGTTAAAAGTAAATGATGGATGCGACCACCCGATCACAGCTGTTCTTCATGACGCTGGTGATCCTGATCTTCAACTTCTATCCGCCGACGGCGGTGATGGTCGTGATGCTGGCGTTGCTCAATGACGGCGCCATCCTCTCCATCGCCTATGACAACGTTCATTACAAGGACCAGCCCGAGGCCTGGAACATGCGCATGGTGCTGGGGATTTCCACGGTGCTGGGCGTCATCGGGGTCGTCGCCGCCTTCGGCCTGTTTTATCTTGGCGAGCGGGTCTTTCACCTCGACCGTGCGCATATCCA
>CAZTOE010000320.1:0-4705 GCA_964615045.1 uncultured Spirochaetales bacterium
AAGGTGTTGTTGATTTCGACGGTATTGAAGGACGCGGCGTAGTGCGCGAACCACGTTCTCGTCGGGAGCCCTTTCGGATAGAAATCGCCCCGCCAGTGCGGATACAGATAGCCCGAGGTTCCGATGCGGAACGCCCCGCGCCGCTTTGCCCCGTTTTGCGCTGGGGCCAGCTCGTCCGGCGGCCGCTTCCTCCTCTCACGCATGGCGTTCAGGGATGCGCAGGCCCGTGGCACTCAATACAGCGGCGTTCGTCGTGCGCCAACTCCTGCGCGTAGACGCGATGCGGTCGTCTTGCGCTGAAGCGCCTCGCTCCCTCGTGGCAGCCCAGACACGAACGGTTGCTCAGTCCGCCGGGAATGGCGAGCGGTGTTTCGTAACGCCCCGTGTAGTAGCGGATGACGTGCCGCACGCCCGCCTTCTTGGCTTCAAAGTTTCCCGCGAGGCCGTAGCCGCTGTGGCACGCGTGGCAGCTGTGTTCGCCCGTCAGGCGGTTTTGATGATGAACGGCGGCGAGCGTTTGACTCTCGGGATCGTTGAGGTCGGCGACGTAGGGGTCCATCACGTGGCACGAGCCGCAAAACTCCACTGTTTTCAGCCTCTCCGCGACCACCCGGTGCGTCAAAAAGAACAGCGCGGCGGGGAGGAGAAAGAGCGCTGCGACGTGAAGCCCCACACTCGCGGCCTCGAAGGGAGCTCTGCGCCACGCTCGGGCGGCCAGGATCAGCAGGAGGAGCGCCGTGGAAGCGAGCAGCAGACCGAGAAGCTGGGCGAAATCGGCGAAGGTTCTCATGGCTCCCGGGGAGGGTGCGCGCGGCGAACGTGGCCGTGGGCGGATGCCGCCTGCCAGATTACTAGCGCCACAATGGCCAGGGCGGGAATCGCGACCAGGAACTGGCCGGCGACCATGAAGCCAAACACGCTCCACGGCGCAGGATGGGCGAGTACGACGAGACACGACACGGTGCCAAGCGCGCTCAGCCAACGCAGGCTCGGGACCACCGCGAGTGCCAGGCGGCTGGCCTCGTCGCGAGACAAGGAGACGCCCTAGCCACTCACGGGGGAACCGGGCCCTACTTCTCTTGGATCGACTTCAGGTATTCCACCAGCAGCATGACGCGGCCGCGCACCACGACATCCTCACCCTGGGACCCCCCGCCTCCGGGCTCAGCAAGGAACTCGTTGCCCCAAATGGGCATGCTCCGCGCGCCATGCGCCCGGACCTCCGTCCGGCCATCGATCATCATGGCGATGTTGAGACTGGGGAAGGTTCCGCCGTTGCGTGCGGCGATCTTCGTGAGGTCGGGCGGCTTGACCGTCAGAAGTTCTCGAAAGGCCGCACCCTTGCCCTTGCCGTCGGTGCCGTGGCACACGGCACAGTACTGGCGATAGTACTCTCCGCCCACCTCGACCGCGGAGTCATGGATCGTCTTCTCGTGTTGGTCCGCCCGTCCCTCAAAGGCACTCCACAGACCGATCGAAACCACCAGTGCGAGAGCCGCACTCCACCTGGCCATATCCCCTCCTCTCCCGATTCGGCGATTCTGCATCGCGGCGAGTCGGTGCGCAGTCGCGGGCCCGCATGTTACACCCCCAGCAATTGGCATCACAAGCCCCCAACAGCGGTCCGAGGCGAAATGTCCCAAGCGGGACCGATGGGGCTCACCCGGCGAGGCGACCTGTGACGATAGACTCGGCGTGGAAGGCGCTCGAAGGACACCGCGCAAAGATCGAGGCACTCCACCTGCGCGACCTCTTCGATGAGGACCCGGCGCGGGGCGAGCGCTTCGCCCTCGAGGCGGTGGGCTTGTATCTCGATTACTCGAAGAATCGACTCACCGACGAGACGCTGCGCCTGCTCCTCGAGCTCGCCAGGAGCGCGGGCGTGGCCGAGCGTCGGGACGCGATGTTCCGCGGCGAGAAAATCAACTCGACGGAACAGCGCGCGGTGCTGCACATCGCGCTACGGACGCCGCGCGACGCCAGCATCCGCGTCGACGGCGAGAACGTGGTACCGGCGGTCCACGCGGTGCTCGATCGAATGGCCATCTTTTCGGATCGTGTCCGCAGCGGGGCTTGGAAGGGGCACACCGGAAAGCGCATCCGCAACGTGGTGAATCTGGGGATCGGCGGCTCCGATCTCGGCCCGGTCATGGCCTACGAGGCGCTCAAGCACTACAGCGACCGGCGGCTGCGCCTGGGCTTTGTCTCGAATGTCGACGCGACGGATTTCGCCGAGACGGTTCGCGAGATGGACCCCGCTGAAACCCTCTTCATCGTCTGCTCGAAGACGTTCACCACACAGGAGACCCTGGCCAATGCGCACACGGCACGCGCGTGGCTCCTCGCGACCCTCGAGGAACCCGACGCCATTTCCAAACACTTCGTGGCCGCGTCGACTAACGCTCGCGAAGTCGGGCAGTTCGGCATCGACACCGCCAATATGTTTGAATTCTGGGACTGGGTGGGCGGCCGCTACTCATTCGACTCGGCGGTCGGCCTCTCGCTCATGGTGGCAATCGGTCCCGAGCGGTTCCGCGACATGCTCGCGGGCTTTCACGCGATGGACGAGCACTTCCGCACCGCCCCCTTGGAGCGCAATCTGCCGGTGCTGTTGGGTCTGATCGGCATCTGGTACAACAACTTCCTCGGTGCCCAGACCCACGCCGTTCTACCCTACGACCAGTATCTCTGGCACTTCAGCGCCTACTTGCAGCAACTCGACATGGAGAGCAACGGGAAGAGCGTCGACCTGGAGGGTCACCCGGTCGCATCCCAGACGGGGCCCATCGTCTGGGGTCAGCCAGGTACCAACGGCCAACACGCCTTCTACCAGCTGATCCACCAGGGAACCAAGCTCATCCCCTGCGATTTCATCGGCTTTGCCGAAGCGCTCAATCCTCTGGGTCGTCACCACGACATGTTGATGGCGAACTTTCTGGCCCAGACCGAGGCCCTGGCGTTCGGGAAGACGGCCGACGAGGTGCGCGCCGAGGGCGTCCCCGAGCCCCAGCTTCCGCACCGCACTTTCCGAGGCAATCACCCGACGAACACGATCCTGGCCCGGCGCCTCGATCCCGAAACCTTGGGAAAGCTCGTCGCGCTCTACGAACACAAGGTATTCGTCCAGGGCGCGGTCTGGAACGTCAACTGCTTTGACCAATGGGGCGTCGAGCTGGGGAAGGTCCTGGCGGAGCGGATTCTTCCGGAGCTCGAAAGCGAGGGCGAGCCGGCGCTCAGCCACGACAGCTCCACCAATGCCCTGCTGCGGCGCTACCGCAAGCTGCGCGGCTGAGCGCGGGAGAGCTTTCCGCGCGGCCCGTGATCGATCGCGCGTTCTGCGCCAAAATGGGCGGACTCTGGGAAGCGCACCTCGGCGTGGGCGCGCCGCACGAGGGCAGCGCGCGGCGAGTCCGGTGAACGCCGAATCCCATGACGAGACGGGAGGATCGATGCCTTGACGCGCGCTCTCGCCACGCTCGCAACGGTGTCGCTGATCGCTTTCTGGAGCGTGGGCTGCGCTGTCGGGCCGCAATACCAGAAGCCGGAGATCACGGCGCCCGACGTGTGGCACCAGGAGCTGGTGCGCGGCCTCGCGAGCGGCGAGGTGGATCTCCGAACCTGGTGGACAGGGTTCGAGGATCCGCTCCTGGACTCGCTGGTGGAGCGCGCCGGCAGCGGCAATCTCGACTTGAAGCAACTGGTGGCGCGCTTTGAGGAGGCACGCGCCCAGCGCGGGATCGCGCGCGGTGACTGGTTCCCCTCGGCCGAAAGCACGGGGGACGCCAAACGAACGCGCCAGAGCAAGGACACGACGCCAACCATCCTCCCGCCGCCGACCCGGAGCGACAACTTCTTCTCGTTGGGCTTCGACGCGAGCTGGGAGATCGACCTCTTCGGGCGCATCCGGCGCTCGGTGGAGTCGGCGGAAGCGAGCCTCGAGGCCTCGCTCGAGAACTACCGCGACGGGTTGGTGACACTCTACGGCGAGGTGGGGATCACCTACGTCGCGGTTCGCGCGCTGCAGGAGCGCATCCGCTACGCCCTGCAGAACATCGAGACTCAGCGGAGTACGCTCGAGCTCACCCGAGCTCGCAACCGGGCGGGGTTGGTGGGGGATCTCGACGTTCGCCAGGCCGAGGAGAACCTCGCGAGCACGGAGGCCTTTGTGCCACTGCTCCGGCAGGACCTCGCGTTCGCCATCCACCGCCTCGGGGTGCTGATCGGGCAGCCCCCGTCGGCCCTCTACGCCGAGCTCGCTCCGGAAGCGGAGGTCCCGAAAGCACCGGCTTCGTTTGCGATCGGATTCCCGACGGAGCTCCTGCGCCAGCGCCCGGACATCCGTCGCGCAGAGCGCCAGCTCGCTGCGCAAACTGCGCAGATCGGGGTCGCGACGGCGGAGCTCTACCCCCGCCTGGCGCTCCTCGGAACCTTCGCCTTCGACGGGATTCGCGGCGATGACTTCCTGGACTGGGGGAACCGCGCCTTCGTCTTTGGCCCGAGTTTCCGCTGGTCGATTTTCGACGGCGGCCGCATCCGCGCCAACATTCGCTCGGAGGAAGCGATCACCGATCAGGTGCTCTACAACTACGAGCAGACCGTTCTGAACGCCTGGGAAGAGGTGGAGAATTCCCTGCTGGCGTACGTCCAGGAGAGCGAACGGCGGGACGCTCTCGACCGGTCGGCCACCGCCGCGAGCGCTGCAGTA
>CAZTOE010000321.1:0-4701 GCA_964615045.1 uncultured Spirochaetales bacterium
TGCCCCGGCCGGCCTCCCGCCCGCCAGCACCCGATCCCGATTCCCAGGTATGCGGCCACCAGCGGAATGTTCTTGTAGAACGAGAAGATGCGGATCTGTGAGCCGGCGTAGCGGATCAGCATCACCTCGACGAAGAGTCCGACGAAGCCGTCAAGCAGGAAGCCCCCGATGGCCCCCAGGAAGATCACGAGCATCGGGACGTTGACACCCCGTCCCATGAGCAGCGGCTTCAAGACGCTGTCAATCACCCCGACGAACGCGCTCCAAGCGGCGAAGACGATGGCCAACCAGGTCGCGTTGACCGAGAACACGTAGATGACGATCGGAAGGAGTACGAGAAAGGTCGGGAGCTGGAGGATGGCCAGCCCGAGGACCATTAGCGTCCAGAGCCCCGCCGCCGGCACCCCAACGGCGAGAAAGCCCACGCCGGCCAGAAGCGACTGAATCACGGCGACGCCCAGGATCCCGCGCGTCACGCTCATCACGGTGCGCCCGGCCAGCTCCGTGAGCTCGCGCCCGCGCGGGCCGGCCAGCCGAATCGCAATGCCCTCGGCGGCTCCCGACGCACGCTCGGCGTTCGCCAGCATCGCCCCACCAATCAGGATCGAGATCGCGAACAGCAAGACACCGACGCCGGCATTGGCTCCCTGTGCGACCAGCCATACGCCCACCGACCGAAGTTGCGGGGCCACCTTCGTGAGCGCGGTCTCGAGATTTTCCGACGCCAGCTGCCAGAAGGCGTAGAGCCGCCCGCCCACAACGGGCCAGTCGGCCACTGCGGCCGGTGGCGCCGGGATCGCGATCGACCCTTCTCTGACCTGGTGCGCGAACGCCGACGCGGTCTCCACCAGGCTCGCGCTGAGCGCGATCGTCGGGCCCAGCAAGCAGAGGAGGGCGAGTCCTGCGAGGGCTACCGCCGCCAGCCCCGGTCGCCCCCCGAGCATAACCGCGAGCTTCTTGTGGGGGGTGCGCGTGGCGACAGCCAGGATTGCGCCCCAGATGATTGGTTGGACAAACGGGCGCACGATCAGGAAACACCACAGCGCCAGCAGGGCGATCAGGCCGACGCGAACACTGATCTCTACCGCACTGCGAAGTCGCTCATCGTACGAGGGCTGGGCGGATGACATCGATTCGGCTCCTCACCTCCCGTTGGATACACCGTTTGGCAGCACTCGCGCCATCTAGCTTTCGCGGACGTCGTCTCTCCGAAGCGGGCGAGCGCGTTGAGCGCGCGCGGGAAGCCGCCGTAGCGGGCGGTCTGCATCACCGCTTCGATGACCTTTTCGCGCGAGAAACCAATGCCCAGCGCGGCACGCGGTCCCCCTTCACGGGTGCGGCTCATTCACTGGGAAGGCCGGGCTAGGACGGCGGGGTTTGTGGTTTGCGCCAGCGGTGGACGAACGCATCGGTCGGCTGATCCATCTTGAAAAATGGAGCGTCGCGCGGGTCGCCGGGGTGCGCCATGAAGTCGCCGGTGGCCTCGAGCTCAAAACCCGCCGCCGCGAGTTCTTGTTTCACGACCGCCTCGTCGATGCGGTGCAGGGATTCGGCAGTCTCTCGAACCGGTGCGCCGGCCCGGGCGTGGTGGTCGATCAACACGAGCGTACCCCCGGGCCGCAGGGCGGCGAACAGGTTGGCATTCATCTTCGCGCGATCGACGTTGGCGAGCGGCGTATCGTGATAGACGAACACCAGGGTAATGAGATCGAGGTCGCGGGCCTCGGGCGGCAGCGGATCTTCCCACTCCCGGTCAACCCGAACCACCCGCGCATTGACGGGCTTGGCGAGGCGCGCGGGCCACGACTCGCTGACGTACTTCTCGATCACGTAGGGCGTATTGTGGCCGTAGACGGTGCCCTCGGGTCCCACCGCCCTTGCCAGTAGCTCGGTGGTGTAGCCCCCACCCGCGCCGAGGTCGGCCACCCTCGCGCCGCGCGCGACCTGGGAGAAGAGCAGAAACGCCACCGGGTCGCGCCGCGCATCGACCTCCCGGTCTTCGGGGGAGCGGTCTTCCGCGGCGACCAACGCCAGCGCCTCGACCTGCGACAGCGGTTGCGGGGACGGCGCCCCACATCCAGGCACCATCCCCAGTCCCAAAAGGAGCCCACCCCAGCGAATGGCCGTCCGCATCATACCCTCCTCTCAGCCGTTCAATGCGTCCCAAAGCGAATAGAGCGCGAAGCTTCCGTAGACGACGGCTGCGATCCCCACCATGATGACGGAGATCGGTCCCGGCCGCGCGCTCGGCGGGAGCACGCGCAGGTTCAGGTACAGCACGAGCGGCACGTACATCGCCATGCCGAAGCCTCCGAGAAGCGCGGCGTTGAAGACGAAGCCAAGGCCGCTCACGCGAAAGTGCTCGAAGAACCAGGTGCCGGCGGTCCCGGCTCCCATGAAGAGCAGGGCAAAACCCAGGTAGAGCCGGCTTTGGGCGACCCCGCGCCCCACGCCGAGCGTTGTCTGCAGGATGTACGCCCAGGTCCGCGCACCGCCGTCGACGATCACCAGCTGGGTGCTGAAGAGCGCCGCCATCCCGATCACGAGGAAGAGATAGCGCCCCGGCGCCCCGAGGCTCTGGGCCAGGATCAGCGCCTCGTCCCAGATGATGCGCCCTTCCGTGGGGACGATACCCGCCGGCCGCAACACGCAGAGCGCGCCGAACATGAAGAGAAACATCGTGAAGGTATTGAGCAGCCAGAAGAAGCACAGCTGGTCGAGCGCGACGTAGCGAAACCAGGAGCGGAAGCGGCGCTGATTCTCGGGCGTATCGGGGAAGAGAAAGCCCGCGCGCCGCTCGGGCGCGCCCGGGACCGCGCCGCGGTCGTCATGTCGCAGGGGGTTGCGCAGCTCGGGGATGCGCGCCCCCATGCCGATGCCCTTGTCGCGCAGATAGAAGGCGTACCAGAGGTTGGCCGAACCGCCGGCGCCCGCGAACACCAACGCGCCGAAGAAGCGGCGCACTGAGAACTCCGCGTCGAGCTCGACGTGTCCGATGTTGAGCAACCCGCGGCCCATCGCCTCCAGCCCATCGAGGGTGCCCACCTGGACCGCCACAAAGATCAGGCCGAGGGTCATGAATGCGACGAGCAGCGTGATGGTGCGCTCGACGGCCGTGTACATGACGCGGGGTCCGAACAGGAGCGCGGCGATGGCGAGAAAGGTGAGGGCCGTCCAGAGCCAGTCTGCTCCTGGACCGTCCGGGCCGAACCACAGTGCCTTCAGCGCGGCACCCGAAATACGCGCCCAACCGGGCAAGAAGAGGCCGACGACACCCAGCGCAACGAGAAACCAGATGAACCCGATCCAGACCCGAGCGAAGCCCGTGTAGGGTGCTTCGCCCGTCGCGATCGCCCAGCGCCCGATCTCGAGATTCACCCAGAGCTGCAGGAAAACGCCCAGCGCGGCGGCCCAGACCATGCCGGCCCCGAACTTCGCGGTGATCCACGGCCACACCACGAGCTCGCCGGCTCCGATGGAGAGACCCACCAAAACGGCGCCCGGTCCGACCAGTCGCCAGAACGAGGTGGTGCGCTCCGGAAGGTCGGCACGTCCGAGCGCTTCGATTCGGTTCGGTCCCCGCGCCATTTTCGGCTCAGGGGCCGTCCAACCGGACCCTGACGAGGCCCACCGGCTCCCGCGTTTCGGCATCGTGCACGAGCCCCATATAGGTGCCCGGCGCTTGCCCTTCAGGAACTTCCAGGCTCAAGACCACCGGGCTTCCGACGTCGCTCGGATGCCGCGCGATGCTCACCAACTTCAGGGGTTCCAGGCCCTCTTCCACGGGCCGCAGCGCGTCGAGGGCGAGGGAACGGTGCGCCGGGATCTCCGCCAGGTTGGCCCACACCTCGGTGGGGCAGCTCGCCTTGAGCCGCACCGCGACGCCGAGCGAACGACTCGCGGATTCGGCATCGGTCTTGGGGTCGGAAGGCGGGGCCGGGGTGGCGTCGGAAGGTTGCGCGAGGCGACGCATCGCGTCGAGCCAGAGCGACGTCATCCGATTTCCGGCCTGGAAGAGCTCCTCCATCAAGCGGCCCAGCTCCTCAGGGCTCTTGGGCGAATTCTGTTCCCTCAGCGCGGCTCCCCGTCGCTGTCGCGGTGGCGACTCCGGACGCCCCCAACGCTAGCGCTTCGGGTGGCGCGACGGCCCGGGTGACGTTCGCCTGCGCCGGCGGTCGTTTGACACCGTCCATCCCTGGCTTAGCTTGTTGCCCTACGGGGGCGATCGGCTTCGACGGGTGGTCGAAGGCGGGCGCTGCGTGCCGAGATCGTCGTGCTCTCGTTAATCAGGCGGCACTGTTGGTAGCTTATATCTGCCGACGACAACTACGCACTCGCTGCTTAGCTAAACCCTAAGACAGCGACGTCCGTCCCCGACGTCTCCTAGGGGGTCGCGGGCGTCATCAGGAGACTGGCCCCCGGCCGCTGGCAGACCGCAATCGGGGGCGAGAACCAAGTCTGCCTGGGTGAGGCTTCTCCTGGTGCTGCGACAGGCCCCACCGAGAACGAGCGGTACCTACGCACGTAGACGCGCTGGTCGGACGCCATGCGGACGCGGGTTCGATTCCCGCCGCCTCCACCATTTTAACCAATAAAATCAACTAGTTGTGAGGGCGGTTTTCTCCTGGAGGAACACTGGAGGAACATCGACCCTCAGGACCGGTCGCCGGGAGATCGCCTGGCTGAGCGCATTCTCGGGCG
>CAZTOE010000322.1:0-4684 GCA_964615045.1 uncultured Spirochaetales bacterium
ACACCCCCTGGAACGAGCAATACTGCTACGTGCTGCCCCGGGAGGGGGGCACGGCGCGCCGGACGCTGCGCGTCCGCGAAGAGGAGGCGTTCTTCGTCTCCCCCTTCACGGGCATGGACCAGACCTACTACTGGAAGGTCATGGAGCCCGGGGAGACCCTGCACGTGAGCATCGCCAACGAAGAGCCGGGACGGGGGCGCTTCTTCGCCGCCTCCCTCGACCTCGAGCGGCGCGCGATCGGCGGCGCCGCCCTCGCGCGCAGCCTCGTGAGCCATCCCTTCATGACCGGCCGCATCCTGGCCGGCATCCACGCCCAGGCCTGGCGCCTGCGGCGCAAGGGCGTCCCCACCTTCCCGCACCCGGACGGCGGCGTGCTCGCGGCCGCCCGGTCGGAGGCCCCATGAGCGTCCTCGCCCGATCCCGCACGTTCCAGCGCGTCGCCCGCGCCGGCCTGCTCGCCGCCCTCGGCCGCGTCCGTCGCGGCGAGCTGATCTTCGAGGAGGACGGTCGCGAGCGTCACTTCGGCCGCCCCGACGACACCACGCCCTGGACCGGCCGCGTCACGGTGAACGACCCGGCCTTCTACGCCCGCGCCGCCCGCGGCGGGACCATCGGCATGTGCGAGTCCTACATGGACGGCGACTGGGACACGGACGACCTCGCCACCGTGGGCCGCATCCTGCTGCACAACCAGGACGTGTTCCACGGCTTCGACCGCGGGCCCGACTGGCTGAAGCGGCCCTTCCACCTGATCGCCCACCGCCTGCGGCGCAACAGCCGCGGCCGCTCGCGCCGCAACATCGCCGAGCACTACGACCTGGGCAACGAGTTCTTCGAGCGCTTCCTCGACCCCACGATGACCTACTCGGCGGGCATCTTCGAGCGGCCCGAGGGCACGATGGAGGAGGCCTCCGAGGCCAAGTACGAGCGCATCTGCCGCAAGCTCGGCCTGCGCCCGGAGCACCACGTGCTCGAGATCGGCACCGGCTGGGGCGGCTTCGCCCTCCACGCGGCGGGCCGCTTCGGCTGCCGCCTCACCACCACCACCATCTCGGCCGAGCAGCACGCCCGCGCGAAGGAGCGCATCCGGGCCGCGGGCCTGGAGGACCGCGTGACCGTGCTGCTCGAGGACTACCACAAGCTCCGGGGCACCTACGACCGCTGCGTGTCCATCGAGATGATCGAGGCCGTGGGGCACCAGTACCTGAACGGCTACTTCCGGGTGGCCTGCGAGCGGCTCTCGCCCGAGGGGCTCTTCTGCCTCCAGGCGATCACCGTGCCCGACCAGCGCTTCGACCACCACAAGCGCAGCGTGGACTTCATCAAACGCTACATCTTCCCGGGCGGCTGCCTGCCCTCCGTCCACGCCATCCTCGACGCCTGCCGGCGCCGGACCGACTTCCAGCTCGTCCACCTCGAGGACATCACGCCCCACTACGCCGAGACGCTGGCGCGCTGGCGCGAGCGCCTGCGCAAGAACTGGGAGGAGATCCGCGGGCTCGGCTACGAGGAGCGCTTCCTGCGCCTCTGGGACTACTACCTGTGCACCTGCCAGGCGGCCTTCGCCGAGCGCTACGTCTCCGACGTCCAGCTCGTCCTGGCCCGCCCCGGCGCCCGCGACACCACGATCCTCGGCCGCCTCGACTGACGAAGGGGACGCTTCTCTCCGCTGACGAAGCGGCTCGCGGGGCCGTGGACACCCGGCCCCCGCAATCTGGATGCCGCCTTCCATGCGCAGGACGGTTCCGTGTTCCCGAGCCCAACGCAGGAGCGCGTCTGTATGGATGCTCCCGACGTATCCGGTCTCGTGCGCGTGGGCGATTGCATCGGCCCGGAGGATCTCCCGGCGCTCGAGGGGAGAAGGCGGCCGCCACGCGCGCTCCATCCACAGCAGGACCAGGGCGGGGTGTGCTCATCATGTTGTCCTCTCTTCTGTCGAGAGAGTGATCAAAGGCTTCGGCGAGCAGGCTCGGGAAGCTCGGACCACGAGCAATGACGCGCAGCTCCCCTTGGTCGAAGCGATGAGATGCCGGCAACTCTCGCGATGCAAGCCGGACGAGAATCGCTCCGAGGTAGTCCACGCCCATCACCGCGGTCGTGGCATCATTGATGCTGGACGAAAGCGCCTTCAAGGCGATGTCCACGATTTGCCGAATGCCCCAACCGGCGTCCTGTTCCACTGTGCGATGGCGGCCGATGATGTGGAGCGCGTTGAGCTCGGTTGTAGTTCTTGAAGAGCTGCGCCAGCGGCTAGGTCGAATAAGGGGGCTTCCGAGGTCCGATAAGCCCCGACTTGCCTATCCGACTGCCTCAGCCTGTGACCGTGGTTGACACGGCACGAGGGGATTCTGGCTCCTGAAGGAGGGAGCCAGCGAGCTACTTCATCGCGGCGCGACGACTCGAGCAGTGTCGATGCTGCCGCTACCAGGCCTCGCTGACGGCCGGGATGTTCGAATCGAGTCTGAACGTGGCAGGCCGAATTCGTTAGAGACCAGAGGGCAGTAGAGGGACCGCCGCTTCGGGACCGCTCACTTCCGCACTGAAACTCTCTTCGAAATAGAGGCGTACCGTCTCGTCGTCGTGGCTCGAATACCCGATCGTTGCGTCGCGACCGCATACGATTTTGAAGTCTCCGCCCCTCAGGCACACGACCACACCTCCTCGAAGCGAAGGCTCCCATATGACGGGCCCGTCAATCAGGCGTTGTATGAGGCGGAGCACTGGGTAGCCTCCCTCGCTAGAGATTCGATTCAACGCCGCATACGCGTCCGGGTCGAGCGCGACACTGTAGGGGCCCGCGACGCCGGATTGTCGTAGCTGCTCGAGGGCTTGGCTGATGGTGGCCGGTAGGTTCGACCCGTCTTCGGAAAGCGCGACCCCCTCGTTGGCAGCGTCCGTCAGCAGGCCCGGAATGTCTGCCTCGGCATAGCCCTCGAAGAGTGCGGAGTCTTCGCCGGCCGCAAAGTCTCGGGCCGCGTCGCGAAGCGGATCGAGGTCTACGCTCGAAGCGCCGCGGTCGACGCCCGCGAGCTGCTCGCGATTCAGCTCGAATTTCATATCGGAAGCCAATTTTGAGCGTGACCTGATAGTGAGCGACCTGACCGTTCTCAATATGCCCGCGTGTCTCAATAACCTCGAACCAATCAAGGTTCCGAAGCGTCTTCACGGCGGTTGGTATCCAACGCGCACAAAATTATCGCCACCGGTGACTCCGTCGACGCGTTCGGCGTTCCGCGCGAAGTCGGTCCAGGTAGGTCTCCACGGTACCGTCGATCCGAATCAGTCCTCCGTCAGTACTACCGTGAATCCGTGCCAAGCGTGTCGGATGCACCATGAATAATTTGCTCGTGCCTTTGTCGCTAGCTCGGATAGGAAGGTCAGGTGGCTCCCGGTCTCATCCTGAGACGTTGTCGCACAGGCGAAAAGACAAAGCGTGAAAATTGTGACCGCAACGCGGGAGAAGGTGAAAGCCGACTTTTCGCTCCCGCCGGCGTACACCGTGCCGCCGATCAGCACGAGGCGGCGGTCGAAGTGCAAGCAGTCCTGGACGAAGAGACCTTTGCCCTGCAGGTAGGCCACCATGGCGGATAGCCTCGAAGCGATCGGGCGAGAGCGGTTGGTTGGAAGGACCCCACAGACCTTCTCCTCGCTCGACGGCTCGCGGACCGCGAACCTGTCTTTCGGAGCGCGACCCGTATGGTGACCGGTGCGCACGACCAGCGGGCCCTGGTGCGCAAGGCGCCCCTCGCAGCCGCGCATTGCCTCTTCTGAGGTCGGCAGACTGTGATGCACGGCCGCGAGGTTGGCGAACCCCTGGAAATCGAGTGCTGTTCGCATGGATTCCTGGGGCATCACGTTCTCCGAAACTCGTCCAGCCGCTCCGACGTGCTCTCGAGGGATCTCTTCAACTTGTCGGCCGCGCCATCGACGGCGTCGTCCAAGCTCGCGGCTTGGTGCGTGACGGCGGTGGGCTCGCGACCCTCGAGGCGAACCTCCATCATGCAGCGTTTGTCGTCTTGGCCGCTCTTGTCGCCGTTCTGGTCGCTCAGGTGGACTTCCACCCGTGTGATCCGATCGCTGAATCGGCTTAGGACGCTCTCCACCACGCCCTTGACGTGGCTGGCGAGTTCCTCGCGCCCATCGATGTTGCTGTCTGTATTGATCTGGATGTGCATCGCGCTCTCCTTGGTGATCCGTGTCTGCTCAGTATCGGTAGATCGCGGCAAGCCCCGTGCGCGATGGCATCCGCGCAGCGGGAATCACCAGCACCGTTCCGCCCTTCTTCGCGACCAGCTCGCCCAGATCGTCGAGCAGGTCATCGATGTGCGGATCGCTCAGGTTGTACTCGGACGCGAGGTCACAGATCGGGACCGCTGTGGGCGGAGTGTGTCAGGAGGCCGGCTCCTCGCCGTGGCGAGCAGGGCGAACCCACGCATTTGTCGGGTGATATCCCTGGATCCGTGAATGTCGGAGCGTCTCCTGCGTGACTAGGATGTCCATCAGCAACGAGTGGGAGAGGGCCTCGTCCTCTTCGGTTGGCCGGCAGACGAAGGACATCCGATCGTCGCCGCCCTCAGCGGGCTCCTTGCCCGCAGGAGATGAACATGAACTACGAAGATCAAGATCCGCTCGGAATGTACAAGGACCAGAACGTTGGACCCGGCCCGGATGCCCGGCATGGGCC
>CAZTOE010000323.1:0-4677 GCA_964615045.1 uncultured Spirochaetales bacterium
GGAGGCGGGGCGGGCGCTCCGACGCGCGTCGTAGTCTGTCGTTCGATACGCGGTTCCGCTGTCTAGTCGACGATCTCGATAATCTGCGACACCTTGGCCAAGAAGCGGACGCCTTCCTTCGCGTCCTTGGCACTCAAGTGGTCGACCATCGAGGCGATGAAGTTGCACCCCGCGGCGACGATGCGGTCGATCTCGGCGTGCCCCTTGGCGGTGAGACGGACCCGTTTCTCGCGTCCGGAATGGGCGTCCTCGAAGATCTCGACCAGGTCGAGCGGCGCCTTGGTGAGGGAACGGATCAACTTGGAGATCGCGGAGCTCTGGACCTCGAACCAGCTCCGCATGGCCCGCTCGATGTCCTTGCGCCGGATCTCCGCACCGTCTTCTCCCTCGGTCCGGATCAGCCACAGGACCGCGACCTGATGGCGCGACAGCCGACCGCCGCGCATCCCGTCTTCGATGCGCATCCCGATCTTGTAGTGGACGGGGTAGAACAGCTCCAAGAACTGCGCGGCGAGCTCGCTTCGCTTCGCCCGCGAGATCCCAGGGGACATTCGGGGATTTTGGCCCATCACCAACGACAATAGCCTTGAATCAATTTCGTCTCTAGGACATTATATCCTAAAGACATAATCTGGGAGTGGCAAATGGAGCTTCCCGCCGCGTCCGATCTGACCCGCCCCGAGGTCATCGCGAACCCGTACCCCGCCTACCGCGTCTTGCGAGAATCGTCCCCCGAGTGGGGTCTTCGCGATTTTCCGCCCGGCACCGTGCCGGGCCAGGACGAGCCGGTGACGGCTTGGGTCCTTCTCCGCTATGCCGACGTCGATCGCGCCGCTCGCGATCACGTCCTGTTTTCGTCGCGGGATCCCCGGCAGGACGCGTCGAGCGCCCCCACCCTGATGCTCGTGAATCACGACGAGCCGGAGCACGCGCCGCTGCGCCGCCTGGTGAGCGCTGCGTTTACGCGTCGCCGGATCGAGGCGCTGCGACCCTGGATGGGCTCCGCACTCAAGGCCCTGTGGGACGAGCTCGGCGAGGGCGAAGTCGAACTTGTCTCGGCGGTGGCGGCACGCGTCCCCGCGCTCGTCATGGCGCGACTCCTGGGGTTCCCGGAATCGGATGCGCGCTTGCTCGAAAGATGGGCGCCCGCCTTCATGCTCTCGGCCGATCTCACACCGGAACAGCGCAACGCGAGCAACGCCGAGATGGTGCGCTACGTGACCGACCACGTCGCGCGGGTCATCGCGGGCAAGGGAGTCCCGTGGGACCATCTGACCGCGGCCCTCCTCAAGGCCGAGGTCGAAGGAACGCGGCTCTCCCCGGACGAGGTGGCGCGCTTCTGCATCACGCTCCTCGTCGCGGGCGCGGAGACCACCACAGGTCTGATCGCAAACGTCGTGTATGAGCTGGCCCAGCGCCCCGTCTTACGCGACCAGGTCGCCCGCGACGCCGGACTCATCGATCCCTTCATCGAGGAAACGCTGCGCCTCACGGGCCCGCCGCAGCGGCTGTTCCGGATCGCCACGCGGGATGTGCAGATCCGCCACGCCACCATCCGCGAGGGCGATTGGGTGGCACTCTTTTACGCGGCCGCCAACCATGATCCCGAGGTCTTCCCGGAACCCGAGCAGTTTCGTCTCGATCGACCCAACCTGAACCAGCACCTTACCTTTGGGCGTGGAGTGCACTTTTGCTTGGGTGCCCACCTCGCGCGCCTCGAGGTCTCCAGTGTGGTCGCTTCGCTGCTCGAGCGGTTCCCAGGTGTGGAGCTCGGCGAGGGGACGCCGCGAAAGCAGACGACAAACCTGCTCACGCACGCGTTCGCGTCGCTCCCCATCCGGTTGCGCTGAACCCACGTAGAAGGAGACCGCCTTGGCCGAGAGCCGCAACGTCCAGATCACGCGCGCGCTGTACCACGCCGTTCCAGCGGGGGACGCGGAAACCGTGTTCGCGTGCATGCATCCCGACGTCGAGATTACCTACTACGGGACCGACGCCATCCCCTATGCCGGGACCTACCGCGGCACCGAGGGGGTGGGGCGCTTCCTCGAAGCGGTGGCCGCGTCAGTGGAGGTCATTGAGATGGCGCCCAAACTCTTCATCGAGCAGGGAGACCATCTCGCGGTGTGGGGGAACCTCCTCTTTCGAACGAAACGCAGGGGACGCGAGTTCCGCTCGGATTTCGCGCACATCATCACGCTCCGCGACGCCAAGTGGTACCGCTTCCGCGACTTCGCCAACAGCGCCCTCGCCGCCCAGATCTTCGAAGACGAGGGAAAGTGACCGCGCGGCCACAACGCGGGTCACGACCAGTGATAACCTAGCCAACGGACTTTCCCCTAATCGCGTCAAGGACCTTCTGTCGCTGATCGGCGGTATTCACAGGAAGGCGATCGAAGTCCGACCCCTTCAGTCTTACGTCTGCATACACTCCCGCCGGACCTTCGTGAAAGTGAAGGAACGCTCTCGAATTCCGGTAAAACACGCCCAATTTCTTCTCCCTCAGAGCTGGGACGTCGCGTATCTGATCCAAGAAACTGGACATGGAGCGGAGCGTGTCTTCTGTAGCGTGCTTCATGTTGGTATCCGTGCGACCAAAGTGTATTGGAACATCGGTCTCATCCCTGTGAAGCCTAGCTTGCACCGCGTCCACGGGTGCAGTAACAACTTGATCTCGGATATCACGTTGCACGATGCAACAGTCCCCTTCCCCTTCACGGCGATGCTGATTCAATGAGATGAAAATTGCCGGCGCCGAAAGTTTTCTACTCGATGTACCGATCGGCAAGAATATTGCCGACAGCATGCAGTCCGTGACCCATCTCGAGTTCGTCGGGTTGACGATCGATCTCGAGGACGGAACGAAAGGAACCGGCTACACAGTCACTGTTGGCCACGGTGGTGGCGTCATTCGGAACTCGATTGACGCGCTCTACCTTGATGATCTCATTGGCCAAGATCCGTTTGATGTCCGGGAGATCTGGCAGCAACTCTACTACGGAAAGTCTCACTGGATCGGCCGCGCCGGCGCGACCACGATGGCACAATCAGCGGTCGATATCGCGCTTTGGGACCTTGTCGCGAAGGTTTCGGGAAAACCTCTGTGGAAGGTGCTGGGCGGGGGAAGATCAAACGACATCCCGATCTACAACACACATGGCGGTTGGCTGAACTATTCCACGGAACAGTTGGTCGGAGAGGCGCTCGAGTTCGTCCAGCAGGGATACAAGGCCCTGAAAATGAAGGTCGGTCTGGAGGACTCGAACGAAGACTTTCGCCGCGTCGAAGCAGTGCGGACGGCGATTGACGACGACATCATCCTGATGGTCGACGCCAACCAGAAATGGGACCTCTACCAAGCGAGTCTTGCGACGAGGTTACTCGAAGGTCTGGATCTGGGTTGGGTAGAAGAGCCGCTGCATCCCGACGACGTCCGGTCGCACAGCATCCTGAAGGAAAGGACATCGCTACCGATCGCGCTCGGCGAACACATATACACCGTGCAGGCATTCAGGGACTACATGGAGCTGTCGGCGGTGGACGTCATTCAGGTTGATGTATGCCGGATCGGAGGCATCACGCCATGGCTCGAGGTCGCTGCAATGGCAAATTCTTTCAACCTACGTGTCTGTCCACACGCCGGGGACCTGATGCAGGTACACCAGCACCTGGTGAAGGCCATACCAAACAGCTGGTTGCTCGAGGTAATACCGTTGTGGGAAGAAGGGCCCTTTGCGCACCAGATTCAACTCGAGAACGGTATCTGCAAATCGCCGACAGAGCCCGGCGCTTCGACTGACTTTACTCGGCAGGCAATCGACGAATTTCGCGTTCGGTAACTAGGCGGCTGGAACGCATCTCAGGAAAAGCGTGGAAGGATTCGCTCGCCGAAGATGCGGATCGAACGCTCGACAAGGTCGGGGGCCGGATCCCCGAAGTTCATCAGGCACGCGATGTGCCCGATTCCGAGTTCGGCATAGGCTTCGATCCGTTCGATGCATTCGGGTGCCTCGCCGATGACGAAGTGGTCGTGGGCAACCCGCTCCGGCTCGCGCTCGGACTCCGAAAGCACGGTGATGTTGGCGTGGTGCCAGGCATCGTAAAGGGAGAGGAGCGCCCGTGAGAAGAATTCGACTGCGGTGGTTCGGGCGGTGCGGTTCTCGACGACGCAGACGATGCGGTTCAAGAGGGGAGCCGTCTCGGACAGGCCCAGGTCACGACGCGCCATGCGGTGCATCGCGACGCGTTCCGCCACGCCCTCGAAGGTCTCGGTGGTGCTGATCAGATAGTTGTCTCCGAGCCGGGCCGCGCGTCGGATCGCCACCTCGGCCTGACCGCCAATGAGGATCGGTGGGCCTGGCCTCTGCACGGGCAGGGGGAAGAGCCGGAAGCCCTCCAGTCGAAAGCCCTCGCCGGCGCCGGTGACCGGGTGGCCGGACCAGAGCTCCCGGATCAATTCGACGCCGACCGTCATCCGTGCTCCGCGCCGCGAGCTCGGCGCGCCAAAGCTGCGGAAATCAGTTGGTGAGTAGCCATTTGCAACGCCCAGCTGAAGCCGCCCGTGGGACAACACGTCAACCATGGCCGCCTGCTGCGCCACGCGCACTGGGTGGTGGATCGGAAGCAGCAGCATGTTGGTGCCGAGGCCGATGCGCCGTGTAACACCCGCCATGGCCG
>CAZTOE010000324.1:0-4130 GCA_964615045.1 uncultured Spirochaetales bacterium
GCGGCGGTCGGGAGCGCGCGCCTCGAGACCGAGGGCGCCCCCTTCCGCGGCGACCAGCTCGACCTCTTCCGCCCGGCGGGCCCGGCGCCGGCGGAGCTCGACCGCACGCTCGCGGCCCTCGCGAGCCTGTGCGGAAACGAGCGGGTGGGAGCGCCGGTCGTCGCGGACGACCACCGCCCCGCCGCCTTCTCCGTGCGCCCCTTCGGGCGTGGTGCGAAGATTGCGCCCGGCGCCCCATCGGCCGTCGCGGGCAGCTCGAGTGGCCCGAAGCGCGCCGAGAGCGTCGGAGAGCGTGAACCGCCGTACACGACACGGGGCAGGCGCAATCTTCGCACCACCTTCCTGGTGGTACGGGCGTTGCGGCCGGTGGTGATGGCCTCGGTGAAGCTCCACCGCGGCATCCCCGCCGAGATCCGCAGCGCCGTCGCCAACGGCCGCATCCTGCACGCCGCCGGCCCCTGGCGGACGACGGGCGGCTGGTGGTCCGACGAGCGCTTCGCCTACGACTGCTTCGACGTCCAGACGAGCGACGGCACCGTCGCGCGCCTTCGCTACGATCATCTCCGGAAGCACTGGGAAATCGACGCGATCTACGACTAGGGAATCCCTGCACAAGTCACCCGGACACGGTACACCGTGTGTGGGGGGTGAGGGATGAGCGATCAGCGCACGTTCGCATCAGTGGCTTGGACGCAGAAGGGCAAGGTGACGCGCCGGGAGCGGTTCCTGGCCGAGATGGACCAGGTGATCCCCTGGAGTCGCCTGAAGGCGCTGATCGAGCCCCACTACCCGAAGGCGGGTCTCGGCCGCCGTCCCCACGACCTGGAGCGGATGCTGCGGATCTACTTTCTGCAGCAGTGGTTCAACCTGTCGGATCCGCAGGCGGAGGACGCGATCTACGACAGCGAATCGATGCGGCGGTTCGCCAGGGTGGAGCTCTCGGAGGACAAGATCCCGGACGAGACGACGATCCTGCGCTTCCGCCACCTGCTGGAGAAGCACAGACTGACGGAGGCGATCTTCGAGGCGGTCAAGGACCTGCTGACGGAGCAGCATCTGCTGCTGCGGGCAGGGACGATCGTGGACGCGACGATCGTCGCAGCGCCGAGCTCGACGAAGAACGCGACGAAGAGCCGGGACCCCGAGATGAAGCAGACGCGGAAGGGCAAGAACTGGCACTTCGGGATGAAGCTCCACATCGGGACGGATCGCCGGGGAATCGTCCACAGCCTCGTGGCGACGCACGCCGCGGAGTCGGACATCAAGCAGCTGCCGCAGCTGCTCCACGGCGAGGAGACCGTGGTCTACGGAGACCAGGCGTACTGGAAGGAAGAGGACCGCGAGGCCTTCGAGCAGGCCGGCATCCGCTACCGGATGAACCGGCGCGCCTCGGGCGGGAACAAGAACCTGAGCGAGCGCTGGCGGAAGATCAATCGGGCTCGCTCGCGCACGCGGGCCTGCTGCGAGCATCCGTTCCGGATCGTGAAGCAGCTCTGGGGCTTCCAGAAGGTGCGCTACCGCGGCCTCGCCAAGAACCTGGCCCGAGCCCAGACGATGTTCGCGCTGGCGAACCTCTACGCCGTCCGCCACTGCCTGCTGCCGCCGCAGGCGAGGTGTGCCCTGTGACCGGTCGAGCGGATCGGACGACGAACGAAACGCCCACCGAGGGCGATGCCAGACCCCTCATCAGCCCTCTTTTCTGCCAGCACCGCCTTCTCCAAGCGGCCTGTGCAGAGGTTCCCTAGCGGACGTTCGACGCCGCGACCTTCTCCAGGCCGACCTGCTTCAGCAGCGACGAGCGCATCTCCGAGAGCTGCGGATCGGCCGGCTGCTTCTCGTGGCCGGCTCACTGGCACTGGTAAGCTGGCCGCTGATGGCGCGCTACGTGCGCGGGCAAACCCTGTCGATCAAGGAGCGCGATTTCATCGAGGCGGCGCGGAGCATCGGGGCGGACGATCGACGGATCATTGTAGGCCACATCCTGCCCAATGTGGCGGGCTTGATCGTTGTCAGTGCGACCCTCGACGTTGCGTCGGTCGTCGTCAACGAGGCCGTGCTCAGCCTGCTCGGTTTGGGAATTCAACCGCCGGCTCCCAGCATCGGGCAGATGATCCGCCAGTCGATTGAGTATCTGGAGACAAACTGGAGCCAGGTCTTGTTCCCGAGCCTGGCGTTGACGCTAATGGTTCTCACGTTTTCCTTTGCCGGCGATGGTTTACGTGACGCATTTGACCCACAGAGCGGTAAGTAACATGACTAATCAGTTTTTGTCGCCCAAGGAACGACGCTCGCGTCTTGAGGTCGCCATCTCGGATCACGTGATCGAAGGCTACGACGTCATAGACCGCGAGATGACCTCGGCCGAGATGTACAAGCCGAAGCGGTTCAGCCTGCGTGGTTTCATCTTGGGACTCGGCATCTTCTACCTTATCAAGTATTTCCTGTTCGAGAAGGAAGATGCCGTCTACCTGGAGGTCACACGTGAGGGGGAGTTGGTGGAACGCCAAATACCCATCGCGCAGGCGGCGGCCAAGTGGTCCAGAAAGTCGATTTCGGGGTAGCGACCGGAACGGCCCGTAAGCCATGTCAAACACAAGCTGTCCACCGGTAGTCGAGGAAGCTCGTAAGCGGGCGATCGAGGTGCTCGACCGCTGTGCGTCGGGTGTGGGCTTCAAGGCGTCGGCGCTGAAGAAGGGCTATCCCCACGTCTGGGCGCGGGATAGCATGATCACGGCGCTGGGCGCCTGTGTTTCGGGAGAGCCGGCCCTCATTCAGGCCTTCCGCGCGTCGCTGGACACCCTCCGCGATCACCAGTCGCGCCGCGGGTTGGTTCCCCTGAACGTGGATGCCGAAACCGGCGAGGTGTCGACGGAAAATGCCGGCGCCGTTGACGCCAATCTGTGGTACATTCTGGGCCACTACGCTTATCACGAACTGACCGGCGATCACGCGTATCTGAAGGTGTGCTGGCCGTCCATCCAGCAAGCGCTGGTTTGGCTGTGCTATCAGGACATGAACGAGTGCGGGCTGCTGGAGGTGCCGGAGGCCGGCGACTGGATGGACTTGCTGGCGGTACGCTACAACGTTCTCTACGACAACGTGCTCTACTACGCCGCGCTCCGTGCCGTGAGGGACCTGGCCGACGTCGCCGGCGGCAGCCAGGTGGTGCTGGATCACACCGCCGAGGACGTGCACGAGCGCCTGAACCTGCTGCTGTGGATCGAGCGCTGCTGGGTACCGGAGCACTGGGCCGAGCAACTGCAACGCCTCAAGGAGATGCGGCTGGAGTGGTACATGCTGTACTACAACGTGGGTGTGATTTCCAGCCGGCCCTTCTACCTGCCCTACGTGGCTTTTCGCGAATACGGCGACTACTGCGACGTGCTAGGTAACCTGCTAGCCATCCTGTGCGGCGTCTCCGACGAGGAGCGGAGCGAGCGCATTTTGCGTTATCTGTATCAGGTGGGGGCCGGCGTGCCCTTCCCCAGCGCCTCGATTTACCCGCCCATCTACCCGGGCCAGCCGGACTGGCGCGAGTACTATCGCAGCCGCAATCTAAATTTGCCGCATCAGTATCACAACGGCGGCATCTGGCCCTTCATCGGCGGCTTTCACATCGCGGCGCTGGTGCGGATGGGGTGGCTGGAGGAGGCGCGCAACTTGCTGCGCGACCTGGCGGAAGCCAACCGGCTGGGTGTCGAGCAGCCCTGGGAGTTCAACGAGTGGCTGCACGGCCAGACCGGCAACCCGATGGGGTATCCCTACCAGGCGTGGTCAGCCGGCATGTATCTGTACGCGTATCACGCGCTGGAGCGTGGCGAGTTGTTTCTATTTGATGGGCTGGCTGGCTAAAGACCAGGATCACCCGACCGAAATATACCCGGTCGGGTTCATTCGCTTGTCGCGTGCCCCGTTAGTTCCTCCGAATTCCCTCCAGTTCGCCTTTGTTTCTGTTAGTTCCCGTCGCCCTCAATCCCGCTTGAACTTCGCGTAGTCCGGCTGACGGTAGCGAGATACGCCCATGCCGTCGATGTCCATCAGCGCCTTCACCTTCATCGGCAACCCGAAAAGGTTGATGAAGCCGACGGCGTCGGTCTGGTCGTAGACGTCCTCCTGGCCGAAGGTTGCGA
>CAZTOE010000324.1:4140-4623 GCA_964615045.1 uncultured Spirochaetales bacterium
CGAAGTCTTCGCGGTACAGGCTGTGCGGCGAGTGCCGGCCGGCCACGATACACTGGCCTTTGTACAACTTCAACCGAACTTCGCCCGTCACCGTCTCCTGCGTCTGCTGCACGAAGGCGTCGAGCGCCTCGCGCAGCGGCGTGAACCACTTGCCGTAGTAAACCAGCTCCGCGTAGCGCTGGGCGACGACGTCCTTGTAGTGGAGCGTGTCGCGATCCAGGCACAGCGACTCCAATTCCTTGTGGGCCATGCCGAGAATCGTCCCGCCGGGCGTCTCGTAGATGCCGCGCGACTTCATCCCAACCAGCCGGTTCTCGACCATGTCCACGCGGCCGACACCGTGCTCTCCTCCGATTGTGTTGAGTTCTTCGATCAGCTCCACCGGACCGTAGACGACGCCGTCGATCTTGACCGGGACGCCTTCGTTGAATTCGATCGTGACATAGCGCGGCTTGTCCGGCGCGTATTCCGGGTCCACGGTGA
>CAZTOE010000325.1:0-4614 GCA_964615045.1 uncultured Spirochaetales bacterium
GTCCCGGGCAAGCGGACGGAGTGGGGCTTTCCGGTCCGGGACTAGTGTGCGTCGGCTTCTGGAAACTCCGGCACGGACGCCGAGAGGTCGTAACCGGGCTGCGTCGTCGAGTCGGGATCACCGCCGATAATGATGCAGCCCTTGAGGCGCGCACCCCGCTCGACGACGATGCCCGAAGTCTGGAGCTCACCGGCGACCGAGGCGGTTTTGTGGAGCGTGATCTCGCCCTCCGCGACGATGTCTCCCTCCACAGTCCCGTGGACCACGACGTTTTGGGCCTGGATGCGCGCGCGGATGATCGCTTCTTGACCCACGATCACGGTCTTGGTCCCGCAGATATCGCCTTCCACGTGTCCATCGATCCGCACGGATTCTCTGAACTTGAGCTGCCCGATCAGCTCGCACCCGTGGTCGATGTAGGTGGGCGCGCTCGCCGCCGCTTCAGACGCTGCGGTGGCCTCCGCGCCGGACTCCAGCTCTTTGCGTTTTCGCCAACTCATCGCGGCCCTCCCGGAGGTCTCGGTCCGTTGTCGGCGGGACGGCGGACCCAGTGAAGAAGCGATCGGCGGGACTCCTGCAATGAACCCAAATTCGTCCGCCAGTGACGCGTTTCGTCGTCGCCAGGAGCAAGATCTGCGCAGCGGCTCAGCGGCAAAGAAGGCGCCTTAACCTCCGACGACACTCGCTTCGGGGAGACTTGGCACGGCTCCTGCTCCCCTTCCATCGCGGTGGGCGATTTGCCCATCACTGGGGAAGAAGACCATGACGAGCGTCCACACCACTCGAGCACACCAGCGCATTGAGCTCTCGTATTTGGTGGCATTTGACTCGCCGCAGGACCTCGCGCCGGGCACCGGCGTCCTGCTCGACCTCTCGGCGGGTGGTGCCCTGATCGGCCTCACACCGTCCACTCCCGCGGTGGGCGAGAAGCTCTCGGTGTTGATCACGCAGCCTCAGGGGGATCCGATCCGTGAGGAGGCGATCGTCGTGCGCACCGAACAACTGGCCTTCGCGGTGCGCTTTCCACAGCCCAGTGTCGCGCTGGCCCGACTCCTCGGATCGATCGCGCCCGCCCCGGCGGCGCTCCGCGAGAAGGCCGATCGCGTAGTGTTGCGCTGAGGCGCAGGGCCGACCCGGCTTCTCGGCGCGTCTACGCCGCAGCCGCGATACCTTGGACGGCCCCGACTGGGTGAGTGGTGGGTGATTGGTAGGGGAGCGGGCGGTGAGCACACGTTGAGCAGGACGAGTGAGTGGGTCGACAAGCTCGAGGCCGAGGCCTTGGGGCGCGCCGAGGGCCAACGGCAGATTTCCCCTGCCGAGATTCGCGCGATCTTCGCGTACGTACGCCGAGCGCTCCGCGAAGGCGATTCCATCGGTGTGCTGAAAGCGTTTGTGCCCCTCAGCCAAGCCGGGCTGGTGGACGCCCGTTCCGCGGATCCGTTGTTTCGAATCGAGTAGGATTCCCGTTCGGAATCCGTTGGAGCCGCCGTGAAACGTCGCTACTGGATCACCTTGGAACCCCGCGTCGGCCCCGATGTGGGCGATCTCGCTGCTCGCGCCGAAGCGATCGGAGCGTACGGGATCGCGATGCCGCAGTTCTTCGCGCCTCCGTGGATCCAGCTCGGCGCGGCGGCCGCCCGCACCCGCCGCGTTCAGCTCGCCAGCGCCGTGGCGATCGCCTCGGTGCGCAGCCCGCTCGAGACCGCGATGGCAGCGCTGGCGATGGATCGGATCTCCGGTGGTCGCTTCGTGCTGGGCCTGGGAACGAGCGCGAAGATGATTTCCGAGGGATGGTTTGACGCCCCGAAACACCAGCCCCTGGCCCATTTGCGCGAGACGATCCAGGCGGTGCGCCACGTCACCCAGAACTCCCACCGCGGGCTCGAGCCCTTCCACGGGAAGTGGTTTCGAAGCGACTTCGAGGGATGGCTCCCGACGCCGGAACCGGCGCGGGAAAAGATCCCGATCTGGGTCGCGACGCTGCGCCGCGGCGCCATCCGACTCGCGGCCGAAGTTGCGGACGGATTGATGGGACATCCGATCTGGGGGCTGCGCTACCCAGGCGGCGCCTTCGCCCGCGACCTCGACGCAGAGCTGAAAGCCGCCGGCCGCGCGCGCTCCGACTTCCACGTGAACCTGATGCTCTGCGTTGCCCCGAACCCGGACCGCGAGACGGCGCTCCACGATGCCCAGCTGACGGCAGCGTTCTACCTGGGCATTGCGCAGTACGAGCCCTTCTACGAGGCCGTGGGCCTCGGCGACCTCGCGCGGCGCGTCCAGAAAGCGATGGCCGCCGGGGGTCTGCGCGGCGCCGGCCGGGGCGTGCCGGAAGACATCGCCCAGATGCTCGTGCCCTACGGAGAGCCGGAGGAGGTCCGCGAGAACGTCCAGCGCGCCTGGGAGGTGGCTGATTCGATCGCGATCCTGCCGACACCCTATGGCGTGCCGCCCGAGCGGAGTGCCGAATACGCCAAGCGGATCGAAACGCTCTTTTTCGACTAGCGCTTCGCTTCCGAAGCGAGGCGAACCCCGAGGTCCGGGCGATCGCGGCGATGTAGGGGACTAAGCGACGGGTTGCGGCTCTGCTCCGGTCGCGCTGGCCTCGCGCTTGCCCTCGCCGAGGAAGCGTTCCCCGAAGCCCTGGAAGACCCGGAAGAAGACTGGGACGAAGACCACCATCAGGAACGTGGCTGCCACCATGCCGCCGAAGACCGTCGTGCCGACCGCCCGGCGGCTCGCCGCCCCGGCGCCGCCCGCCACCAGAAGCGGCAGCGTGCCGAACACGAAGGAGATCGTGGTCATCAGGAGCGGCCGGAAGCGCGTGCGCGCCGCGTCGATCGCAGCCTCGGGAATTCCCTTGCCCGCCATCCGCTCCTGTCGAGCGAATTCCACGATCAGGATCGCCGTCTTCGAGGAGAGCCCGATCAGCAGCACGATCCCGATCTGGGCATACACATCGTTGGCAAGGCCTCGGGTAGCGAGGGCCGCCACTACGCCGAGCAGCGCAAAGGGCACCGACAAGATGATGGCGAACGGCGCGGACCAGCTTTCGTATTGAGCGGCTAGCGCCATGAACACGAAGGTGATCGCCAGAGCGAAGACCACGATCGCCTCCCCGCCCACCTGTTTTTCCTGATACGAGATGCCCGTCCACTCGTATCCCATGGCGGTGGGCAGCTTCTGTGCCGCCATCTGCTCCATCAGGGAGAGGGCATCCCCGGAGCTGAAGCCCGGCTCGGGCTGGCCGTTGATCGCCGCGGAGGGGTAGAGGTTGTAGCGGCGCAGCAGCGTCGGCCCGACGACCTCCTCGACGTCGACCACGGCTCCGATCGGAGCCATGCCGCCCTCCTGGTTGCGCACGTAGAGCCGCTTCAGATCGTCGGGCGAGGTGCGAAAGCGGGATTCGGCTTGAACTCGCACCTGATAGGTGCGGCCGAACAAGTTGAAGTCGTTGACGTAGGCGGAACCCAGATAGGTCTGAAGCGTGTCGAAGACCGCGGCCAGTGGAATCCCCATCGCTTTGGTCTGCACCCGGTCGATATCGACAAAGAGCTGTGGGACGGAGGCCCGGAACGTCGAATTGAGACCAATCAGACCGGTCTGCGCGTTGCCGTCCCGCGTCATCTCGGAGGCGACCTGCTGGAGAATCTGGGGACCGAGCCCACCGCGGTCCTGGAGCTCCATCTGGAATCCGCCGGCGTTGCCCAATCCGAAGATCGCCGGCGGCGCGAAAGCAAAGGGAATCCCTTCCTCGATCGACGCGAAGGCGCGCCGCAGGCCGGTGATGATCTCCTCGTGTCCGAGACCCGGGCGATCCTCGAAGGGTTCGAGAATCACGTAGAAGGTCCCAGCATTGGACATCACGGAGGCGTCGAGAAGCGAGTAGCTACCGAAGGTCACCCACTCCGCGACTCCGGGTGTGGCTGCCAGAATCTCGTCGATCTTCGCAACGACTTCCCGGGTGCGCTCTTGGGAAGCGGCGTCGGGGAGCTGGAAACCCGCCAGGATGTACCCCTGATCCTCCTCGGGCAGAAAACCGGTGGGGAGTGCCCCAAACCCCCAGCCTGCCGCGACGGCAACTCCGGCGAAGGCGACCATCGCGATCGCGGCGCGGCGCACGAACCCGGTGACGACCCCCTCATAGGCCTTCTCGACGGCGCCGAAGCCGCGGTTGAAGGCGCGGAAGAAGACGTTGCGCTTCTCCGGCGTCGGGCGCAGCAGGAGTGCGCAGAGCGCTGGACTCAAGGTCAATGCGTTGACCGAGCTCAGCACCGTCGCCACCGAGATGGTGAGCCCGAACTGGCGGTACAGCTGACCGGTAATGCCGGGAAGAAAGGCCGTGGGAATGAACACCGCCAGGAGCACGATGGTGGTCGCGATGACGGGCCCCGTCACCTCCTCCATCGCCGTGATCGCAGCGGGTCGGGGGGCCATCCCGTCGTCGATGTGGCGGGCGGTGTTCTCCACCACGACGATCGCGTCGTCGACCACGATCCCGATCGCGAGAACGAGCCCAAAGAGGGTCGTGAGGTTCACACTGAATCCGAGGGCGCCCATCGCGGCGAAAGTCCCGATGAGCGACACCGGGAGCGTGGCCGCGGGAATCAGGGAGGC
>CAZTOE010000326.1:0-4606 GCA_964615045.1 uncultured Spirochaetales bacterium
TGGCGCACGGCCGCGATGAGATTCAGCGTCGTCGTGGATGCCGCCTCTCGTCGGGCGACCTCGCCCGTCGCCTCCCAGTCCCCCGCGATCGTGTCGAGCCGCGCGAGCGCCGGGCGGAGCGCAGCCAGTTGGCGATCGAGCTCGTCGCCCCAAGGCCGCAGGCGCTCCTGCATCGCGCTCAGCGTGGCCTCGCTCTCGTTCAGGATGCGGATGCCGGGCCGAGCGGCGAGCGTCTCCCGGGTCGTCGCCAGGAGTGACTCGACTTCGGGGAGCGTGCGATCGAGCTCTGAGCCGATGCGCTCGAGCGTGTGGCGGGGAGCGTCTCTGGGGAGGAGTGCATCGAGTTCGGCGCGCGTGGCCTCCGCGCTTTCGGGTACGTCTTCCAGAGCGATTGGCTCTGCCGTCTTCGGCCCGGCCTCGACAGGCGCTTCGACCCCGGACGTGTTGGGCGAGGGCGTCTGCGCCAGAGCGACCGGCCCGGCCATCCAGACGACAGACATCGCGACGAGGAAGGCGGACAGACGAGCGAGCTGTTTGATGCGCGCGGCGCACGTGGACCACATGGCGGCGGACTATACATCCCGACCCGGATAAACTGCCCTTCAGGTCACCAGAAGGGGACGTTTCCGGTTCGCACACGTCCACTCGGGCCGCTGTGAGCTTCTAGATCACCCGTGACTCATCGCGCAGCTCGTGTCGCTCGAGCGTCGTACGGCGCGCGGCGGTCGGCGAGAGCTTCGACCGCTCGGAGTTCGATCCTTCGACGCAGAATGATTGGGACGCTGTCTTGGCCGCCTTGCGAGCTCATCTCCCCAAGAAAGCTCTCACACCCAAACCGCGACCGCGCCAGCTCTCAAAGCCCCGGGCACAGCGCACTCCGCGAGGTCCGATGCGCCAGACTCGGACCGGCATACACGGTGGAATCGTCGGCCCGGCGCAGGATGTCTTTGACGCCCTGGAAGACAGCGCTTCGCGATACGCTCCCTCCCAGGAGGGGCTCTCATGACAATCATGGAACTCGGGGCGATCGGGGAGCTGGTCGGCGGGGTCGCGGTGGTCGTATCCCTGATCTACGTGGGTCTACAACTCAAACAGGGAACGGTGGCGACACGTTCGCACGCCCACCAGGCAGAGGCGGCCAATTCAACTGCGCTCCTCCTCCGGGCGACCGACCCGCATGTGTTCGAGCTCCTTCAATCGGCGCACAAGAATTACGAGGGTCTTTCAGAGCAATAGCGTGTTGAGTTCGAGAATCACTACATGGCCTTGTTCAACCATTGGGAGGCGTTGTACTACGACCAATTACGGGGGGCGTACACGCGGACATATGGAGTAGCCGCGTACGACGTATGAAGTCTCTTTTCGAGACCCGACCGAATGCTCTCCGCGCGTGGCGCAACGTGTCGTCCCTATTCGGTGATTCTTTTCAGGTCTTTGTGAATGACCAAATGCGCCACGCGCCCGCACCCGCGCAACGCTGGATTTCCGACCCAGCTTCGAACTTGTCGCGCGACACCGCGTGGTTTCAGCGCTCGATCGTCCCCGGAGGACTCGGTAGTGGGTCGAGCGAGCACGCAAGAGCGGGAGCTGCGACGGAGAGACCGCGTGAGCAGTGGCCTGCGCCGTTACCACGAAGTGCGCCGCCGAGTGGAGCGCGTGGGTGCCCGTGACCTCGTCGCCATCGAGCGCAGCGGCCAGGTCCCCGAGCACCTGCGCCCGCTGATCGGCGACGCCCGTAAGGAATTCCTCGCATGGGCGGATGACCTCGGCGGGGAGGACGCGCTCAGCGCGATGGAGCGCACGCTGCTCGACGATGCCGCGACGGCCGGCGTGCTGGTCAGGGCGAGCTTGATCTTCGCGTTACGAGGCGATCGTGACGCTGCCAGCCGCGTCTCGACGCTGATGGCGAGTCGGCGCGCTGCATTGACGGCGGTCGGTCTGGAGCGCCGGGCGCGCGAGGTGCCGAGCCTCGCGACCTACCTCGCGGAGCGTTCAGAAAGGCTCCCCGACGCCCCGCCTGGAAGTGCCGTCACCCTGTTCTTTGTCTGGTTCTTTCTCGGCAGCGTCGCGCCTTGCGGGATCCTCAAGCGGCAGCTCCGGGGCCGGGTGCTGGAGGGCGATCCTTCTAGTAGCGTGGAGGCGGCAGGTCGCGTTCTCGGGACGATCGCGCTCGACGCGTACGTGGATGGACTGACGCCGGCCCAATGCGTACAGGCTCTCCTGGGGAAAGAACCGATGGGCGCAGTCTCACATGGGATTATCTGCAAGGCATGCGTGAGGTTTGAAGGCTGTGATCGATGTCGTTTCGGCGTTGCGTCCACAGAGGAAGAGGCTCGGCGAAAGGCCGTCGTGAGAGGGTGCGCATTGATTACAAGCGGGGCCGATGAAGCGTTGCGTTGCGAACGCGAGGCCGTGGTGGTCTTTCGCGGCTGCGTGAGCAAGGAGGACTGGAGATGACCAGAAAACCCCCCGGCCGCCGCTACCGCAACCTCGTCGCCTACAACGGCTCGATCTGGTACGAGCGCGTCGTGGGAGGCAAGCGCGACCGCTTCGACCTCGAGACCACGTCGTGGAAGGAAGCCGCGGAGGCGCGCGATTACTATGAGCAGCGCAAAGGGATCGCGCGGCAGCGCTCTTACATCCCGCGCCGCGAAGTCCCGACGTTGGCCGAGTTCGTGCCTCGCTATCTCGAGGAAGCGACCGAACACCTCGCGCCGAGCACGCGAAGGGACCGGGTGATCTATCTGAAGGCCGACGCCCCCCTGCTCTCTCGACTCGGCCACCTGCCCCTCGACCGAATCACGCCGGAGGTGCTCGATGCGTGGTGGATCGAGGAGATCGTGAAGGGCCCGCGAAACGCGAGGACCGGTGAGCGGAAACCCAGGACGATGCAAACCGGCATCCACTACATGAACGTGCTCTCGGTGATCCTGAAGCACGCCATGAAGCCCCGGTTCGGGTACGTGGACGCCAATCCGGTGGAAGGTCTCCGACAGCAAGTCCGAGAGAACCGCGGAAAGAAGCGCCGCGAGGGGCCGAAGGCGAATCCAGTCGAATCGCTCGAGGAGCTAGCCCGGCTGGTCGAGGCCGCTGAGGCGGAGGGGCCGACCGCCTATGCGTACCTCTTGGCGCACCTCGACGCGGGACTTCGAACGGGCGAGGCGCTGGGCCTGCGCTGGGCGGATGTCGGATGGGCCAAAGCTCCCGCATTCCGAGGCCGACACCTCCACGTGCGGAGGAATCGCCCGCGAGGCGGAGAGGAAGACACCCCGAAGAGCGGCCGGGCGCGGAAGGTGGCGCTCTCGCTCCGGCTGCGCGGCGTGCTCTGGTCGCTCTACCGGGAGCGATTCAAGCCCTCCCCCACCGAGTGTGGGTGTTCGCCACCGTGGACCCGAGCAACTTCCGCAAGCGGGAGTGGCGGCGGATCCTGGAGCGGGCCGGCCTGTCCGAGATCAGCTTGAAGGACCTGAGGGACTCTTACGCCTCCCACTTGCTGACGGCGGGAGTGCCCGCCGCGTACATCTCGAAGCAGCTCGGGCACTCCAACTGGGAGGTCACCGCCCGCCATTACGCGGCCTGGGCAGGGGGCGATGAGTACGTGGCGCCGGTCCCGCTGGAGCCCGGGGAAGTGCCCGCGGATCTGCTCGCTCGCCTGACCGCCGGGAGCGAAATTCCCCACAAAGTCCCCACGGCGCCGACAAACGACGTTCCAAAGATCCGATAAGTAAATGTTTTTGTGGATTTTTTTGGAGCGGGAAACGGGATTCGAACCCGCGACCCTCAGCTTGGGAAGCTGATGCTCTACCAACTGAGCTATTCCCGCTCGAGGTGCGGAACATACCCGGGCGAAGGTCGTACTGGCAAGTCCGACTCCCGTAGACCCGGGCGGCTCAGTCGTCGGTGACGAGATCGACAAAGAGGCTCTCGAGTTCATCGTCTTCGCCCTCCGCGCTGGAGGGGTCATCGGTCACGAAGACGGCGTCCTCTGCGGGGGCACCGGAGGGAAGCGCGCGCGCCGTTTTCGGGACGGACGTCGGCTTGCCCTGATCGACGACCACCGCGAGTTCGCCGTCCATGGCATCGCGAAAGGCAGCCTCGATGCGAACCGAGTCTGAGTTCGGGTCGAGTCCGTCAGAATCGGATGGGGACTCCAACCCGTTGGATCCCGGCTCCAGGTCGTCGAACTCAATCTCGAAATCGGCCAGGCCGTCGTTTCCACTGAGCGGAGTCGGGGGGTCGGCCTCTAGTTGGGGGGCCTCGGGAGGGGCGATGGAACTCGGTGTTGCAACCCCCGCGGAGCCGTTCCCGGACGCCCCAAGGTCCAGGCCGTCCAGGGGGCCGGGCGCCTCGTCGAGATTCGTCAGGTCGGGAGCAGATTCCCCGCGCGGCGAGAGACCGAGCTCTGGGTCGGGGAATTGGCCGCCGCTGCTCTCGCCCGCTCCCTCTTCAACTTCGGGGGCTGTGCCCTTTGCCCAGGGCAGTTCGCGGGCGGCTCGCTCGACATCCTCCACGGTCGCGGGGGAACGGCCAGACAGATAGGCCTCAAAGAGCGTGTTGTCGGCGAGCGCATTGAGCCGACGCGGGATCCCGGCGGCGCGTTCTGCGA
>CAZTOE010000327.1:0-4604 GCA_964615045.1 uncultured Spirochaetales bacterium
CGCCGATGATCGACTGCATCTTCATCCTGCTGATCTTCTTCATCGTGACCACGGTGTTCGTCGAAGAGCGGGGCCTCGCGGTGAACAAGCCCGACGCCGCAGCCTCGGCCCTGCCGGAAGAGAACCAGAACGTGATGTTCGAGATCACGTCCGACAACAAAGTGTTCTTTGAACAGAAAGAAATTCGCCCCGCCGATGTGAGCCGCCGGGTGAAGGCACGGATGGTCGACCCCGAGACGCCGGTGGTGATCCGGGCCAACGCAAAGGCCGATCACGGCGTCTTCGTCGCCGTCTGGGACGCGGCCCGACAGGGCGGGGCCGAGATGCTGAGCTTCAACACGGTCAACTAGCCCCAGACTTCTGCCCCGAGAGCTCCCATGTCCCGACGCAGCACCCTCAGCCAGGATGACGCCCCGACCGAGATCAATCTCGCGCCGATGATCGACTGCATCTTCATCCTGCTGATCTTCTTCATCGTGACCACGGTGTTCGTCGAAATGCCGGGGATCGAGATCTCGAAGCCCGACGCGGTGCTCGATGCCGATCTCGAAAAGAACAGCATCCTCGTCGCGATCTCGGCCGACAACAAAGTGCTCTACGGCGGCAAGCAGGTGGGGGTGGCCGGGGTGGGCGCGCGCATCAAGCAGCTCCTCAACAAGAGCGACCTGCCCGTCATCATCCAGGCCGACGCGCAGGCCGACCACGGTGTCTTCTCCGATGTGTGGAGCGCGGCGAAGAACGCTGGCGCCAAGAAGATCTTTCTTTCCACACGGAACGACTAGCGGCCACGTATGCCCGAGCCGATCTATCACCTCCCCGATTCGTCCCGCGAGCTTCCCGTCAGTCTGCTGCTCGGGGGTGGCTTTGCGCTGGCGCTCTTCATCCTCATGGCATTGGCGCAGATGATGGGGGAGATCCGCCGATCCGATCGAGAGCTCGACGAAACGGTGATGGCGTTCAACGCGCCCGAGATCGAGGAGATGGAGATCGAGGAAGCTCCTCCGCCGCCGGAAGAGGTCCCGGAGCTCGAGGAGGAGCCGCCGCCGCAGCTCTCCCTCGATCAGCTCGATCTCGCGCTCAATCCTGGAACCGGCGGTTCGCTCGCAGGAGATTTCTCGCTGCCCAGCCTGGGGAGCTTCAAGGACGAGATGGCCGCGGCCTTCGTCGATTTCTCGCAACTCGACCAGACTCCCCGCCCGATCGGCGTCTTTGGCTTCAATTTTCCGCGCCGGCTCCTGAAGGAAAAGGCCCAGGGCCGCATCGTCCTGCTACTCAAATTGGACCCGAAGGGCGAGGTTCTCGATGTCGAAGTCGACTCCTCCACCCTCCCCAAGTTCAACGACTTCGTCCTGGGCGAAGTCAAGCGCTGGAAGTTCACCCCTCCGACGCAGCAGGGCCGCCCCGTGCAGGCGCTGGCGCGGCTTCCGATTCCGATCACCATCAACTAGCCGGGTATGCTCATGAGACGCTTCCTCCCTCTTCTCGGCCTCGTGTTCGCGCTCGCCACGGCGGGGCCGTCGATCGCGCAGGTGCAACCCTGGAGCGGGGCCTCGGTCGTGGAGGATCCGGAGTGGCGCAAGCGTTTCCTTGGCAGCTACGGCGTGCTCTCCGGCGCCGAGCCCGAGATTCGCGAAGACGAACGGCTGGTGCTGATCAACGTGATCGATCTGATCGAGGTCGACCCCGAAGCCGCCGCGGCTTCGCTCCAGACGCAAATGGGGGAGAACAGCAGCGCGGCCCTCGACATGGTGATGGCGAACCTCTTCTTCCAGAACGGCCAGGAGGAGAAGGCCGCCGAGTACTACCGGAGCGCGATCGCGAAGTACCCGGACTTTCGCCGCGCCCACAAAAATCTGGGTCTCTTGCTCGTTCAGAAGAGCGATTTCGAGGGCGCCCTCGAGCATCTCACCAAGGCCGTGGAACTGGGGGATCGCGACGGCCGAACCTACGGTCTGATCGGCTATTGCTACATCAACGGCGAGGACTACCTCGCCGCGAGCGCGGCCTACCAGAACGCCATCCTGCAACAGCCCCACGTCAAGGACTGGAAGATCGGCCTGGCCCGCTCGCTCCTCGCGACGGAGCGCTACCAGGAGGCGGTGGCGCTCTTTGACACCCTGATCGAGGCGAACCCAGAGGACTCAACCTTGTGGATGCTGCAGGCGAACGCCTACCTGGGTCTCGATCAACCCCTCGCTGCTGCCGTCAATCTCGAGGCCGTGCGCATGATGGGCAAGGCCCAGAACAGCAGCCTGGTGTTGCTCGGCGACATCTACATGAACGCGCGCATGCCCGAGCTCGCGAAGAGCGCCTATCTCGAAGTGATCGAGAAGGACCAGGGCGCGGTGCAGTTCAGTACTGCGTACCGGGCCGCCGATCTCCTGATCCGCTCGGGCTCGTTCGACGACGCCCAACAGGTGCTGGCCTCGATCGAGAAACGCTACGGTGCCAAGCTCCCCGCCGAAGACGAGCTCAAGGTGCTCACGCTGAAGGCCAAGGTGGCTCGCGCCCAGGGCCGCGAAGCCGAGGCCGCGGAGCTCCTCGAGACGATCGTGCAGCGCGACGGCACCCGGGGTGACGCCCTCCTCGAGCTCGCGGCCTACTACCGCACCCAGGGCGACGACGAACGGGCGCTGCTGCTGGTGGAGCGCGCCCAGAATCTCGACGAATACGAGTACCAGGCGCTCCTCACCCACGCCCAGTACGAGGTCTACGCCAAGGACTACAGCAAGGCCGCCGAGCTGCTGCGCCAGGCGCTCAAGATCAAACAGGAGCCCCGCGTTGTGAGCTTCCTCGCCCGGGTCGAGGGGGCGATCCGGCCGGAGTAGACGCGCGATGCTTCCACCGCGCCACGGCCGTGCCCACGCTGTCGGAATGTACTTCTTCACGCAATCGACACTGTTTCCTCACCGAAAGCACAGCGTCCTCGTTGCGGAGGCCACTAGCATCCGACGCGCATGAGACCCTGCCCCCTCAGCTTCGCAGGTCAACCCCCGTGCATCCTCACGCCCGCATCGTAGTCACGGCGCTTCGACGGCCCCGGTCGTGGCCTGCGCTTGTGGTGCTGGCGGTCGCGATGATGGGTTTGATCGGGGTGCCGGCCCGGGCGCAGCAGACCGCGCCTTCGACGGCGCCGCGCGGCGAGCCGGGGCTCATTCTGGGCCAGGTCTTCGATCAGGAAACCGGCGACCCGTTGCAGGGAGTCACGGTGGTGGTCTCGGGCGAAGGACACGTGGGCACCGCGCCCGGCCTCGAGGTTCAAGTCACCAACGACGACGGGGCCTACAAGTTCGACGCGGTGCCGCCGGGCCGCTACCGCATCAGCTTCACCAAGACCGGCTACCGCGCCTCCACCATGACCAACTTCGACGTGGCGCCCGGCCAGGTGAACCGCGCCGACTTCCCGCTGCCCCCGCTTCCACCCGAAACCGCCGATCAAGTCCTGGAGCTCGAGGCCTTCGTGGTGGAGGCATCGACGGTCGAAGAGAACCTTCCGGCGCTAGAACTCCGTCTCGATTCCGACGCCCTCCTCAACACCTTCGGTGCCGAAGAGTTTTCACGCTTCGCCGCGGGCGACGTGGCGGAAGCGCTCCGGAGAGTATCCGGAGTGAACGTTGTGGCAGGTCAGTTCGCAGTGATCCGCGGCCTGGAGGACCGCTACAACAGCACCCTCTACAACTCGGCCGTGGTTCCGAGCCCTGACCCCGATCGCCAATCTGTCCAGCTGGACCTCTTCCCGTCGGATATCGTGAGCAACCTCGCGATCGCCAAGACCTTCACGGCGGAATCGCCGAGCAACTCGTCCGGCGGCTCGATCAACATCATCACCCACGAATATCCCGAAGAGCTCGAGCTGAAAATCAGCGCGGGGACCGGCCCCAACCAGAACGCGTGGAATCGCTTTCTCAAGCTCGAGAGCGGTTCTCCCGTCGGCAAGGAAATCGATGGCTGGGACACCATCGAGAGCGAATTCGGCGGCTCGATCGGTGGGCGAACCACGCTTGCCGAGCGCGAGGTCCGCTTCAAGGCCGTCATCAACCGCGAAATCGACTATCAGACGGCCAAGGGCTTCCAGGAGGGGCGTGAACCGAGGGCGGCCGAGACATTCCGAGGCCGCCCCGGAGAGCCCGTGACGCGTTCGGGAGACCTTTCGCTCGGGCAGTTGAACTTGAGCAACGGCCGCTTCGATCTGACCGGGAGTGAGCGCACCGAGCAGGACACGGGCTATGCCGCCTTCGGATTGGACCTCGACAACGAGGGAAGCCACAGAATCGATCTCTCAGTCTTTTACACCCGGAACAAGCAGGAGATCGTGGAGCTCAAGGAGAACGGCTACCTGCCCAACTTCGACTACGGCCAGCTCGTCGAGCGTCAGGAGCAGGGTGAGGAGATCCTCGCGCGGGATTTCAACGACTACGCGACCTTTGGCTCCTGGATTGCGCGATCCGTTCGGGGGGAACTCAGTGACAATCCAAGCCGGGGTCCGCTTTGGTTCGCGAGTTTCTCCGAGAGCCGCTCGTTCAAGATCGAGCGCGAGTTGCGCGTCTACCAGCTCAACGGAGACCATCGGTTGGATCCGCTGCCCGGTCTTCACCTCAGCTGGG
>CAZTOE010000328.1:0-4590 GCA_964615045.1 uncultured Spirochaetales bacterium
CGAATTCGCTCAGAATCTCGCGCTCGTTGCGCCGAAGCTCTTCGAGCACGCGACGCTGGTGCTGCCGCTCCCGTCTGAGCTCGAAACTCGACCCCTCGTGGTGGCGGCGTGCGTTCTCGCCCTGCTCACCGCAGCAGGCACCCTCTGGCGGGCATGGCCCCGGCTGGTACCTGTGCAGCGCGCTGTTGTCGCCCTGGCGGGCTCCTTCACCTTGGCGCTCTGCCTCTTCTACGGCCTCTGGTTCGGGGCCGGTCACTTCATGTCGCGGTACCTGTTTCCCGTTTCCCCCTTCTTCGCGTTGCTCTGGGTTGGCGCGGCCGAGGCCCTCTTGCGTCGCGTCCCAGCGCCGCGCAGGAATGGAGCGGTCGCCGTCGCGGCGATCTGCCTCGTCGCCCTGGTCTCCGGCCTGAATCTCCGCATCTACCAGCAGGGATCCAAGCACCCCCACGGCCACGTGGTGGAGTGGGTCCGGGAAAACGTCCCGCCCGACGTCTGGGTGGGTGCAATCCAAACCGGGACCCTCGGCTTCTTCCACGATCGGACCATCAACCTGGACGGCAAGGTCAACCCGGAAGCACTCGAAGCACGCATCCAAGACCGGATCCCCCAGTACGTCCTGGACAAGGACATTCGCTATCTGGTCGACTGGTCGGGCATCGCCGGGTGGATGGAGCGGCCCGAGATCCGGCGGGCCTTTCGAGTTGTCGTCGAGGATCCGGAGCAGAACCTCGCTGTGTTGCGGCGACTCCCCGCTTCTTCCGACGACCGGTTCCAGACCCGCGCGGACCATCTGGGCGACTGAGCGTGGGACGCGCGCCGCTCGCCTATTTGATCAGCGAATACCCGAGCGTCTCCCACACCTTCGTCCGGAGGGAGATCGCGGCGTTGCGCCGCCGCGGCCTGGCGATCGACACCTTCGCCGTCCGGGCGCCGGCCCAAGAGAGTCTCTGCTCTCCCAAGGACCGGCAGGAACTCGCCAGTACCTGGTACCTGCAGCCCGCGCGGCCGATCAAAGTCATCCGTGATCACGTCGTCGCCTTGGCGAAGCGGCCCGGCTCGTACTTGCGGACGTTCGCGCGGGCCCTGCGTCACCGCGTACCCGGGATGAAGTCGCTCCTCTGGTCGGTCTTCCATTTCGTCGAAGCGATCCAGCTCGCATGCGAGCTCGATCGCCGCGGCGTGCAACACCTGCACACCCACTTCGCAAATTCAGGCGGGACGATCGGAATGCTCGCGTCTGGGCATCTCGGCATCCCGTGGAGCCTTACCGTCCACGGCAGCAAAGCCGAATTCGACTACCCGGCCGCGCCATTGTTGGGAGCAAAAGTGGGGGCGGCGGCGTTCGTCGCGTGCGTCTCCCACCACGGGCGGTCGCAACTCTACCGGCTCTCGAACATCGCGGACTGGCGTAAACTCTTCGTCAGCCGTTGCGGCGTCGAGCTCGACGCTTTTCCCCGAAGGAGCGCGGAACCCCCGACCGGGGGGCGTCGGCGGATTCTCTGCGTTGGACGGCTGGTCGCGGAGAAGGCCCAGACGGGGCTCGTCGAGGCGCTGGCACGGTTGATTGCTGCCGGATATGACGCCGAGCTCGCGCTCGTCGGAGACGGCGCATGGCGACCGCTCCTCGAGGCTCAAAGTCGTGAACTCGGCGTCGCCGACCGCTGCCACCTCCTGGGCGCTCTCCCGGAGGAAGGTGTTCGCGACGAACTGGAGAAAGCGCACTTGTTTGCCTCCTCGAGCTTGATCGAAGGACTCCCCGTTGCGCTCATGGAGGCGATGGCCATCGGCATCCCGGTCATCGCGCCGAGGCTCTCCGGGATTCCCGAGCTCGTCCGAGAGGGCGATACGGGCTTGCTCTACGATCCGGGCAATTGGGAGGACCTCGCGGCAGCCTTGTCACGATTGCTCGAAGACCCGAAGCTCGGCGAGCATCTCGCAAACCGAGGACGCTCTCTCATCGAAACCGATTTCGATGTAGATCGGGCGGTTGCACCCCTGCTCGAGCGGATGAAGCATGGCGATTGATTCGTCCCCGACAGCAGTTCGCATTTGCGCGGTAATCGTCAACTATCAGACGGCGGATCTCGTCCGCGACTGCCTTGAGACATTGATTCCCGAGTTGGACTCGCAACGCGATTGTGTTGTCGTCGTGGACAACGCGAGCAACGACGAGAGCACCGAGCGGCTGTCAGCCACGATCGCTGCTCGCGGCTGGCAATGCGTTCACCTGCTCGCCGCTCCGACGAACGGAGGCTTCGCGGCGGGCAACAACCTCGGCATCCGATCGCGGCGCGCGAAAGCCTACCTTCTGCTCAACAGCGACACTCTGGTGCGAAAGGGAGCCGTGCACACGCTTTGGCAAGCGATGCAGCGGGCTGGGGACGTCGGGATCGTGAGTCCGCGTCTCGAATGGGAGAACGCCGAGCCGCAGATCAGTTGTTTTCGCTTTCACTCGCCCTGGAGCGAGCTCATCCGGGCCTCCCGTACCGGCGTGGTTCGCCGTCTGCTCGAGCGCTGGGAGGTTCCGATTCCGGTACAGGACACGGCGTCTGAACCGGAATGGACGAGCTTCGCCGCGGTGCTGCTGCGCGGCGAGATGATCGACCGCGTCGGCGTTCTCGATGACGGCTACTTCATGTACTACGAGGACGCCGACTATTGCCGCTGTGCTCGTCACGACGGTTGGCGAATCGTGCACGAACCACTTGCCCGCGTCGTGCACCTCCGGGGTGGTTCTTCGCCGGTGAAGGCGCTCGAGGCCGCGCGCAAGCTGAAGCCCCGCTACTTCTACGCCTCTCGCAAGCGTTATTTTGGCAAGAACTGCGGACGCTGGGGGCTCAGCGCGGCAAACCTCCTGTGGAGTCTCGGCTGGGCCATCTCCCGAAGCCGGGAGATCCTGGAAGGGGGCTCCCGCCGCACCGTGCCGGGCGAGCTGCGAGAGATCTGGCGGCAATGACGACTCGCCTTCCCGACTTCGTGGTGATCGGCGCGATGAAATGTGGGACGAGCAGCCTGCACGAGCAGCTTGCGCGGCGCCCCGGAATCTTCATGAGCAATCCCAAAGAACCCAATTTCTTCAGCGATGACGACCGATATCAGCGAGGCATGAACGAGTACACGGCACTTTTCGGGGCAGCGCTCCCCGACCAGATCTGCGGTGAGTCGAGCACCCACTACACCAAGCTCCCCACGTACCCCCGCACGGTCGAGCGGATGCGAAAGCACCTGGGCGGAGCAAGGCTGGTGTATCTGATGCGCGACCCCGTCGATCGGATCGTCTCGCAGTACATTCATGAGTGGACCCAGAACGAAGTTCGCGGCTCGCTCGAGCAGGTGGTTCGCCAACACGAGCGCTTCGTCGCCTACAGCAGCTACGCGCGCCAGCTGGAACCGTTTCTGTCGGCCTATGGCAGCAGCCGGATTCTTCTGGTCTTCCTGGAACGGTTGGTGCAGTTCCCAAACGAGGAATTGGCGCGAATTTGCAGCTTCCTCGGCGACCCGAGCCCGGGGATACCCGCCTGGCAACCCGAGGCACCGCAAAACGTTTCCCGGGAGCGTCTCCGTCGCAGTCGACTGCGAGAATCGCTCCTGGGCGTCCCGATTTTCCGGAGCATCAAGGATCGACTCCCGGGGCCCGCTCGAGACAAAATCAAGGCGTTCTGGCAAATGCGGCGACGACCTGACCTATCGGCCGCGCTGCGGACCGAGCTCGAAGCGCGGCTCGACCCGGACCTCGCACGCCTCGGCGATTGGCTCGGGCGTCGATTGACCTGCTCCCGTTGGCGGGAGGTGGCGTCCGGCCCCGTCGCGGAGTGGAAGATCGACTGAAGGCCACCGTTTCGGTTTTCGCTCGAGCTCCGCCTAGCGACGCATCCGCCGACCCTCCCACCAGGAACGAGCCAACAGGCGCAAGGCGAAGGGAAGATCGTCGCAAAGGTAGCGCCTTCCCAAGCGACCGGGCTCTTGCACCATTCGGTGCAGCCATTCGAGCCCCATCCACTGCATCCAGGCGGGCGCGCGGCGGCGACTTCCCCCAATGAAGCTCAAGCTGATGCCGACTCCGATCCACCACGTTCTGGGAAGATCGTTCAGAAGTGCGGCAATCAGACGCTCCTGTTTGGGCGCCCCCAGCGCCACGTAGACGAGGTCGGGGCGAGCTCTTCGAAGAAGCGGGCGCAGCTCAGCCAGCTCCTCGGGGGTGGCGGGATCCGATACCAGGGGGCTCGACCACCCCGCGATTCGAAGGCTGGGATATCTTCGCCGCAGGCTCTCTGCCGCCGCGCGCGCGGCCCCCGGCGCGCCTCCAAGCAGATAGAGCGAGCGTCCCTCCTCGGCTGCGCGCTCCGCGAGCTGCCAGACGAGATCCGAACCGGCGACTCGCTCGGGAACCGGGGTTCGCTGCAGCTTCGCGGCCCAGACGAGCGGTGCACCATCCGCCACGATGAGACTCGCGCCCCGATAGAGCTGGGCGACTTCCGCATCGGTCGCGTAACGTTGCAGGTGGTCCACGTTGGCGGTGATGATCCAACCGCCCCGCCCTTCCCGGAGCGCCTTGAAGACCCGCTCGACGAGGCGCGCGCGGGTCAGCGC
>CAZTOE010000329.1:0-4579 GCA_964615045.1 uncultured Spirochaetales bacterium
CTCGATCTGATGTAGGTCTCCCCAGCGCCACGCCTCCCAGTCTTCGCCCAGAAGTTCCTCGGTGGTCGCGACCGCCAGGGCGAGGCTTTCCGCGACCGCTTTGTCGCGTGCGTGGCCCACCGAGCTGCCGTGCTCTTCTTCCCGAGCTTCGAGGAGCGCCAAACGCGCCGAGACATCGCCCCCGTCCAGTGCGCGGATCGTAGCCGCGTCGAGCCCCGTGCCCTCGAGCAGGGAGGGTCCCAAAGAGCGCCCGAACCAGACCTCGAAGAGGGCCGCTGCGGGGCTCTCGACAGTGAGCGTCGCGTTCCAACCGCGGAGGAGCTCCAGACCGCGCGTCACTTTCGGATCGTCGGAACGAAGGGATTCTGTAGCCCGTAGCACACGGCGCGCGGGCAGCGACACATAGTCGTTCTGCAGGTGCAGGGCCTCGTCGATCGTCAGATCGGTGTCGGCCTCGAGGACTTCGCGGATCCGCTGCATGCGGAACGGGGGCCTCCACTCGTAACCGTGAGGGTGGAGATATCCCTCCGGAAGGTTCATCTGGTTCGCCGTCGCAACCCAGCCCCGGACGGGATCGGCTTCGACGGGGAGCTGATCCATGTCGTAGTAGCCGTCCCACTCGTAGCGGCCATCGCCTGGAACCGGAAGCAGGCCGTCCCAGCCGCGGCGGATGGGAGCCCGCCCCCCGGGCTTCCACCCGATGTGGCCAGCCGTGTCGGCGAAGACCTGGTTCTCGGAGGGAGCGCCCCAACGGTTCATCGCGGCGAGGAACTCATCCCAGTTGCGCGCGCGCATGTATTCGATGCTCCCCAGGTATGGAGCCATCCCGGGCTCGAGCCAGGCGGCCCGCAGCGCAAAGGCGCGCCGCTTGCCGGGATCCCGAAACAAGACAGGCCCGTGTCGGGTAAAGCGGAGCTCGACCTCTACGGGCGCAGCGTCGCGCACGGCGATCCGTTCGCGCACGATTCGCATCGGCTCCCACCGGCCCCGATAGCGGTACGCGTCCGGATCCCCCGGGCTCGTTTCGTAGACGTAGAGATCTTCCTGATCGATGCTGAAGATCGTCAGACCAAATGCGATGGTGCCGTTGTGTCCGATCGACACCCCCGGGAGAGCGGGCTCGCCACCACCGATCACGCTGAGGCCGGGTGCTGAGAGGTGCGCGACATAACGCAGCGAAGGCACCGATTGCAGCCGGTGGGGGTCGTTGGCGAGCAGCGGACGCCCGGACCTGGTCCGCGAGCCCGCGACCGCCCAGTTGTTGCTCCCGCGCGCCTGCGCGATGCGTTCCCGTACCGAGGCGCTCGCGCGATCGGCGCCGGCGAAACTCACCGCGGAGGTCCCCAGTTCGTAAAGCGAAAGGACCTCGGGCGTGATCGCTTCGAGGTCGAGGCCCTCCGGCACCTCGACACGGTGTGGCGGCTCGAGGGTTTCGCGCAGCGCAAGAGCCCGGGCGCCGTGTTCGCGAAGGAAGATCGCGCGCGCGACTTCGCTCTTCGCGTTGCGCAGCAGACCGTGGCTCCGGATGCGCACGACGGTTTCGGGCTCCCAGAGCAATGGCTCGTAGTCGAGCACATCGAACTCGGGGGGTAAGAGCTCCGGTTCGGATCGGGTGAGTCGAATGTAGGCGTTGATTCCCGAGACGAAGGCCTGAACAATCCGTTTGGTATCGGATGCGTAGGCGAGCCACTCGCTGTACATGTCGCCGCGGTAGAGAAGCAGTCGGGCGGCGTGATCTCGTTCGATGAACGCCGGACCGAACGCCTCCGCCAATCGACCCTCGCCGCGGCGCTTCCAAAGATCGAGCTGCCAGAGTCGGTCGCGCGCGGCATTGAAGCCCTGCGCAAAGAACGCGTCGTCAAGGCTCTGGGCGTAGATGTGGGGCACGCCCCAGCGGTCGATCAGGATCTCCGCGCTGGTCTTGAGGCCGTCGACCCGGTACTCCACCGCCTGTTGGTCGGGACTCGGCGGGTTGCAGGCCACCACCCACACCAGGAACGGAACCAGCATTCTTTTCATACCGCCAGAGTGCCAGAGGACAAGCTCGAACGCTCCTGTCCGCGATACGCTCCTTTTTCAAGGAGGGCAAACCGTGAACATCTTGGAAGCCGGGGCGATCGGTGGGCGGGCAGGGGATTTCCTAGCGGGTTGCGGCGGGGGATACGTGTGGCTCTAGAACTTCGCCCCAACTGCGAATATTGTGACAAGGACCTTGCTGCCGATGACCTGGAAGCGCGCATCTGCTCCTACGAGTGCACGTTCTGTGCGACGTGCGTGGAGACTCGGTTGCGGAACGTCTGTCCCAATTGCGGTGGTGGGTTCGTGCCGCGACCCATTCGGCCCGCCCGAGAGTGGCGTCAGGGACTGTCCCTCGCCAAACAACCGCCTTCTTCAAAGCGCGTGCATCTTTCGTATGACGAGGCGGAGATCGCGGCCCATACCGCGCGCATCCGGGACATCCCGCCAGAAAGGCGCTAGCGCCGACTCGTTCCTGCAGGCCAGAGCGAGGAAGATGGTGTGGAAGTGGGAAGCGCTGTACTAGATACACATCACACGCTAGAGGTTCAGAAGTCAGCATGAGCGGCAATATTCACCTGTGCGCGTTTACCCAGTGCTCACCTTGCCCCCAGGCCAAGGGCCAGTGGAGAAATCCGCGAGACCGGTCATCGAGAGGCTATCGGGATGTCGAGTATTGGGTGGACATCGCCCGTATCCTCGACCGTGGCCTGGTGGATGCTCTGTTCTTCGCCGACATCCACGGGGTCTACGACGTGTACGGCGGGTCGATGGACGCAGGGGTTCGCCACGCCGTGCAGTTTCCGGGCAACGATCCCTCGGTGTTGCTACCCCTGCTGGCCAGGGAGACGCACGGCCTGGGCTTCGTGATCACCCACTCCACCAGCTACTATCCGCCGTTCCACACCGCAAAGCTCTTCTCATCATTGGATCACTTTACCGACGGACGTGTGGGTTGGAACGTCGTGACCAGCTACCTCGGCAGCGCTTATCGCAACGGACTCGGCGGGGATCCCCTCCCGCACGACGAGCGCTACGACCGGGCCGATGAGTTCATGGATGTCGTCGGGAAGCTGTGGGAGAAGAGCTGGGAAGACGGGGCCGTGGTTCGCGATCTGGCAGCCGACATCCACACGGACCCTTCACGCGTGCACAAGATCGATCACGCTGGAGAGCACTTCCAAGTGGAGGGCCCGCATATGTGTGAACCCTCACCGCAGCGCACGCCCTTTCTGGTGCAGGCCGGCACTTCGCCTCGAGGCATCGAGTTCGCCGCCCGGCACGCCGAGGCGATGTTCGTGACGCTCGGTGGCGGGACCCATCCGCGCGCCACGAAAGAAGCCGTCGTCGAGGCAACGGAAGCCGCCGGTCGAGCGGCGGACTCGGTGAAGCTCCTGAGCGGTCTCTGTCTGGTGGTGGGGGAGACCGAAGCCGAAGCCAAGACCAAACACGATCTCCTGCGTTCCTACGGAAGTCCGGAGGGTGCGTTCGCTCTGTTCGGCGGCTGGAGCGGCGTCGATCTCGCACCCTACGCCATGACCGATCGCATCGAGAACTTCACGAGCTCGGGCATCGAGTCGGTCGGTGGGCTGTTGTCGAAGCTTGCGGGTGGGCCTGACGCCACCTTCGGCGACCTCGCCGACCGGGTCCGACTGGGCGGCATGCAAAGGGTCATCGTCGGTACCGTCGAGGAGGTCGTCGACCGGATGGAGAAAATGATCGAAGACACCGGGATCGACGGCTTCAACATCCTGCCCAACGTGCAGCCCGGCGGCTTCGACGACCTGGTTGACCTGGTCATCCCCGAGCTGCAGCGTCGAGGTCGCTTCCGTACCTCTTATGAGGGGAAAACCCTTCGCGAACGATTTTCCCGCGCGGGCCAGCCACACCTTCCAGACGATCACCCTTCCCGTCGGTGATTTCGCGCCGCCGGGTTGGCTCTCGCGTTTCTTGACGGGGTGCGTTCTTCAGCCCGCGGGCACCGCGAAGACGGCAATGAAGGCCAGGGCAGCCGTCACCAGCGCCATTCCGGCGCGCTGGAGCATCGATCGGCTCACGCTGATCGCCACCAGACACTGCAGCAGGTAGTAGAAGGCGAAGGCCCGGGAGGCGAAGGCGAGAATTTCGAAGGTATTCGCCGACCAGGTCAGCATGATGGCCCCGCCGCCTACGATGATGTATCCGAAGCGCTCTTTCAGGTGCTGGTGCGTGACCTCTTCCATGTTGCCGGTGGCGGCGAGGGTGTCCGCGACGGCTGCCGAGAACTGACTCAGGGCGGCGGCCGTGACCAGCGGTACCGTCAGCACGGCCGCGGCGACGCCGACCATCTCAATGAGGCTGTTGTCGTCGTACCGACCGTTCAGGGTGTGCACCACCGGTAGCGCAAGAGCTACGAACACGATGTAGACCGCGGTCGAGATGAGCTGCGAAAGCCGGGAGGCGTTCACCCGGGTATCGGCGTTGAAGACCTCACCTAGGTAGCGGGGAGTCTCGAACCCCTGAACGACGATCAGGGTTCCCGCCACGATCGTCAGGATCTCCCACGAGGTGTGGTCCATGGAAG
>CAZTOE010000330.1:0-4568 GCA_964615045.1 uncultured Spirochaetales bacterium
ACCGTGAGCTGGTTGTTGAAGTCGTGGGCGATGCCGGCCGCGAGCGAGCCGAGCGAGTCGAGGCGTTGGATCTGGTTGAGCTGGGCTTCGAGCTGTACCGCCCGCTCTCGGCCGCGATCGGCGATGGCGAGCACCATCTGGAGAGCGAGCGCACCGATGACGACGAGCCAGAAACGCAGTGCCAGCTCGCTTCCCGGGCCCCGTTGATCGACCCAGGGCTCGATCGCGACGAGGAGGGCCAAGGCCAAGAACCCGAAAGGGAGCGAGCGCTCCGCCACACCCACCCAGGGGCGGCGGGCCGATCGCGCCACCACCCCAGCGCTCGCGACGCACAGGGGCAGATCGTAGAGCCAAACCAGCGTGCTCGAGGCGAACGGGAATCCCATCCACCAGACCGCGACGCGGGCCGCCGCTGCGCTGCCGAGCGCCAGCGCAAGCCAAGGCGGGATGGGCCTTTCCGCCAACCGCAGCGCGCCGGCGAAAAAGCAGGTGGCGACGCCGAGGCCGATGACTTCGCCGGCGATCCAGCGCGCGCCACCGTACATATGCGGAAGCGAGAGGAGTGCGTCCGCGATGAGGGTGAGTGCTCCGAGCGCCCACCAACCTGCGGCGCTCTCTTTCTTCACCCGCCACAAATACAACAGCGCGGGTACGAGCATGGCGGCGAAGGCGCTGCCGACGGCGATCTCCTGCAACTGCTACCCCCGAATCCCACCAGGCTAGCCCAGCGCCAACGACGCCCGACCGCGCCCGCGACGAGTTAGGGGAAACCCCAATCTCCCTGTGCGGACGGGGCCCGCTTACCCGCCGAGCCACGCGCGGTCGTGCGGGGTCGAGAAATCGATGATCGGCCCCTTAGGAATGATCCCGAGCGGATTGCGCTCGGCGCTGATCGAGTAGTAGCCGCGCTTGTAAAGCTCGGGAACCACCGTTTCCGAGACACCGGGCTGCTGATACAGGTCGCGCGTGTATCCCCAAAGATTGGGATAATCGACCAAGCGGCGAACATCGCAGCGGAAGGCGCCGACGTAGGCTACGTCGAAGCGCGCCAGGGTGGGGAACACGCGCCAGTCGGCCTCCGTGGGCACGTTGCCCACTAGATAACGACGCGTCGCGAGGCGCGTCTCGAGGAAATCGAGGGTTTCGAAGACCGCCTCGACGGCTTCCTCGTAGGCTTCCTGGGTTCGGGCGAAGCCCGCCCGATAGACACCGTTGTTGAGGCCTGAGAAGGTGCGCGCGTTGACTGCATCGATCTGCTCCTGAAGCTCCCGTGGATATAGATCAATCTTGTTGCCGGTGATCCCGTCGAACGCGGTGTTGAACATCCGGATGATCTCGGAGGATTCGTTGTTGACGAGCGCGCCGGTTTTGCGATCCCAGAGGATCGGGACCGTGACCCGCCCGGTGTATCCCGACGTACCCTTCGCGTAGAGCTCGTGCAGGGCGGAAGCTCCCAGGATCGGGTCCCGGTAGCGCGACGCATGCGCGTCGAAGATCCAGCCTTGCTCGCTGCGGCGCGGGGCCACGACGGACATCGGGACCAACTCCTCGAGACCCTTGAGCTTGCGCACGATCCATGCGCGGTGTGCCCAAGGGCAGACCTCGGCGATCACCAGGTGGTAGCGATCCGGCTCTGCCCGGTAGCCCGAGGCGCCGCTCGGTCCCGCACTGCCGTCTGCGGTAACCCAGTTTCGCACTGGTGACACGGGGCGCCGGTAGCGGCCGTCCGCGTTGGGAGCAGGGTCGTCGCGGTGCCATACGCCGTCGATCATCATGCCCATCGGCATCTCCCCATCGCCACGGAGCGCGCTCCGGCGCCCATGATCGCACAACCACCGCCCCGGGGACGGAGAAGGCGGCGTTGACTGAGGTCCCGTGGCTTAGGGACAATAGGGGCTTGGGCAACCCCGCCGAGGAGCCGCCATGCCGGATTACCGCAGCCACCCCGTGACGCAGATCGAGGAGCTTCAGGAGCTGGTGGGCGGCGATCCCCACCCGGTCGTACCCCTCAAGATCTTCGATTCCCTCGAACCGCGCGCCCGGGAGTTCGTCGAACGCTCGCCGTTCTTGCTGCTCTCGACCAGCGACGCCGAGGGACGCCAGGACGTGTCGCCGAAGGGCGATGCTCCGGGGTTCGTGTGGATCGAGGACGAGCACACCCTCTGGATCCCGGACCGCCCCGGCAACAAGCTGGCGTTCGGGCACAAGAACATCTTCGCCAACCCGCACGTCGGCGTGCTCTTCCTGATTCCGGGGACAGAAGAAACCCTGCGTGTCAACGGGAGTGCGGAGCTACACGCGGCGCCGGCACTGCTCGAACGCCTGGCCGCACGGGGCCGCCCCGCGGTGGTCGCGCTCCGCGTTGCGGTCGAAGAGTGTTTCTTCCACTGCGCCAAGGCGTTCAAGCGCGCGAACCTCTGGAAGCGTGAAGCCTGGCCCGAGCGCTTTCGGATTTCGTTCGGGGAGCTCCTGGCTCCGCGCATCGGGGGTGGAGAAGCGGAGATCGAGATGATCGACCAGGCCGTGGAACAGGACGCTCGCGAGCGCCTGTGAGCGGATTCTCGCGCTAGACGACGCCGTCGGCGCGCAGTGCTGCGATGGCCTCCTCCTCGTAGCCCAAAAGCTCGGACAGGATCGCCGCGCTCTGTTGCCCCAGATGGGGTGGCGGGAGACGAATGGTCGCCGGGGCGGTGGGAATGCGAAGCGCCGACGCGACCAGCGGAATCACCTCACCGTCGCCCTCCACTTCGGTTCGCAGGCCCCGGGCCACGGCCCGCGGGTCTTCGAAAACCTGATCGACCGCGTGGATCGGGGCGCATGGAATCCCGAGCTGCTCGAATCGCTTGAGCCACTCGGCCCTGGTGCGGGACCGGAAACGCTCCGCCAGCATCGGGACCAGCACGTCTCGGTTCTCGACCCGTGCCGGGTTGGTGGCGAAGCGCGGCTCCGCCGTCCAAGCGGGACGCTCCAGTGCGTCGCAGAGCTTGTTCCACAGTGGATCGCTCCCGACCCCGATCGCGAAGACCCCGTCGCTCGCTTCGAAAGTCTGGTAGGGCACAATATTGGGATGCGCGTTGCCCATCGCGCGGGGGCGCTCGCCCGACACCAGAAAGTTGCTGGCCACGTTCGCCAATGCGGCGACTTGCGCATCGAAGAGCGCGAGGTCGATGCGCTGGGCGCCACGCCCTGCCGACCGACCGCTCAGGGCGCCGTTGATCGCGGTGGAGGCGTAGAGGCCGGTGATGATGTCGGTGATGGCGACTCCGACTTTGTACGGATGGTGAGAGTCGGGCCCGGTAATACTCATCAAACCGCCGCGCGCCTGCAGCATGAAGTCGTAGCCGGGTTCGTGGCTGTAGCTGTGTCCGTAGCCAAAACCGGTGATCGTGCAATAAATGAGATCGGGGCGGAGCTCCCGCAGCGCGTCCCAGTCGAGCCCCCAGGCCTCCAGGGTTCCGGCCCGGAAGTTCTCGATCAACACATCCGAGCGCCGAATCAGCTCGCGCAAGATCGCCCTCCCGGGCTCCGCCTTGAGGTCGAGGGTCAGGCTGCGCTTGTTGCGGTTGGCGCACAGAAAATAGGCGGACAATCCCGAAGCCGTGAAGGGCGGGCCCCAGCTGCGCGTGTCATCCCCGCCTTGTGGATGTTCGACTTTGATCACGTCGGCGCCGAGATCGCCCAGGGTCATCGCGCAGAAAGGGCCGGCGAGGATGCGGCTCAGGTCGAGCACCCGGATCCCGTCGAGCAGTCCAGCGCCCGATGTTTCGGCTTCGGCGCTCATGCCCGTCGGACTAGCGGGTTGTGGGAGCCTGTCCGGCGAGGACATGGCGGGCGATCGCTTCGTGGGTCGCGAACCACACCCCTGGCTTGCTCTTCATGTATCGGATCAGACGTTCGAGCATGGCGATCCGATAGCGGTGGCCGATCACCTGCGGGTGCATGACGAGGATGTAGAGGCCGCCTTCTTCGTACGCGCCGTCGAACTCTTCCTTCCAGATCGAAAACACCTCGTCCGCGGGTCGCAGGCCGTGGTGGTGAGTCTTCCAGACAAGGCTGAAGTAGGGCCAGTCGTCGAGAATCCACTCCACCGGCAGCTCCACCAGCCCCGTGTCCTCGCCCTTGGCGAGAAGTCGGTAGGGGCTGTCGTCCGCCATCATGCTGCTGTCGTAGAGGAATCCCATCTCCCGCACGATGTCGATCGTGGCGCCGCTCAAATCCCAAGCAGCGGAACGAAAGCCGACGGGCCGCTTTTCGAAGAGCTTTTCGAGCACCCCCATTGCCTTCGCGTAGACCTGACGCTCTTCAGCGGCGGAGAGCGCGAGCGGATTCTCGTGGATGTACGAGTGAAATCCGACCTCGTGCTGCGGGCGCTCACGCAATACCGGTGCCATCTCGGGGTGCAGCAAGAGCGTTGCCGCGGGGATGAAGAAGGTGGCGGGGATCTGCTCGCGATCGAGCAGGGCGAGGATGCGGGGTAGTCCGGTCCGAGCTCCGTACTCCCCGCGCGAGAGATCCGAGGGGCTCGCCTCGCCGATAAAGGAGAGCCAAAGCGGCTCGGTATCGACATC
>CAZTOE010000331.1:0-4532 GCA_964615045.1 uncultured Spirochaetales bacterium
ATCTGCTCGAGGCGGAATACCCGTCGCCTCTGCCAACGCTCGTCGACCAGCGGCAGCGTCTCGTAGGGTCCGAAGCGACAGGCATCGAATTGTTCGCGGGTTCCGGGGACGGCGAGGTCGCGGTCCCGCCAGCCCGGCACGTTCTTGGGGAAGCACACGCGTTCCGAGTCGAGGGCGGCCAGCATCCAGCGCTCGCCCCCAAAGTTCCACTCCTGATCCCAGATGTAGCCGGAGAAGAGCAGGAAGTCCTCGTAGGTCATCTCCGAGCCCGCCACGCTATCGGACTTTTCGCTCGTCGAGAGCCGCCGCATCCTGCGGATCTGCGGAAGATAGGCCCAGGCGTCATCGCGGCGATCGAAGGAGTTCTCGTAGCGGAAGATCAGCGAGCGCTGCCCCCGCAAGTCAAAGGGCGTGAGCGTGTCGGTGAACTCCGCCCACAGCACTTGGGTGTCGGGCGCAATGCGCGTCGCCTCGGGCAAAAGATCGGCGCGGTGGCTGAAGTACGTGCGGCGGTAGATGCCCTGGGCGAGCTTCCAGGAGTCCTTGCCGTCGTCGCGCGCGAAGCCCTGGCCCCAGTGTTGCACGAGTGATCCGCCCCCAAACCAGCGGCGATTGACGTTCCAGGCGAGCTTGAGAGCGAGCTTGGGGTCATCGGGCTCGAGATCGCAGGCGTGTCCGGTGGCCTCCTGGCTCCACTCCGAATAGGGGAAGGGTTCCCCAGCGACGTGATCCACGAGCTCGCCGCGATCGTCGAGCGTCGCCTGGCAGGCATACTGGGCCGTCGCCTCTACGAACTTGGCGTGCGGACGGTAGTCCTCGCTGGGAACGATCGTGAGCTGGAGTCCCTCAAAGGGCTCGACGGCGTACTTCCAGAGCTCGTCCGGGAAAAGCTCTCGCACTCGATCGCGGCTGCCGGCTGTGATCACGTCGCCCGGCGAGAGCTCGGTCCCGGCATTTGCAGCTGCGAGCGGCGCGATCGCAACCAGCGCCGGTACGCCGATCAGCTTCAGGAGTCGCCGCATTCTGATCCTCCACGTGGTTTCGAGGTGTTTTCGGGGTAGTTTCGCAGACCGTCGCGGCGGCTCTTCCGAGGAGGAGGCGCCGGCGTAGATCCGGCGCAGTGTAGACGACGCCCGCCCCGGGCAACCGGAACGCGAGGAAGAGCGATGAACTTCATGTTGAATGTCGGGTGGGTGGTGCCTGCTTCTGGAGTCGGGGATTGCTGCCGATCGAGGGGGTGAAGGGGCAGGGCGAGTCGCTCGCGAAACTACTCCCAGAGTTCTCCCGTTGACGGGGTGGCGCTCCTCGCGTGTGGCGCGCGGGGTCCTCCTCATGCTCCTGTCGGCGCTGGCCTACGCGCTGACATTCGTGACAATCCGCGAGCTCTCGGAACGCTTTTCGGGCTACCAGCTCGTCCTGTTCCGAACCGTTTTGGGCACGGCGGTGATGATGCCGTGGCTCGTTCGTTCCGGACTCATCGCCCTCCGTACGCGTCGCTGGGGCCTCTACGCGTTTCGCGCGATCGTAGTGTACTCCGGAAACCTCTCTTGGTTCTACGCGCTGGCGCATATGCATCTGGCGGACGCCACCGCGCTCTCCTTCCTGGGCCCGCTCTTCGCCGCCGTGGTGCTCGCGATCTGGCTCGGTGAACGACTGGGTGGCGCCCGGCTCGCTGCGCTGATGCTGGGACTGCTGGGGACGCTGGTCCTGATTCGGCCCGGCTTCGCCGAGGTCGGCCCGGCGATCTTCGCGGCCCTCTACATGGCCCTCGCCTACGGGACGGCGACTGCCGTGATCCGCGCGCTCACGATTACCGAAGATCCGAATGCCGTGGTCTTCTACATGTTCGCGCTGAACATTCCGCTGGCCCTGGGCCCCGGGATCGCGCACTGGAGCGCGCCCCGTGGATCGGACGTGCCATGGATTCTCGCCTTCGGTGGCTTCAGCCTACTCGCCCAGCTCTTCATGACGCGCTCTCTCGCCTGCGCCGAGGCGGCCATCGTCATGCCGACCTACTACCTGCAGCTCCCGATCGTTGCGCTGCTCGGCTATCTGATATTTGGTCAGCTCCCCGAAATCTGGATCCTCCCCGGCGCACTCCTCATCGCCGGCGGCAGCTACGTGTCGGTATGGAGTGAAGCGCACAAGCGCAGGCGACCCTCGAACCCGATCTGAGGTCTGCGGAGGTCCCGGAACACGACTCCTTCCGGAGGCGACCGCTCACTCGAGCGCTCCGATTTGTTTGAGGACGGCGGCGGCGTTCCAATAATCGTGCTGGGAAGTGATCTTCCCGCCCTCGAAGGTGAACACCGAGACACCCCTCGTGCGAGTTTTCCTGCCCGCGGCAGGTGCCCCCAAGAGAACGCCCGTGTGCTCGCCGTCCCAAGTCCATTCGACGGCGCCGCCGTCGCCGTTCCCGCGATAGGCGTCGACTCGAAAGGTCTGAGCGCCCCCACGGGGATCGAAGAATGCGCCGAAGAATTTGCGCAGTTCCTTCTTCCCGCGGAGCTTCTCTCCGAAGATGACGTCTTCAAACTCCACATCCTCGGCGTACAGATCCATCACGTCATCGAGACCTGCAGCAAACCCTTCTTCCAGCCATCGTTTGGCCCACTCGAGATTCATGACACGGTCCTCCAGTTCCCATCGCACGAGCCATGACCGGCTGCGCGGCTCGGCGCGGGAGTTCAACTGTGGCCTGGCCGGCGATGCACTTCGCCGGCGGGGGTGAAGACCCAAAGAGCGGCATTGCGCAGGTCGATGGCCTTGCTTTGCCGACGCAGGTCCCGGGTCGACTGGAGTCGATCGAGAATCGCTTCCGCGTCCTCGCCTTCGGCTTCGTACGCCGCGAGATGGGAAAAGCCACACCCGGCCCCGCGCTCGCCGGTCAGGGTGAAACGCTCCGCCGACTTCCATCCACACGTCGAAAGCACCTCGTCGAGGTGGGTGTTCTCGTACCAGTCATGGAATTCGCCCTCGCGACCCTCGACCGGGTTGGACAGGACGATGACCAGATGGCGGCCCATGCGCAGCTCCTCGTTGAGAGTCCGAGTCGGACGGTTCGTGGAAACGCTACCAAAGGCGCTGTGAGGCGATCGTCGCGCCCTCCGCGAGCGTCTTGAGCTTTGCATAGGAGATGTCGGGATCGACGCGCCCATAGGTGGCAAACGTGCCGAACCCGCAGTCGGTGCTGGCGATCACGCGCTCTCGTCCGACGATATCGGCGAAACGGCAGATGCGTTCGGCCACGTACTCCGGGTGCTCGATGAAGTTCGACGTGGAATCGACCACGCCCGGCATCAGCACCTTGTCCTCGGGGATCGGAGCGTCGCGCCACACCGCCCACTCGTGGGCGTGGCGCGGATTGGCCGCCTCGAAGGAAATCGCCTGCGGTTTCACACGTCTCAGCACTTCGATGATCTTCGCCAGTTCGATATCGCAGTCGTGAGGCCCCTCGTAGTTGCCCCAGCAGAGGTGGAGCCGGGCCCGATCGGCCGGAACGCGTTCGAGCGCGTGATTCAGCACTTCGATGTTCATCTCGGCGCGCTTGATGAACTCCGCGTCGTCGAGCTCCTTGTACCAGATGTGTCGCGCCATCGCGAGATCGGGGCAATCGATCTGTAGCAGGAAGCCCGCCCCGTGAATCGCCTCGTACTCTTCCCGCATGACGGACGCGAGCGCCTCGAGATAGGCGTGCTCGCTCGGATAGTAGCGGTTGGGAAGAAACGCAGCGATAACGCCCGGGGAAGCGGCGTTCATGAAGCCTTCGCTCGCGCTCGAAGCGTCGAACGCCTTCCGGAACGTCTCGAGATCGTTCTCGAGCGGGGCGCGATTCTTGATGGCGATCTCGCCCGTGCACATGCGTCGCGCGATCTTCGGCGCTTGCCCCTCCTCAACGGAGCGCTTCATATAGGCGGGGAACCGCTCGAGATCCGCGGGGGGGTTGCGAGGGCTCTCGCCGGAGAATCCGGTGCAGCGGTCGGTGATATAGGTGGCGTAGCCGATCTTGCTCATTTCGCCGTCGCTGACGATATCGATCCCCACCTCGAGCTGCCGGCGCACCGCCGCCTGCACCGCGCGTTGCGTCTCGGCTTCGTACTCCGATTCCTCGTAGGGATCGCCGAACTCCTTCGCGAGGAGGAGTTGGCTCAATCTCTCGGGTCGCGGAAGGCTGCCCACGTGGGTGGTCAGGATGCGGTCTCGACTGTGCTGCACGGGAGTCCTCCCGGCTCCGTGCGCGCTGTCGCCAGGGAGCCGCGTGTTTCTCGGGGAATGCTACCCGAGCCGCGGGCCGGGGGTAAAGCGTACTGGCATCTTGGTGGGCCCCGAGATGAAGTTCGAGGCGAGCCATTCGATCTCGCCTTCGATGTGCAGATTCTCCATGCGCGCCAAGACTTCCCCAAGCATCGCGTCGATCTCCACGCGCGCGATGTGGGCACCCAGACAGAAATGCGCTCCGCCTCCAAACGCGAGGTGGGGATTCGGATCGCGTCGGATATCGAAGCGCTCGGGTTGGTCGAAGCAAGCTTCGT
>CAZTOE010000332.1:0-4522 GCA_964615045.1 uncultured Spirochaetales bacterium
TTGGGTACGTGCGCGCGAAAGTGCTCCTCCTGACCGGTCACAATCACCAGGGGTCGCCATCGGTCGCCCGAAGTCAGATCGAGATCCAACTGCAGCGCGAGGTTCACGTCGAGCATGCGCGCGAGCACCTCGACCCGCTCGACATAGCGATTGAGCCAGAAGCAACTCTCGGCGACGCGGGAGATCACGCCCCCTCCCCCAGCAAGACCCAGGTGTCCTTCGAGCCGCCGCCCTGGCTCGAGTTCACGACGTAGGACCCTTCGACCAATGCGACCCGCGTGAGCCCTCCGGGCAGGACCCAGGGCGCGCGGCCGGTGACGACGTAGGGGCGAAGGTCGACCCGCCGAGGCGCCACTCCGGTCCCGGTCCACGTCGGGCACGTCGAGAGCTCGACGCGGCGCTGGGCGATGTAGTTGCGCGGATTCTCGCGGATCCGTTCGCCGAAACTGCGGCGCTCCTTACGCGAGGCCTGGGGACCGATCATCATGCCGTAGCCCCCGGCCTCATTCACCGCTTTCACTACCAACTCGCCGAGGTGTTCGAGGACGAAAGCGCGGTCCTCGTCGCGGGCGCACACGTAGGTGGGGACTTGGCCGAGAATGGGCTCCTCGGTGAGGTAGAAGCGGATCATATCGGGCACGAAGGGATAGATCCCCTTGTCGTCGGCGACACCGTTTCCGATCGCGTTGGCAAGCGCCACGTTGCCGGCCGCGTAGGCGCGCACGAGCCCGGGCACCCCAAGCACGCTGTCCGGGCGGAACACCTCGGGGTCGAGGAAGGGATCGTCGATGCGGCGGTAGATGACGTCGATTCGCTGCGGTCCCAGCGTCGTCTTCGCGTAGACGCGATCGTTCTTGACGAAGAGGTCGCGGCCCTCGACCAACGGCACCCCCATCCGCCGCGCCAGGAAACTGTGCTCGAAGTAGGCCGAGTTGTAGGGCCCGGGCGTAAGGATGGCGGTGCCTTCCTCGACGTCGGGAGCCGGGCCCACCGCGGCGAGGGCTTCGCGCAGCCGAAGCGGGTACTCCTCGACGCCCGCTACCCGCGACGCGGCGAAGATGCGCGGGAAAACCTTTTTCATCACCATGCGGTTCTCGAGCACGTACGAGACGCCGGACGGCGTGCGCGCGTTGTCCTCGAGCACCAAGAATTCGCCGCTCGGATCACGGATCAAGTCGATCCCGGCGATGTGCACGTGAACGCCGCCCGGCGGCCTGACGCCCTTCATCTCGGCTACGTAGCCCTTGGCCCCGAGCACCATCGCCTCTGGGACGATCTTCTCGCGCAAGATGCGCTGCTCGCCGTACACGTCGGCGAGAAAGTGGTTGAGGGCGAGGATGCGCTGGGTCAACCCGGTCTGAAGCTTCTCCCAGTCCGAAGGGAAGACCAGGCGCGGAATCAGATCGAAGGGAAAGATCCGCTCAGAACCGCGGGTGTCGGAGTAGACCGAGAAGGTAATGCCACTGCTCAGGAAGGTCGCGTTGGCGAGCCTTTGGCGATCCCGAAACTCGCGACGACCGAGTTCGTCGAGGAGTCGCACGACCCGCTCGGCCCCGGTACGGGGACGACTCTCGACGTCGAAGAGCTCATCTACCGCGCCGGGAAGCGGGCGGTAGTCCGAGAAAAGTCGCACCGCTTGGGCAGTGGTAGACAGCGACTACACCTCAGGCCCGGTGAGGAGCGCGCCCACCCGCAGCTCGACGCGGCCGGTGGTTGGATCGCAAGCGCCCGGGCGGCTCGGTCGACAGCATAACGGGGCAGGGGGGAGGCGCACAGCCGGAGCGGGCGCGCCGCGCCGATTGCTTCGATGCGCTTGGTGTAATCTACGCAGATGAAGGCCAACATGACGGAGAGCGAGGCCGCCGAGATCATCTGGCGGGCCACTGCGGCCAGGCGGCCGCTTCCCGCCGCGCTGCGCGGCGCGCTCGACTTCGACGCGGCTTTGCGGGTTCAGCTTCGCGTGCTCGAGCGACAGCTCGCAGCGGGACAGGCGCTGGCCGGCTGGAAAATCGGCCTCACGTCCCAGCGCGTGCGCGATCGCTTCGGCACCGACCGCCAACCCTTCGGCTACCTGCTCCGGTCGGGGATGCACGAGTCGGGCGCCGAGATTGCGCTGGCCGCGATTCACGGCACCTGCGGCGTCGAACCCGAACTTTGCTGGACCCTGGGTGCGCCGCTCGCGGGCCCGGGCACCACCCCGGAGCAGGCGCGAGGTTCGGTGGCCAGTCTGGCGGCCGGCTTGGAAATCAACGAGCCGCGCGCGCCGGCCAGCGACTTCCCGCTGGTGATCGCGGACGGTCTCGCCCAATGGGGCGTCGTGACGGGCCCACCGATTCCGCTCCCGGACGACTTCGCTTCCGACTCGGTGGTGGCGATCCTCTCCCTCGACGGTGAGCGCATCGCCGAATCCCGGGGCACCGACGTGATCGACGATCACTTCGTCTCGCTCGCGGCCCTCGCGAATGCGCTCGGGCGCTTCGGCCGCCGTCTCGAAGCGGGCGACCGCGTCATCACGGGATCCTTTAGCCGCCACGACGTCACGGCGTCCGGCACCTGGCGCGCCCAGTTCTCGGGAGTGGGAACGGTCGAGGTTCGCTTCCGGTAGCATCTGGAAGGAGGTCACTCATGAAGATCGCCGTCGTGGGCGTAGGAGCGATGGGCTCGGTGTATGCCGGGCTCCTGGCCGACGCAGGCAACGAAGTCTGGGCGATCGATGTATGGCCGGAACATATCGAGGCGATCCGCTCACGCGGCCTTCGCGTCGAAGGCGCGAGCGGCGACCGTACCGTGAAGCTCGCGGCGACCAGCGATCCCGCCGACGTCGGGCCGTGCGACCTCGTGATCGTCGCCACCAAGGCCAGCGGTGTCGCGGCGGCAGCCGCATCACTCGGGCCGTTGCTGGGACCCGACACACCCATCCTGACTATCCAGAACGGGCTCGGAGCAGCCGATCGCATCGCCTCCCATGTGGACCGCGATCGGGTGTTGATCGGTGTCGCCGGCGGCTTCGCCGCATCGATGCGCGGTCCGGGTCACGCCCACCACCACGGCATGGAACTGGTACGGCTCGGCGAATGCGGGGGCGGCATCACGCCGCGGCTCGAGAAGGTCGCTCAGGTATGGAGCGACGCGGGCTTCCGCGTCAAGACCTACGACGACATCGACCAGCTTGTCTGGGAGAAGTTCATCGTGAACGTCACCTTCAACGGGCCGTGTACAGCCTTCTTGCGCAGCGCCCGGGAAGTGATGCGAGACGCGCTGACCTGGAAGATCGCGATGAGCTGCGGCCGCGAGGCCTTCGAGGCCGGCCGCGCCAAGGGCATCCATTTTTCCTATGACGACCCCGAGGCCTACATCGAGAGCTTCGCGGCGCGGGTTCCCGATGCGCGACCTTCGATGCTGCAGGACCACGAGGTGCGGCGTCGTTCGGAGATCGACGCGATCAACGGCATGGTTCCGGTGGTCGCGCGAGAAGTGGGCCTCGATGCCCCCTACAACGAAGTGATCACCGCGGTCGTCAAGGCCCGCGAAGCCACCTTCGAGTAAGGAGTCCCGGATGCGCAACGGTTTTCGAGTCGTCGACACCGACACACACCAGATGGAGCCGATTTCCATGTGGAGCGACTACATCGACCCGGCCTTTCGCGATCGCGCACCGAAGCGCGAGAAGGACCAGGGGCACTGGATCATCTCCGTGGAGGGTGAGAGCGTCCTCTCGGAGAACAAGTATCCGATGTCGCCGCCGGAGTTCATCGCGGCCGTCGAACGCGCGATGAAACGGTTCAAGCGCGCCAGCGACGGGAAATACGCTCCGGAGACTCGAATCTGGGACATGGATGAGCAGGGCGTGGACGTCCAGATCATCTATCCGACCCAGGGCGGACAGATCCTCGGCAAGCCCTTTCGCGATCCCGAGCTGCTCGCGGCGTGCTGCCGCGCCTACAACGATTGGAGTCGTGAATTTTGCCAAGCGGATCCCGAGCGCCTGCGCTGGGCGGCGATGCTACCGATCCAGGCTCCGGATCTGGCGATCGAGGAGGCGCGGAGGGCGGCGGAGCGCGGTTGCGTCTCATTCTACGTGCGGCCCAATCCGACCCAAGATCGCAACTTGTACCACGAGGCCTACAACCCGCTCTGGGGGGTGATCCAGGACCTGGGCCTTCCGATCTGCCTGCACGATTCGGGCTCGCCGCTGCTCCCCTCGTTCGGCGATCGGATGGAGAGCCACGTGACGGGCCACATTATCGCACATCCCTTCGAGGCCATGGTCGCGATGATGAGCCTGATCTGGTACGGCGTGCTCGAACGCTTTCCGAATCTCACGGTCGTGCACGTCGAGGCCGACGCCGGCTGGCTTCCCTACTGGCTCCAACGCATGGAGCACCACTGGGAGTTTTCGGGCAACGCCGAGCATGCGGTGATGAAGATGCCGCCGACGGAGTACTTCAAGCGTCAGGTCTACGTGGCGGCCCGCGGCGACGAGATGACGCTGCCGAGCGTCGTTGAGCTGGTGGGTGACGGG
>CAZTOE010000333.1:0-4463 GCA_964615045.1 uncultured Spirochaetales bacterium
CCCCGGGGTAGGCCTCGCGCCCCGGCGGCCGGTCCATCAGCAGGCTCAGCTCCCGGTAGGCGTCGGCGTGCTTGGTGAGATCGTCGTAGACGACGAGCGCGTGCCCGCCCTGCTCCCGAAACCACTCGGCCACTGCTGCCCCGGCGTAGGGTGCAAGGTAGCGCATGCCGGGCGGGCTCGAGGCCTCGGCAGCGACGATCGCCGTGTTCTCGAGGACGCCCGCGCGGAGCAGGGTCTCACGCAGCGCCAGCACACGCGACATCGCCTGGCCGATCACGACGTAGACACACGCCACGTCACCCGATGTCTGCGCGGCGATGGCGTCCTCGGCGAGGGCCGTCTTGCCCGTGTTGCGATCCCCGATGATCAGCTCCCGCTGGCCGCGGCCGATCGGAATCGCCGCGTCGATCACGAGGACGCCGGTGCGCAGCGGCTCATCGACGGCCTTGCGCTCGATGAGCTCAGGCGCGGGACGAAAGAGCTCGAGGCGGGGCAGCTCCGGAAGCGGCCCGTTGTCGTCGAGAGGGTTCCCGAGCGGATCGATCACGCGGCCCAGCGTGGCGGAGCCCACCGGCAGGTCGGGCAAACGCCCGGTTCCGACCACGCCCTCCCCCGCACGCACATCCTCGGCGCCCGAGAGAAGTAATACGCCCGTCGCTTCCGTGCGCAGGTCGAACGCCAGGCCGAGTGCGCCCGAGTCAAAACGGACGAGCTCCTCGTAGGCAATGTGTTCAAGCCCGGCCACCTGGGCCACGCCATCTCCGGTGCGCCCGACGACGCCACGCGGACGGAGGATCCGCGCGAAGTTCGCCTCGTGCGCCGCGCGAGAGAGAAAGCCCCGGCCCTCGGGATCAGCCATGCTCCGGGTTCTCCCGCTCGAGCTGGTTCACGAGGACGCGCTCGGCCTGGGCCGCCAGGCCCGCCGCCGAAGTGTCGACGAGGCCACGAGCGGTGAGGACGCGGACGCCTGCCACCAGATCGCGATCGACGCGCTGGCCTACTTCGGCTGCGGCGACGCCCGCCGCCTCGGCGAGGGCCACGAGTTCTTCGTCGTCGAGGCGTCGCAGCGATTCGATGACGACGGGAGCGAGAGGGCCCGAGGAGCGAAGCTTCTCGAGCTCTCGACACGCGGTGTGCAGCAGCGTGTGCTCCAGATCCGGCCCCCCCATCTCATCGAGGAGACGGACGACGATCTCCCTGGCGGCGAACGCGGCGTCGCTGGCCAGCGATCGCGCCTGCGCGCGGCGCTGCGAAACGAGCTCCCCCTTGAGCGTCTCGCGCTCGCGCTGCATCTGAGCCCGCGCCGCTTCCACGAGGCGCTCGCGCTCCGCCTCCGCCTCACGTTGGATCCGTTCGCGCAGCTCTTCGAGCGACGCCTCGAGTTCGCTACGCCGCGCGCGGGCCTCCTGCGACGCGCGCTCCGCCTCGGCCCGGGCCTCGGCGGCGGCGCGCTGCTCGCTCTCAAGTTCGCTTCGCCGTCGCTCGAGGGCATCGCGGACCGGCCGGAAGAAGAGCCAGCCCAGCACCACCGCCAGCAACAGGAAGTTGGCGACCTCGAAGAGAAAGGTGACCCAGGTGGCCGACACCGCTTGGGCCTAGCGCGCGGCGAAGGGGTTGGCGAAGAGGAGAATCAAAGAGATGACCAGACAGAAGATCGCCGTCGACTCCACCATCGCCAGGCTCACGAAGAGCGTCCGCGTAATCGAGCCGGCTTCGTCAGGCTGGCGTGCCAGCGCATCCATCGCGGCGGCCCCAATTCGGCTCTCTCCGATCGCCGCGCCGACGGCACCCGCCGCCATCGTGAGAGCCGCTCCCGCGAGCGAGACCACCGTCAACCACTCCTGACCGCTCATTCTGAGACCTCCTCTTTTTGACGCCGGCGCGCTCGCAACGACCCCCGGCGCAAGCGCACCTCCACGTACACAACTTGCCCGATCCTCGCCTTGAAAGGGACACTTTGCTCTATGGCCGCCTCACGTGCTATCGCCCGAGGCTCTCCGGGGCCGTCCACGGCGGCCTCCTTGGCGTACCCTCGGCTGGGAATCACGGGGAGGAGTTCTAGAGACCGTGAAACAGCGCATTCTGGCGGCCCTGGGGCCGCTCCTCGGCGGGATCCTCCTGACGGTCGCCATCGTCGTGTTGCATCATGAGTTTCAGACCTATCGTCTGCACGACGTCCTCGAACACGTGCGCAATATCCCGACACGGGCGCTCGCACTCGCGCTCGCGCTCACCGTGATCGGCTATGTCACCCTGACGGGCTACGACGCGCTGGCCTTCCGCTACATCCGCAACGCACTTCCCTACCGGCGCATCGCCCTGGCCTCGTTCGTGGCCTATGTCTTCAGCCACAACGTGGGGCTTTCCTTCTTCGGTGGAGGTGCGGTCCGCTACCGGATGTTTTCGAGCTGGGGCGTTCGGGCGGATGAGATCGCCCGGGTCATCGCTTTCGGCTTGCTCACCTTCTGGCTCGGCTTCTTCCTGCTCGGCGGCCTCGTTCACGCAACCTGCCCGCTCGTCGTGGACCTCCCCGAAATCCAGCTGGTCTCGAGTCGCCCGATCGGACTCGGCCTCCTGGCCCTGCTCGGGGCGTACCTCGGGCTGGTGTTCGTGCGTCGCGAGCCCCTCCGCTTTCACGGCTTCTCAATCGAGCTACCGGGTCTACCGATGACGGGAGCCCAGCTCGTCCTCTCATCGATCGACTGGCTGCTGGCGGCTTCGGTCCTCTTCGTCGTGCTCCCGGCTTCGCCCGACCTGGGCTTCGCCACCTTCGTCGGGGCCTATCTGCTCGCGCTCGTCGTGGGGATCGTCAGCCACGTGCCCGGCGGACTCGGCGTCTTCGAGACGGTGATGGTGCTCCTGCTCCACCCCTACCTCCCGGGCGACCAGGTCCTCGCCTCGATCGTGGCTTACCGAATCGTCTACTACCTGCTCCCGATGGCCGTGGCGGTTGCGCTCTTCACCGGCTTCGAGGTGCGTCAGAGCGGTGCACGGCTCGGGCGCGCGGGGGCAGCGATTCAGCTGTGGATGTCGGCGGTAGCGCCCCGCCTGTTCGCCGTCACGACATTCTTCGCGGGCGCCCTGCTCGTTTTCTCCGGCGCCACCCCGGAGCTTCCGCAGCGCCTCGCCTGGCTGCGCGAGACCCTCCCACTCCCGCTGATCGAAGTCTCGAAGCTCTTGGGGAGCATCTTCGGCGTGCTCCTCCTGCTCCTGGCCAATGCCCTGCGCCAGCGCCTTGACGCCGCCTACTACGGCACCCTCGCGCTGCTGGGCGGAGGAGCGCTCGTGTCCCTGCTCAAGGGGCTCGACTGGGAAGAAGCCATCGTCCTTGCCGGCATGGGCCTAGCCCCGTTGCCTTGTCGCTCGTTTTTCTACCGCCGCAGCTCGCTGCTGGCGCAGCCGCTCTCGCCGGGATGGTGGGTGGCGGTCGGCGTCGTGACGGTCGGCAGCCTCCTCGCCCTCGAGCTCGCCTACCGCCACGTGGAATACTCCCACGAGCTCTGGTGGCGCTTTGGCCCCGAGGCCCAGGCCCCACGCTCGCTGCGCGCCTTGCTCGCAGCGGGCGTCGCCTTTGTCGCGATCGGCGCCGCCCGTCTATTAAGGACCGCTCCGCCGATCCCGGCCCCGCCCACCGCCGAGGACCTCGACCGCGCCCAGGCGATCGCGGCGCGGGGCCCCCGGGTGGATGGTTACCTCTCTCTCTTGGGAGACAAAGAAATCCTTTTTCAGGAGGATGACAGCGCATTCCTCATGTTCGGTATGAGCGGCCGCACCTGGGTCGCGATGGGCGACCCGATCGGGCCTCCAGCCCAGCAGGAGGCGCTCGCATGGCGCTTCCGCGAGCTGGCCGACCGGCACGGGGCACGGGCCGTCTTCTACGAGGTGTCGGACGAGGCACTGCCGATCTACCTGGACCTGGGCCTCGATCTCCGCAAGCTCGGCGAGGCGGGCCGGGTCCCGCTCCCGGGGTTCTCGCTCGAAGGCAAGCGCCGCGCCGACCTCCGGCAGGCACGCAACCGGATGGGCCGGGAGGGCTGCCGGTTCGAGCTGCTGCCGCCGGCAGCGGTGCCCCCCCTGTTGGACGAGCTCCAAGCGGTTTCCGACGATTGGCTCCAAGCGAAGAACACGCGCGAAAAGCGCTTCTCGCTGGGCTTTTTCGACCGCGACTACCTGCGGCGCCTTCCCCTGGCGCTGGTTCGCCGCGGCGAGTCCATCCTCGGTTTCGCGAACGTCTGGCCGAGCGAGGCCAAGCAGGAGTGCTCGATCGACCTAATGCGCTACCGGACCGACGCGCCCAAGGGAGTGATGGAATTTCTCTTCGCGGAGCTGATGTTGTGGGCGCGCGACGAGGGCTACCAGTGGTTCTCGATGGGAATGGCCCCGCTCTCGGGCTTCGAACACCACCGCCTGGCGCCGCTCTGGAACCGCCTCGGCACGCTGCTCTTCCGCCACGGCGAGCACTT
>CAZTOE010000334.1:0-4452 GCA_964615045.1 uncultured Spirochaetales bacterium
GTGATCGAGGAGCTGTGCCGGGGCGGGGCGTTCGCCGCCGGTCCCTTCATCCACTGCGCCTTCTACGGCGGGATCAACATCTCGGAGAACGGATCGGAGGACCAGAAGCGCGAGCTGCTGCCCCGCCTGGCCCGGGGCGAGCTCCTGTTCGCGTACGGCCTTTCCGAGCCGGAGGTGGGCGGCGACCTCGCGAGCGTGACGACGACGGCGCGCCGCAGCGAGGACGGATCCCACCTGATCCTCGACGGCTTCAAGCGCTGGTGCACGGGCGCCGACTGGGCCGACTACATCTACTGCCTCGTGCGCAGCGACGAGAGCGCGCCGCGCTACCGCAACCTCTCCTTCGTCCTCGTTCCGCCCGCCACGCCGGGCATCCGCATCCACCCGATCGAGCACGCCAACCTCCGGTACACGCTCTCCAGCGACGTGATCTTCGAGGGAGCGCGGGTGCCGATCGAGAACGTGGTCGGGGGCGAGGCGGGGTGGAACCGCGGCTGGAACATGCTCGCGGGCAAGGCGCTCGACGTGGAGCGGATCGAGATCACGGCGTGCGCGTTCGGCATCGCGCAGGCGGCGCTCGAGGAGGCGTGGGAGTACGCGCAGCGGCGCGTGCAGTTCGGGCGGCCGATCAGCGGCCACCAGGCCGTGCGCCACGCGCTCGTCGAAGCGCGGACGAAGCTCGAGGCGTGCCGGGGGATGCTCTATCACGCGGCCTGGCTGGCCCAGCAGGACCGGCCGTGCTCAGTCGAGACCTCGATGGCGAAGCTCTTCGTGGCGGACACGGCGGTGGAGATCGCGATCGGCTGCCAGCGCGTCATGGGGGCCTACGGCCTGGCCGAGGGCCACGACATGGAGCGACACGTGCGGGACCTGCTCGGGATGCCGATCGTGGGCGGCTCCTCGAACATGCAGAAGAACAACATCGCCAACCGGCTCGGGCTGCGGGACCGGATCGAGGCATGAGCGGCAAGCGCGAGGAGGCCGCGGACACGGTGGTGGTGGCGCGGGAGCTGGCCCCCGAGCTCCGGGCCCGGGCGGACGAGATCGAGCGCGAGCGACGCCTGCCGCGCGACCTGTCCGACACCTTCGCCGCCGCCGGCTTCTACCGGATGTGCGTGCCCGAGGTGTACGGCGGGCTCGAGCTGCCGCCGGCCGTCACGATGGCCACGATCGAGACCCTGGCGACGGCGGACGGTTCGTCGGCCTGGTGCGTCTTCATCGGCGCCACCTCGGGAACCGTGCTGGCGCTGCTGCCGCCGGACTCGGCGCGGGAGATCTTCTCCCATCCGGAGGTGCTGCTCGGCGGGGTGTTCGCACCGCGCGGCAAGGCACAGGTCGAGCCCGGCGGGTTCCGCGTGGACGGGCGCTGGCAGTGGGGCTCGGGCACGCAGAACGCCGACTGGGTGATGGGGGGCTGCCAGGTGATCCGGGACGGACAGCCCGAGCGGCTCCACAACGGCACCCCGCGCTCTCGGATGATGATCGCTCCCGCCGAGCAGGTGGAGTTCTTCGACACCTGGCACGTCTCGGGGCTGTGCGGAACCGGGAGCACCGACTTCGCCATGAACGACCTCTTCGTGCCCGACTCGCGCGCGGTGGGGCTCGGGGTGGACGGTCCGCTCGAGCGCCCGCTCTACGCGTTTCCCCAGTTCGGGCTGCTGGCGATGGGCATCGGGGCGGTGGCCCTGGGCCTCGCCCGCGCGGCGGTCGAGGAGCTGATCGAGATCGCAGGAGGCAAGGTGCCCCAGGGAAGCTCGCGCAGCCTGGCCGCCCGACCCGCCTCCCAGAGCGCCGTGGCCCGGGCCGAGGCGCTCGTCCGCTCGGCCCGCGCCTTCTACTACGAGGCGATCGACCGGGCGTGGGAGCGCGCGACCCATCGGGGCAGCCTCGACGTGAGCTTGCGCCGGGATCTACGCCTAGCGACCACCCATGCAACCCGTTCCTGCGCCGAGGCCGTCGACCTGATGTACCACCTGGCGGGCGGTACGTCCGTGTACCGAACCTCACCCCTCCAGCGAATCTTTCGCGACGTTCACGTGGCGACTCAGCATATGATGGTCAGCGAAGCCACCTTTGAGCTCACCGGCCGCCTCCTGCTCGGTATAGACACGGACAGTTCCCTTGTTTGATCTGCTGCTCATGGTCATGGGTCTAAGAGGTTCCCAGCGAGCTCTCTCCCACTGTTGGGCGCTCAACTGCCCTGCATCTCGCGCCAAGGCTGAGTGGACACTCGGGAAAGCGAGGACGCACCGCGAACGCTTTTCATTGAGTAACTGAACAACCTATCAACAGGACCACAGGCGTTCACACTTAATACCCAGAATGAGTGATCAGAACGAAACGCTCGACTACCGGCCCGAAGACCGATCCACAGTCGCGATTCCCCATCTGCACCCGACCCGCATCACCGACAGTGTGGAGATCCGAGGGCTTCTCGACACCGCGCGGAGACACCGGGCGCCTTTGACGCGAGGCATGAACCAGAAGATCGAGCCCGAGATCGCACAAGTTGCAGAAGTTGAACGCGAGTGCATCCGAATTTCGTCGGACAGCTTCGATTTTGACGATCGCAGGACTCTGTTTCTGACCTTCACTGTGGGTGGAGATGCCTACTTCTTCCATAGCCAGCTGATTAAGAGGCTCTCCGAATCCTCCGTCGAAATCGCAGTTCCCGAGACAATCTATCGTTCAGAGCGGCGTTCCAGGCTTCGAGAGAGCTTGAGTCCGAGCCAGCAAATTGTGCTTGAGCGCGAAGACAACCCTATTGAGCCCGCCTTTGTGGTTGACAAGTCGCCCGAAGGGCTCGCCGTAGAGGTTCCAGATCGGTTCCTCGGCTCACTCTCGGCTGGGCAGTCGGTCCGCGTATCCCTAAATGATCATGGGACTGGTTTGCACGCCGAAGTCCGCGGCCTCCGGGGATCGGAGCGTCCCGGTTGGATTCGCCTTGGCCTAAGGACTAGTCCGAAACCGCGGAGCCCACTTGCTTCCTACGCGATGCGCAGAATCGAGCAGGAATCGGTCGCGGGGCGGTTGCGAACACGCGCTGAGATCGCCTTCGAAACTGCTCGCGTGGTCGCTGAGCGCGCGCGAGGGAGGTTTCGTAGGAGAGTACCGGAGGAGCCTTGGCGAAAGGTCGACATACTTGATTCAGACCGTCGTCGCATCAGGGCGATCATTGATTCTTGGGGCGATGGTGGAGATTCCATTGCGGTGGTCATTCCTCCGGCTTGGGGACGCACTAAGGAGACACTGCTGCCCTTAGCGGCAACCATCATCGCTTCCTTCCGTCAGATTGGCCAACCGGTCGTGGTTGTGCGCTACGACGGGATCAATAGGCGAGGGGAGTCACATAAGGACCCTGGTTGCGACGTTCCGGGATCAGAGCAGCACCGGTTTACGTTTTATCAGGGTGTCCAAGACATCAGGTCGATTGTCGATTATCTGCACTCCCGACCAGAAGGTCCGCCGGCTCGAACGATTCTCGTGAGCTTTAGCGCTGCATCCATTGAGGCGAGGCGAGCGGTGGCGGTTGACTCGCGAATCGATGGGTGGGTCTGTGTTGTCGGATCAGCCGACTTGCAGTCCATGATGAAGGCCATCTCCGGTGGGATCGACTATGCGCTCGGTGCAGAGCGGGGAATGCAGTTTGGAATTCAGGAGATTATGGGCGTCGAAGTCGATATGGATTTCGCTGCGATAGACGCGCTCAGCAACAAACTTGCTTACATGAGCGACGCTGATGAGGACTTCGCCCGGATCAGCGTCCCAGTCGTCTGGCTGGCCGGAGAGCATGACGCCTGGATGGATAAGGAACGAGTTCGCGAGGCGATGTCTTGCGGAGACACGACGCGTCGAAAGCTCATAACAGTTCCTACCGGGCATGCTCTCAGGAGCAGTATTGAGGCTCTTCAGGTCTTTCGATTGATCGCGAGGGAGGTCGCTCTAATAGCGACAAATCGGAAGGTTCGTGGGGCAGTCCCCGACCTTGTCCGCCTGGAGCGGCAGCAGAAGGCGGAGAGGGCGGACAGGAAGCCTCTCGCTCCCGATGTCCGGGCGTTTTGGGAGAACTATCTCCTAGGAAAGGACAGGTCTGTAGGAATCGAGCTGATGACGGCGACTCGTGCCTACCGAGCCTTCATGGATAGGCAGATCGAGGGTTTGCGGCTTGTCCCAGGGTGCCGCGTGCTTGACCTTGGAGCAGGGACGGGAGCATTCCCAAGGCAGTTCCTGCCGTCTGATCGCTTTGTCGATGGGGTTGACATTGTAGAGGTTGACTTCGTGCCGGACGCATTGAAGCGGACACGAGAGTCTTTGCGCGCATGTGACGGTATTTCGTACGTGACGGCCGACCTTGAAGTGTCAGAGAAGATCTCTCGACTTCCATTCACTGATTCGAGCTTCGATGCTGTTCTTGCATCACTGGTCCTCGGCTACATAACTGATCCAGGAATG
>CAZTOE010000335.1:0-328 GCA_964615045.1 uncultured Spirochaetales bacterium
GGTGGTTCTTCACCGACACCTTGGCGAACTGCTCGAAGCTGGTGCCGTACTTGCGCGTGTGCTCCATGCCCGCCTCGGCGAACACCGCGGGCATGAGCCCCGAACCGAGGAGACCCTCCTTGGGAATTCCCTGCTTGGCGTCGGCGCTGCCCAGCAGGCCCTTGCCCATCTGCTCGACACCGACGGCGAGGACCAGGTCGTAGATACCGGCCTTCACGCCCATCCACGCCTCGCGGAAGGCGGTCGCACCGGTCGCGCAGGCGTTGGCGCAGTTCACGACCGGGATGCCGGTCTGCCCGATCTCCTGGAGGAGACGCTGACCCACCAT
>CAZTOE010000335.1:338-4450 GCA_964615045.1 uncultured Spirochaetales bacterium
GGCGTTGGCCTGGTAGAGGTTGCCGCAGTAGAGCGCCTGCATGTCCTGGATCTTGAGGCCGCAGTCATCGAGGGCCAGGAGCGCTGCCTCGGCCCCGATTTGGGGGACGGTCCGCTCCGGGAAGCGCCCAAACTTGATCATGTCTACACCGACGACATACGCGTTACTCATCGCGATCCTCCTGCCCGGCTAGCCGTTCCGGGGTTGAAAGAAATAGCTGAGATAGCTGTGGCCCTCGCGGTCCTTGCGCCCGAGAGCGTCCTTGTACACCACTTCCACCGGCATCCCGGGGCGCAGCTTCTCCGGGTCCGGATCGATGTTGATCAGGTTCCCTTTTACGGTGCCCCCGCCTTCGAGATCGACCACCGCCGAGATGTATGGGACTTCGATGCCGGGGAAAGAGCGGTGCACGATCGTGTACACGTACAGCTCGCCGCGGTTCGAGAGGCGGATCGGCTTCATGTGATCGCGAGCACCGCATTTGCTGCACACGGTGCGAGCGCCCACGAACACCGAACCACAGGCCCCGCACTTGTGGCCTTCCAGATAGGGATCCCCAGTTTCGGGAATCTTCAGAAAGTCGACGGCCGGCAGCGGCCCGCGGGCCTGCTCCGACCCGGTTTCCTTAGCCATGTCGAGGGGTTTCCTTCCTGAGAGGAGAGAACTTCTAACTCAGGATGCCAGTGCTTCGCGCCTCCCGCAAACTGCTTGGGGACGCCTCGGCTAGGCTGCGAGGCCGATGGCAGTCGATCGGCCTGAGGCGCATGCGCTCTGCGCGCTCGAGGAGATTCCGGACGGAGGGGGGCGCGCTTTCAGGATTCCCGGCCCTGCGAGCCGGGGGGGGCGCGCGGTGCCCATCTTCGTGATCCGACGCGGCGCGCGACTCTACGGCTACGAGAATAGCTGTCCCCACGTGGGGACCCCCCTCGACTGGGTGCCCGGGGAGTTTCTCGACCGCGCCGGAGAACACATCATCTGCTCCACCCACGGTGCGTTGTTTCGCGTGGAAGATGGCTATTGTTTTGCCGGACCGTGCGTCGCGGACACCCTCGATCCCGTTACCATCGAGGTGCGGGAAGCGGTAGTGTACGCGCGCTTCCCCTCATAGATGTTTCGATCGACGCCCGGTGGGCGCGAACGAGGAGACACAGACATGGCGATTAAGGCGGGAGATCACATTCCCAACGTGACGATCAAAGTGGCCAAGGGCGGCGGCATGGAGGACGCGAGCTCCGCGGATCTCTTCAAGGGAAAGGTCGTGCTCTTCGCGGTGCCCGGTGCCTTTACCCCGCTCTGCTCGGCGCAGCACCTTCCGGGCTATGTAAAGCACGCCGATGCAATCCTCGCCAAGGGTGTGGACCGCATCATTTGCCTTTCGGTCAACGACGCCTTCGTGATGGGGGCCTGGGGCAAGGACCAAGGTGTGGGCGACAAGGTCGTCATGGCGGCCGACGGCAGCGCCGAGTTCACCAAGGCACTCGGGCTGGAGCTCGATGCCTCGGGATTTGGAATGGGGACGCGCTCGCTGCGCTTCGCTCTCGTCGCCGAGAACGGTGTCGTCAAACAGCTCCACGTCGAAGCGAGTCCGACCGAGCTGAAGACCAGCAGCGCCGAGGCGATCCTCGCTTCGCTCTGAGGCGCCGCGCCGCTTGCTAGCCTCTTCCCGCATGGAAGAGGCGCACGACGAACTGGTGCGGACGCTTTCGGCCGACCGCAGTGTTTCGGTCCGCGTCCTCGTGGCCACCAACCTGGTGCGTGAGGCGGTGAGGCGCCACCACACGGCGCCCACCGCCAGCGTGGCCCTCGGGCGCGCCCTGATGGGCTCGCTGCTCCTGGCCAGTGAGGCTCAGGACGGCGAGCACGTGCAGCTCCAGATCCGCGGCGATGGCCCGCTGGGCACCGTGACCGTGACCGCCAACAGCGACGGTGAGGTGCGCGGCTACGCGGCGCGGCCGACCACGGACCTGCCTTTGCGCGACGGTCAGTTCGACGTCCCGGGCGCGGTGGGCATGGGGTCGATCGCCGTCGAACGCAATCATCGGGCCTGGAAGCAACCCTACGCCGGCATCGTTCCAATCGTTTCGGGCGAAATTGCTCAAGATCTCGCCCGTTATCTGCTGGAGAGCGAACAGAAGCCTTCGGCGGTGGCGCTCGGTGTGTATCTCGGCCCCGCGGGCGATGTACAGGCCGCCGGAGGCTACATGGTGCAAGGCCTCCCCGGCGCCAGCGAGGCGTGCCTCGCGCGCGTCGAAGCCAGCGTGGCGGAACTCTTCGACCTCTCCGTGCGCCTCCGAGACGGCGCCTCCGCCTCGTCGATCGTGGAGACCCTCCTCACGGGTGTGGGGCATGGGGCCGAGACGCGCATCGAGCCGCGCTTCCGCTGTCCCTGCAGCATCCGACGGGTGCTGCGCGCGGCCACGCTCCTCGGTCGCGACGAAATCCGTGAGATCGTGCAACGCGAAGAAGATCTCGAGGTGCGCTGCGAGTTCTGTGGCGACGTCTATCGCCTCAATCCCGACTCGCTCGGCGCGCTGTTCCCCGACGCCTGATCCGCGGCAAAGCCGCGGTGCTTTCCTGTTGAACTTCGCTCGGGCTTCGCTCTCGCTGCGCGCGCCGCGGCTTTGCCGCGGTGCTTCAGTCCAAGCGCTCGAGGATCAGGGCGTTGGCCATGCCGCCGCCTTCGCAGAGCGTCTGAAGACCGTAGCGACCGCCGCGCCGCTCGAGTTCGTTCAGCAGGGTGGCCGTCAGCCGCGTTCCCGTTGCGCCCAGCGGGTGGCCGATGGCGATAGCGCCGCCGTTGGGGTTCACCTTGGAGAGGTCGGCTTTCATGTCCTTGGCCCAGGCGAGCACCACGGGAGCGAACGCTTCGTTGATTTCGACGACGTCGATGTCGGAGAGCGAGAGGCCGCTCTTGGCGAGGATCTTCTGCGTCGCCGGAATCGGCGCGGCCAACATGATCACGGGGTCACAGCCCGCGAGCGCGAAGCTGTGAAAGCGCGCCCGGGCGCGAAGTCCCAGGGCTTTCGCCTTCTCCGCCGACATCACAATCGCCGCCGAAGCACCGTCGGTGATTTGGCTCGAGTTGGCCGCGGTGATCTTGCCGCCTTCTTTGAAGACCGGCTTCAGGGTTCCGAGCTTCTCGACGTTGCTGTCGGCACGGATGCCTTCATCGCGGTCCATCACCTTCACGCTGCCGTTGGGAAGCTTCACTTCGACGGGGATGATCTCGTTCTTGAAGTGCCCGCTCTCCGTCGCCGCCGCGGCGCGCTGGTGCGACTGCACCGAGAACTCGTCGAGCTCGCGCCGCGAGAGATCCCATTTTTCGCAGATGATCTCGGCCGAGATGCCCTGGTCGACCAACCCTCCGACCTTGTAGAGGTTGAGGTCCTGATACCTCTTCTCGAGGGCCGGGCTGAAGGGTTCCCCCGTTTCACCGCCCCGGGTCGAGAACATCGGCACGCGGCTCATCGACTCGACACCCGCTGCGATGACGGCATCGTAGGCACCCGCCATCACGCCTTGCGCGGCGAAGTGCAGCGCTTGCTGGCTGGAGCCGCATTGGCGGTCGACGGTGGTGCCGATCACGCTGTCCGGGAAACCGGCAGCGAGCGCCGCGTTGCGGGCGATGTTGGTGCCCTGCTCGCCGGTCTGGGAGACGCAGCCCATGATCACGTCTTCGATTTCGGCCGGATCCACGCCGCTTCGCTCGATCACGGCGCGCAATACGTGCGCAGAAAGGTCCACCGGATGCCAACCGTGTAGCTGGCCGCTCTCCTTGCCGCGTCCCAGGGGGGTCCGCACCACGTCGATGATCACCGCATCACGCATCAGAAACCTCCGTACATGCGCTTTTCGAGGGTGCCCATCATAGCGGGCCCAGCTGCCGTCGTCGGGCCTAACGGTCTCTGCGCCCGCTCTGCCCGGCGGCCAGCACCGCGACGATCTGCCGGTGGGTCGCCCGGGTCAGGGGGTAGCTGCGGGCCACCCAGATCGCGAGGGCCAGGAACGCGACGGGCCCGAAGGCCATCATGGCGCGGATGGCCTGTCGGGCGCTCTCGGACGGCGGGTGTTGCGCGTCGTAGCTCGCCTCGTAGCCGTAGTAGTCCAAGATC
>CAZTOE010000336.1:0-4444 GCA_964615045.1 uncultured Spirochaetales bacterium
TCCGGGACAGTGGGCTCGAGAAGCACGGCCAGGTGGTTTCCATGCTGAAGGAGCACGGCATGGGCCATGGGTATGCGAACCTCGTGGCGCACATGGCAAAGGAGGGGGCGAGCGGCGGGACCGGCCCGTCGCCGGCCGGCTCCGATCTCGTCGACGCCCAGTACGAGGGCAAGGAGGATCTACGGCCGACATACGAGAAGCTCGCCTCCGCGGTGCGGGCCTTCGGCGCCGACGTGGAGCTCGCGCCCAAGAAGAGCTACGTGAGCCTGCGCCGCAGCAAGCAGTTCGGCCTGCTCCAGCCCTCGACGAAGACCCGGCTGGACGTGGGGATCAAGTCCAGGTCGCTGCAGCCGGCCGGCCGGCTGGAGGCCGCAGGCAGCTGGAACGCGATGGTCACGCATCGGGTCCGGGTGTCAGCCGCGGACGAGGTGGACGACGAGCTGATCGGCTGGCTGCGCTCGGCGTACGGGGAGGCATAGGGAGGATGAACTCCCTTTCAACCGCACGGCACGACAGGGAGCCGGGCTTCGGGGGCACAGGGCCATGGTCGCTCGTCGTGGCCTTGCTCCTGCTGCTGCCACGACCGGGGGCGTCGCAGGAAGGAGGCATCCCTGAGTCCGCACTCGAGCTCATGAGGGCGGAAGTGGGTACCTGGAAGGCCGACAACTCGGCCTACTCCGGCGAAGAGGAGCCATTCGACGCCTACGCGATCGACTGGGCGTGGAACCCCGGTCACACGAGTCTCACCGGACGATTGTACGGTCTGCGCGAAAGCCGCGAAGTCGGGACGTTCTGGACGTTTCATCAGTTCTGGCATCCCGGGCAGCGGACAATGGTCGTCCAGCAGCTAGGCCGCGACGGCACCTTCGGCACGGGGCAAGTCCGGATCGTCGAACCAGGAGTCTCCGAGCTCGTCCAGCTGTTCTACGCCCCGGACGGCTCGACCAGGGAGGAGCGCCACCTGACCCGACATTCGGTGGACAGGCGACAGGGCACTTCGTTCCGGCGAGTCAACGGCAAGTGGGAGGAGCGGCGAACGTATACCTGGGTGCGCGATCCGCCGCCGACCGGAGGTCGCAAGTGACGAAGGAGCACCGGGAACGGCAGACTGGTCGACAAGGACGTCTGGTTTTCGAGAATCGGTCAGAACGGACCCTCACCTTGGGCCGGTTCTTGCAATCGGCGGTTCGCTCAGTGCTGGCCTCGGCAGGCTTGTCTGGTCAACCGTCACGTGTAGCCGGAACGAGATCGCTCCTGGAAGAGACGCACCGTGCACGAGTCCTCGTGACCCTCATCACAGTTGCCGGTTGCGTTAGCGACGCTGGGCCGGCGGCGGACGCGCGGGACGCCACATCCGTGCGTACAATTGCCGCACTGGAACTCTGGAGTTTGGGATCAGCATTTGGCCCTTCGGAAACGGCCTTCGTGTACCCGTTGCCGCTGCGCCTCCCGAATGGCGAGATCGTCGTTGCCGACGCAGGAACTCGTCGCATTCATTTCTTCGATCCGAATCTCGAGCACATGGTCTCCGTCGGTGGGGAGGGCGACGGGCCGGGCGAGTACCGAGATATTGCCCAAGTCTGGCCTTTGGGTCCGGTATCGGCACTTCTTTTTGACAGGGTTCTTCAGCGTCTGACAGTGTTAGACGTTGGCGGCCAAGTGCTGCGGACAGAGCGACTGACGGTGCCGCTCGGAACACGTACGATCGGTCCGCTGCGGGAGATCCACCTGCTTGCTGACGGCTCGCTCGCAGCCCGGGCGACGATTGTGGCGTCCGCTCCCCCCGGGGCGCGTCTCTGGCGGGACTCCATAGCCTTGATTGTGTTCCCACCCTCAAGCGGTTTGGGCCGCCTGATCGATGTCTTGCCCGGCGACGAACGCTACCAGCTGATGATCAATTCGGTCCGAATGGTGAACAATCACCCGCTCGGACTCACCGCGGCCATCGGGACGGTCGGCGATCAGATCCTATACAGCGGCGGGAATGGCCGCGTTAGACGCTTCACCCGCGACGGGCGCGAACTTCCGGGCTTCGGTCGGGAGGAGAGAGGCGATTCTGTTACGGCTACGACGATAGCCGATTTGAGGCGGGCATGGGCGGACCGCGCCGCTAATGCGGAGGCACGTTCGAGAACGGAGCAGATGCTCGAGGCGTTAGAATATCCCTCCAGGTTGCCGGCGAGCGATCGCATGCTCGTGTCTTCGGGCGGAGATGTCTGGCTGAGGCGCTTTCGAGTCGATCCGGCGGAACCGGAGGCCTGGGTTGCGTACAATCCCGCCGGTCAACTCCTACAGGAGATCCGGTTCCCCGCCGGATTCGCGCTCGCTCAGGCTGATTCAGCGTTCTTCCTCGGCGTCCGCACCACCGAACTGGGCACGAAAACCGTGCAGGCACTACCGCGATGACGGTTGGAATCTTCGTGTGGTACTCTCCCAAAAGTGTGGCGCAAACAGGCGCCGGGCTCTTGATGGTCGATTGCATCTGGTCGAGGACGTTCTCGGGAGGCGGTTTTCGCTCTCACTGTTTTCCCCTAACACGGGTCGAATTATGATCGGCAGCCTACTTGGTCGCGCTCTGACAAGTCTCGCGAGACGACTTGGTCGCAGACCGCCAACCGCCGTCGCAGCCCTAGTACTCTGTCTTGCGTCAGGATCCTGTGACGCTCGGACAGCCAGCGAATCTGAAGCGCCCGGAGACCGCGGCGAGGTTCATCAACCCCCACCGATCCTATACACAGCCATTCGCAACGCGAACGGGGATCTCTTCAATTTGGAAGCCGGCCAATTTGAAGAGCGGCTGACTACCGATCCCGCATCCGACAACTTCGGCCGTTGGTCGCCAGACGGGTTTCGGGTTGCTTTTCAGACCCGGCGCAATGGGCCCCAGTCCGACATTTACCTTCTCGACGTGGTCGCCGGAACCGTAGAACCGCTCGTTGATGACCCGGCCTTCGACATCCTCCCGGCCTGGTCACCAGATGGCTCTCGGGTGGCATTCATGTCGACCAGGGGATTCGAGCTTGGTTCGATCGGCCCCTTTCCCGGACACGTTTACGTGGTGAACGTCGATGGAACGGGCCTTCGGCGCGTTACCCACAAGCCTCTGACGTCTGCCCTGGGACCATCAGATTGGTCGCCGGACGGTCGTGCGCTTCTAATAGCCCGCGAGAATGAGGACACCGGAATCGATCTATATACTCTGGATGTGGAATCCGGCGAGGAGCGAGTGCTCTTGGCCGGACCGGACAACGAGTACGGAGCTTCTTACTCGCCCGATGGCAGCCGGGTGGCCCTCCACGTCGAGTCGGCCGAGTCTGCAAAGATCGCTGTGCTTTCGCTGCTGACTCACGACCTCACGGACGTATCTTGGGGGACGGGACGACGATACAATCCTCGCTGGTCGCCAGATGGCAACTGGCTGGCGTTTGCATCCGAGGGTGCGGACGGGCGGTATGATATTGCTGCGCTGCGGCTGGCTGACCGCGTGCAAGTCCCGATCGCGATCACGGACCAGGATGAGAGGGATCCCGATTGGCGTCCTTGAGTCTGTTACGGAGTAATGGGGATGCGCAGAGCACCCGCGGTACCTCTCGTTCTCCGACACTTGCCAACCCGCAGGCGGCGCCACGGGGGACGGGATTGTGAGGATACCCTGGAAGTCTACGGGATCCCGTCCCCAGCTCCTCTCGTATTGGCTCGTATGTGGTTGCGTGGCGATCTTCCCACCGCCGGCAGACGGCCAGCAGGAGAACGCCTCGCCCGAGGCGATTGGGTCAAGCGCTGAGCATCTCGTGTCGAAGCTCGAATATGGATCGTGGTTGCGGGTACGTTGGGACCCGGGCATAGCTGCGAAGGGAGTGTTTCTTGGGCTCCGCGACGGTGCGGTGACTGTACGGGGTGGGCAGAGCGTCTACGAATTCCCAGTCGGCGCCGTCGATTCGATTTGGATCGGGCACAGCACGACGGGGCGCGGAGCGCTGATAGGGGGTCTGTCTGGCGCGACCGTTGGCATCCTCTGGGCACTGTTCGCCGAAACGGCGATCTGCGAGGGGACCTGTCGGGAAGGTCTCCCTGGGACGATCTGGGCAGCCGTGATCTTCGGAGGTATCGGATTGGGGGCGGGGATTGGTGCATTCGTTGGCTCGCAAACCCTGACTTGGCGGCTGATATTCCCCGCCTCTGCGGCCGGGGATTCTCGGCGGGATGCGGAACAACGCCTGACTCGGTGGGACTTACGCCGGTGAGCAATCGAAGTGAGGCGATTCGGCTGCTCACCACGGTGGATTGTGCAACGCTGCGATCAACCGGTTCCTGCTCGCCTGCGGGACCGAAATCGGTGTCTACGCACGGAGATCACCTTCTCACGTTCCCGCAACTTGCCAGTGCGTGTGCTCCTCACCCCGTTTCTGGTCCACTAGGAGTGCGAGTGTTCGAGCTCCCTCGA
>CAZTOE010000337.1:0-4437 GCA_964615045.1 uncultured Spirochaetales bacterium
CTCCCAGCCAGCGATGTGGATGCGCAGCCAGCAAGACCCGCAGAAGTCAATCAGCCATGTGCATCATCACAACTTGGCGGCCCGCCCTTCGGGAGAGCTACCCTGCGCACCCGCTCCTCCCGGTCCTCCAGCAGCCGGTAGAGCCAGGTCAAGAGTGCCGGCCCTCGCCTATTCGAGGTCGTCCCAGCCTTCTTGTTCTGTACTGGACAAGAAGTTGCGATTCGGGTCTAGCCAGACTGGCTCCAGTGCGCTGGAGTCGCCGCCCGCCGGTACGTGTCAACGATTTTGAGACAGTGTCCGGCCGCATTTAGTGAGTTGCCGCCGCCGAGCACTCGGGCGACGTGATGAGCGCCCCTGGCCGGGTGAGGGGCGCGTGAGTCGTGAGAATCGGGACGACCTCAGGGTCGTCTTCCGTCCGTTGCGTTGATCCTGGGGCAATCTGATGCGTCGTTTTCTCGGGCGGGTTGATCCAAACCGCCTCGGGAAGCCTCTCGAGCCTCGGCGGTCCGTTGACGAAGCGCTCGGGCCGTTCGAGGTAGGCGGCCATGCGAACGCGGTGCCTCTCGGCGAGGACCCGCTCGGCCTGACCGTGATGGACCACTGCTGGCGTCAAGAAGCTCAAGGCGGAGTGGTGATGCTCGTGGTTGTACCAGGGGAAGAAGACCCGGCTCACCTCGCGTCCGTGCTGGGGCGAGTCGAAGCGGCCGGGGAAGCCGGGCCAGTACTTGAGGGTTTTGAACTGGGCCTCCGAAAAGGGGTTGTCGTTGGAGACCCGGGGGCGTGAGTGGGTCTTCTTGACGCCGAGGTCGATGAGCTTCTCGGCCAGGGTCTTGGAGGTCATGGCGGTGCCGCGGTCGGCGTGGATGGTGAGGTCCCCCTCGCGGACGTTCTGCTTGGCGCAGGTCTCGGAGACCAGCCGTGCGGCGAGGCTGGCGCTCTCATTCATCGCGAGCAGCCAGCCCACCACGTAGCGGCTGAACAGGTCGAGCATCACGTAGAGGTAGTAGTAGGTCCACTTGATCGGGCCCTTGAGCTTGGTGATGTCCCAGGACCAGACCTCGTTGGGCCGGGTGGCCACGAGCTCGGGCCGGTGGTAGCGGGGATGGCGCAGTTGGTTGCGCCGCTCGCGGAGTTCCTTGGAGTCGGCCAGGATGCGGTACATGGTGCGCGGCGAGCAGAGGTAGCGGTCCTCCTCGAGCAGCGTCGCGTAGACCTCGATGGGGCTCTGGTCGCAGAAGCGCTTGGCGTGGAGCGTGTCGAGCACCTTCTGGCGCTCGCACAGGTCCAGGGCCCGGGCCGGGCGCGGCCGGGGTCGCCTGGCCTTGACCTTCGCCGGGTTTCTCCGGCGGTGGACCGTGGCGCGGCTGAGCCCAACGGCCAGGCACACGGGAGCCGTCGCGACCTCACGGGGCAGCTCGACAGTGGCCGCCATCAGTCTTTCTCGTCGCGCTCGGAGGTCCTCAGGGGGATCCCCAGGATCCCAGCAATTTTTTTTTGGATCCCGATGATCGTCTCCGCCTGCTCGAGCTGCCGCTTTAGACGGGCGACATCACGCTCGAGCCGCTTGACCTGAGGGTCCACCACATTCGCCTTCGGCCCCCGCTTCTTCGACCGCAGCCCCGCCAGCGCACCTGCGTCGCGCTGCCGGCGCCACGCCGTGAGCAGCGACGAGTACAGCCCCTCGCGCCGCAGCAAGGCCCCGATCTCACCCGGCTCCTTGCACGAGTCCGCCTCCCGCACGATACGCAGGCGGTACTCCGCGCTGAACCGCCGCCGCTTCGGCTTCTCCGCCACCTCGGGGTCGGGCGTCCCCTTGGCGCCGTCGGCGGAAACTCCACTCGCCCTACGGGCTCCCTCCGTTTCCGCCATGTCCTTCTTCAAGCTCTCCTTCTCCAGCAGGGGTCGTTCCATTCGCTCAGAACCTCCCCGCCCCTCTACACTAAACTCCAACGTCCATCTGTCTCACGGATTATTGGCACGGGGGGGCGCGGGATCGTAGATCCCATCCTCGTCCAAGATCAGGGTGTCGGTCATGGCGCAGATCTCGAGCAGACGATGCCAGTCGGTCGAGCTGCGGGCCAGGCGAGACACCTCGAGTCCGAGCACCATTCCGGCGCGACCCATCCCCACCTCGGCGACGAGCCTCTTGAAGCCTTCGCGCCCGACCTCGGAGGCACCCGAGTGGCCGAGATCGCAGTCGATCACGACCACTCGCTCCGCGGGCCAGCCGAGAGCCACCGCTCGCTGGCGTAGGGCGTACTGTCGCTCGGTGCTCTCGGCGTTCTCGAAGACCTGGCGAACGGTGGACTGGCGGACGTAGAGGTAGGCGTCACGTTCCAGATGACGGGCACTCACCTTCGAAACGTCCAGCGTCATACCGCTGCTCCTTGAATGTGGCCAAGCACAATGCTCGCCAATGTCACCGCCAGCTCGGCCTCGTTCGAACGTAGAGCCGGCACCGGAACGCTCGGAGCCGTAGCGGCCGCATCCTGGCCGCTGGTGGTCGAGGAGCCCAGACAGCTCTCCATCCACGCCGCCATCCCCCGCTGCACCAGCACCCCCCACCCGAAGTGACACGCGACCTTCCACGGCTCGCGGGAAGGATCCAGCACCCAGCTGCGGATCTCTTCATAGAGCCTCGGAAGGACCTGGCGGCCAGGATCGCCACTGAGCGCTGTGTCTTTGCTGGCTTCGCTCACCTGGCGTTTTTTTTCCGGCGAGCCAGCGCCCGCTGGAGACTCCGCGGGTGGACGGTGAACCCGAAACGCTCCCTGATCAGCCGCACCAGCTCGGGTGTGGATGGTGAGGGCTCGGCGGTCAGCTGCTTCGTGACGAAGGCCATGACGGGCTCCGACAGCTTGTGCGCACGACGGGGGCCCCGCTTGGCAGGAAGCAGCCCCACAAGACCCGACCGCTCGTATGCCGTCTGTGCCTCGTAGAACGTCGGGCGAGACAAGCCGAAGGCATGAGCGGTGTCTTGAACGGGATGGCCATCGACCCGCACCCGCCGGAGCATCTCGTACTTGACCTGCACCAGGTCGCACGGGTCGAAGAACTCCTGGCGGAACAGCTCGTCTTGAACCTTCTCCGGATGGAGGTGGAGGCTGCGGCCGGCACGCAGTGCCTCGATCTTGGCTCGTCTGGGTCTGGCCATTGCGCTCTCCGTGCGTAAGATCTATTATGCCACACATCGAGAGACTGTCAAGGGCATGAGATGGGGAGCCACACTCGGGAAGAGTGGCGTATCGCCCCCATATAGGCCACAATTGACCCAACTCCTCACTCGAGATCGTGACCTCAGGCCAAACAACGTCGAACCATGGTGGCGTATTGGACCTTACACAGACGGCATAATGCACCTGACACCCCTCCGCATCACCTGCCACCCCGGTCGCCGGACCGGAGCGGCTCGATCAGCGCCACCAGGCGAACCAGGTCATCCACACGAAACAACGCCCGGCCCCCACCAATGACCTCAAACGGATCCGGAGCCACGACGTTCGTCCACGCCGCTGGCAGCGAGGTCAGGGCTCCGCTGCCATCGTGGAAGTACACCCGGTGCCCCGACCAGTCCTGCCGGCAGTCGAAGAACTCGATCTCCTCCCCAAAACGGGGATGGAAGGGATGGGTGACTCGACACCGTCCAGCCGCCCCGGATGTACCAGGTGCAGTTGGGAGGTTCTTCCTACACTCGCCGGATCAGGTTCGCCCAGCGACGCCGCAGCGCCGCCCGCTCCGGCGGGGTCGGGACGGGCTCTTGTGAGGACACACTCGAGCCGTGGGCCCCGAGCGGGGCTTGGGGTCGGCCGCGTGGCGGGTTCGATTCCGTTTCGGCCTGCATCGACGGGCTCATTCTACGCCTGGGGCTGCTCGGCGGGTTCCCTTCCCGAAGGAGGGATTTGCGATCACACTCTGAAGAATTACGGTCGCGACCCACGTGGGGTAGGATAGGTCCATGGGCAAGGACGCTGCTCAGCAAACGGTTCTCATCCGCAAGATCCGGCGCCTGCCGCCGGACAAGCTCGCCGAGGTCGAGGATTTCGTGGACTTCCTCGAGCAGCGGGAAGACCGCCGGCTCACCGAGGCCGCTTCCAAGCTCTCTGAGAAGTCTTTCCGGAAGGTCTGGGACAATCCCGACGATGCCGCCTACGACCAGCTATAGATTCGGCGACATCGTCCTCGTCCCCTTCCCCTTCACCGACCAGACCGGCCTCAAGAAGCGACCCGCGATCGTCGTCAGCTCCGCCGGCTACCAGGCCAAGCGACGAGACATCGTCATCATGGCGGTGACAGGCCGCATGCGAGCGACTCTCGCTCTCGGCGAGTTCGAGGTGGTGGAGTGGAAGAAGGCCGGCCTCATCCTCCCCTCGGTTGCCAAGCCGGTCCTGACCACAATCGAGAAGAGACTCGTCATCAAGAAGCTCGGCTCGCTCCAGA
>CAZTOE010000338.1:0-4432 GCA_964615045.1 uncultured Spirochaetales bacterium
GTCCTCGGTGACGTACACCTCTCCGTGTTGGAAGGGGTTCATCGTCCCCGGATCGACGTTCAGGTAGGGGTCGAGCTTGAGGAAACTCACCCGCAACCCGCGCGCTTCGAGGAGTGCGCCGATCGAGGCGGAGGCGAGGCCCTTGCCCAGCGAGGAGAGCACGCCGCCGGTTACGAAGATGAACTTGGTCGCTCGGTCGTTCATGCCCTGAGCCGTCCCCACGTCGGTTTAGCGCACCCGGGGGAGCGCATCGCGCTCGAGGACGTCCTCGATCCGTTGCCGGTGGATCGGGACCAGGGGTTCGGGAAGCGCATCGGGACTAAAGTAACCGGTCGCGAGCGTCTCGTCCGGTGTGGTGGGGGAATCGGTGCGGTCGGTCGACGGAAAGGCTTCAAAACACAGGTTGATTGCCTGCACGCGTTGGCCGTCCGGATATTCGATCACCTGGCGCGCAGGATCGGAATAGACCCCGGCCAGGCGCCCCACCGTTACGCGCACTCCGGTTTCCTCGTACACCTCGCGCGCGGTGGCGGCGGCGACCGTCTCGCCGGCCTCGACGTAGCCCCCGGGAAGACCCCAGTGGCGATTATCGCTCCGTTGCATCAGCAGGAGCTCGCGCCGCTCGGCGTCGCGCCAGACCACCGCCGAGACCGAGAGCCGCAGCTCGTGGGGATCGCGTGCGAAGTAGCGCGTCAATCCTAAGGTACGAACGGGGCTTCGAGGAGCCCGCGAGTCTCGGGGAGTCCGGCCATGACATTGAAGCATTGGACGGCCTGACCGCCGGCCCCCTTCACCAGATTGTCGAGCGCCGAGAGCAGCACCAGCATCCCGGTGCGGGTATCGACCACGGCCGCAACGTCGCAGAAGTTGCTCCCCCGCACCGCGGCGAGACTCGGCGTTTCGCCCGGGGGCAACACGCGCACGAAAGGCTCTTCGAGGTACGCGGCTTCGAGCAAGGCGCAGGCGCCCTCGGTCGTCATCGTGCGGGTGGGCCGCGCGAACACGGTGGTCGCGATCCCGCGCACCGCCGGAAGGAGCTGCGGCACGAACGAGAACCGCACTTCGCATCCAGCCAGTCCCCTCGCCTGCTCCTCCATCTCGGGGACGTGCCGGTGCGCACCGCCCACGTTGTACGCGCGGCAATTCTCGGCCATCTCGGCGAGCAGGAGGGACTCGTCGGCTTTTCGGCCCGCGCCGGAGACGCCGGACTTCGAGTCCACCATCACCGTACCCGGGTCGATACAGCGCTCGCGCAGGAAGGGAGCCAGTGGCAGCAACGCCGAGGTCGGGTAGCAGCCCGGAGCGGCAACGAGCTGGGTGGTGCGAAGGGCCTCGCGATGAAACTCGGGGATTCCGTAGACCGCCTGGCCGAGCAACTCGGGAGCGGCGTGCTCCCCGTACCAGGCCGCGTAGGTGGCCGGATCCCGGAGCCGGAAGTCGGCCGAGAGATCCACGACGCGGGCGCCGGCCTTGACCAGCTCGCGCACCACCGGCGCCGAGGCCGCGTGCGGAAGCGCGGCGAACGCGGCGTCGACGCGCGCGGCCAGCGACGGCGGATCGACCGCTTCGAAGGAAAGGTCGAGCAGCGCCCGGAAAGCGGGGTAGACGTCGGCGACCGCCCGTCCTGCGTTCCGCTCGGAGGTGATCGCGGTCAGCTCGATGTCGGGATGGCGGAGCAGGATGCGGAGCAGCTCGAGGCCGGTGTATCCGCTCGCCCCGATCACTGCGACGCGCATGCGGTCTCCTAGCGCTTCGAGAATTGGAAACGGGCCCGCGCGCCGCGTTGTCCGTATTTCTTCCGTTCTTTCTTGCGGGCGTCGCGGGTCAGAAAGCCGCCCCTTTTGAGCTGGGGGCGCAGATTCGGATCGAGCTCGCACAGCGCCCGCGAGATCCCGTGGCGCAGCGCGCCGGCCTGGCCCGTCGGTCCGCCTCCACGCACCGTCGCCTGGATGTCGTATCGGGTACTGCAGTTCACGTGGTCGAGGGGCTGCCGCACCACGATGCGCAGCACTTCGCGACCAAAGTAGTTCTCGATCGGACGCCCGTTGACCTGGATCTGGCCGGTGCCGGGGAAAAGATTGATGCGGGCAACCGCAGTCTTTCGCTTGCCGGTCGAGAGCTTGGGAATCAGCGCTTCAGCCAAGGCTCAGCTCCTTGGGCTGCTGGGCCGCGTGGGGATGGTTCGGCCCAGCATACACTTTGAGTTTCCGAAACAGTTTCCGCCCGAGGGAATTCTTGGGAAGCATGCCCCGCACCGCGTGCTCGATCACGCGCTCGGGATGCACGCCTTCGAGCACCTGTGCGGCAGTGCGCGATTTGAGACTGCCCGTGTAGCCGGTGTGGCGATAGTAGATCTTTTGGTCGCGCTTGCGGCCGGTCAGGCGGACCTTCTCCGCGTTGACCACCACCACGAAATCCCCGACGTCGTCATGGGGGGTGAACTGGGCTCGGTGCTTGCCGCGCAGCAGCATCGCCACCCGGGTTCCGAGTCGACCAAGCGTTTGACCCGCGGCGTCGATCACCCACCACTCGGGCGGGACGGAGGCGCGCGTGAAACTTCGGGTGGGCCGGAGCGGCCGAGCTGCAGGCATCGGATCCTCTAGAAGAACGGCTGCCGTCCGTACCATTGACGTCGAACGATCAGGGCCGGGCTCGGGAATGGCTCGAGAGTGGCTCTCGGATGAGGTTGGGTAGCCAAGAGCCCCGGGGGCGTCAAGCTGAGATGCCCGCGCCCAGTCGAGGGGCGGCAGGGACAGCAGGCAGCCAGTCCAGGTTTCGGCCGTAGTCGACCCGAACCAGCGTGAGGCCGCATGCCGGAGCGGTCGGGCCCGCGGCGCCGCGGTCCTTTTGTTCCAGCAGATCCGCGATCGAATCGGCGTCCCGACGCCCTAGAGCCACGTCGAGGAGCGTCCCCACCAAGTTGCGAACCATGTGGCGCAGGAAGCCGTTCCCCTCGACGTCGATCGAGATCTCGCCCCGCGGGCATCCTTCAACCGCAACCCGTGTCAGGGTTCGCACCGTGCTCGCCGGTTTCGATCCAGCAGCACACAGCGATCGGAAATCGCGGGTCCCCACGAAGCCCTGGGCCGCTCGCCTCATCGCCTCCAGATCGAGACGTTGGGGCACGTGATGCGTGAAGCGGGCCCGTAGCGGTGCGCGGGCCGGCCCCGTCCAGAGTCGATAGCGGTACAGCTTGCCGCGCGCGTCGCGTCGCGCGTGGAACGCCTCCGCTTCGGGAGCGAGACCCAGAACCGACAAATCGGCAGGTAGTTGAGCGTTCAGAGCCCGAAACAACTGGCACGGCTCAAGGCGCGTGTCGAGCGCCCCATGGGCGACTTGACCGGCGGCGTGCACACCGGCATCGGTGCGACCCGCCCCCAGCAAGGACACGCCCTCGAGATCGCGAGCCACGCTGCCGAGCGCTGCCCGGAGCGCGCCCTGGACGGTCCGGTGTGCGCCTGGCTGCTCTTGCCAGCCCTCGAAGTCGGTACCGTCGTACTCGAGTAGAAGTCGGTAGCGGGCCACGCGTCAGTGCAGGCGGACGCGGGTAAGAGCCAGTTCGACCGCGTTGCGCGCCGCCAGTCGGATCGGGTCGCTCGCGAGCCAAAGCGCCACGCTGCGTTCTCCGCTCGAGCCGTGGCGGACCCGTCCGATCTGGACGTCGTCGCTGCCCGCCGCGGAGCGCGTCGTGGGGGTCGCCACTTCGGGGTCGAACAGAACGCCGGGCGCTTCCGACCACGCCGCCGCGAGCTTTTCGAGGTCCGCCGGTTGGGAAAGGTCGCAGTGGATAGAGGCCCCATCTCCCGCAAAAGTGGGCACCTGCACACAGGTAACCGACACTTCGACCCGATCCGCGAAAACCCGTTTCAATACCGCCTCCAAATTGCTTTCCTGGCCCGCGGCACTGTGGCTACTTTCGAGCCCTCCCACTTCCGGGATGCAGGTGAAGGCGACAGGCTGCGAGAAGACTTCCGATTGCGGGGGATCGCTTTGGTTGAAGAGAGCGACGGCTTCGCCTCCGAGGGTCTCGATCCCGGCGCGGCCCCTGCCCGACACCGATTCCAGGCTGGTACCCACCACCCGGACCAGACCCGCGACGCGGTGTATGGGAAGAAGGGCACGCAACCACGCCAAGGCGGGGCCCGCAGGGGTCGCCACGGCGGGTGCCTCGATGATCTCCGCCGGCGTGGCCCAACCAGCCACACCGAGCGGCACCTCCTCGCGCGCCGCCAGGGCGCCCGAGAGATCGAAGACCGGCACCGCAGCGCGCAGCGCCGCCGCAACCCATTGGAGCGACGCGTCGGGCGGGCCACAGAGAAAGGCGAGATCGGTGTGGGCGAGGTCCGGAGCTCCGCTCTCCACCGTGCTCACGGCGCCGCGGAATTGGATTTCGGTTCCCGCGGAGGCCTCCCCCGCAAAGACCCGCAGGCTC